>DATJSB010000257.1:0-8689 GCA_035504315.1 Occallatibacter sp.
TACAACACCACGGCCAAACAGCAAACTCGAATCGGCCTTCCACAAAGCCGACCATTCCATACGTAACATCATTCAACTGCTCGAAGCTGCCTGAATTTGTTGAAGTATTTCTGTTTACGAATAAAACGGTAAGAATCTAACACTGTTTTCGCAATAATTATTAATCCAATGATAATAAATGGCTTAATACACCCCGTCTCGGACTGGTTTGCAATTGCGTAACCTTTGTTTAATCTTAAGCAACAGCTATGATGGGATTTCTCACAAATCCCATGGATCGAAAATGAGGTGACCTCCGTGGCTGTTTCTTGTTCCGTCTGCGGATCGGGGCAATTGCACCCATCTCGCCTGCGCGCCCGGGACCTGGGCCAACTGCTCAAGTTGCGAATACCGGTGCGGTGCTATAGCTGTATGAATCGTGACTACATATCTATCTTCAAGACCGGAAAGCTCAAAGTGAGAAGAAGGCGGCGCCACAAGAACTCTTCGCACCTGCATTCGAGTGCCTGAACGTAAACCAATCGAACGATCACCCGGGATCAGGAGCCGGAATCGGGAGCGGCATCACGAAATTGCCCTGCAGGTCTGGCTCGTGTCCAATTCCAGGCTGCTTGCGCATTTGAATGCCTGCCCCGCGCGCGTACTCACCCGGATGCGATAGGCTTTTAGTTGGATGGAAATCACCTGCACACGCTGCCATCAGGCGGTCGAAGAGGGCTCTACCTATTGCCCGATGTGCGGTCTGCCGCAGCTTTGGTATCAGGCAGACAACGGCGCCGGAACGGCTCAACCCGAGCGGCGCATGGAACCGGTGCGCGACGCCGGCAGCGTTGCATGGAAGCCGGCCATGAGCGTGGCGGCAAAGCTGGCGATACCCGCGGGGTTCGTCTTTGCAATTTTCTTCCTGTATTCACTCGAGAATGAATCGGCCCCCATGGGCCTGGTGTTTCTGATGGGCGCTGCTGCTGCATGGGTGGTGGCCATCTATGTGCGCAACCACAAGCCGGGATGGCTCACCGTCGGCGCCGGCGCCCGCATCGGGTTCGTGACGGGAATCCTGAGCGCCTGGACCGCAGCTGCTATCTCAGGGCTCTTGCTGTTTGGAGCGCGTTATTGGTTCGGTAAAGGCGCATTCATCGACAACTATTGGAAAAACGTGGTGAACAGTCAGTTGGTCGATGTTTGGAGCGCATTTGGAATTGACGCACAAAGTACCGCCTATCTGAAGGCAAAGATGCTGACGCCGCAGGGACAGGCCGAGGCATTCCTTTCGATGATCGGGGAGCTCGCAGCCGCCATTCTGCTCTTTGCCGTCGTCGGCGGAGCCTTGGGCGCACGCTTCCTCGCCCGTCCTCGTCAGCCCGAAGTCTAAAGAAGAGTCGTCACTCGTCAGTGAAGCCACCGATCTCTCGTCCCTCGCATACGCCTTGAGAAATGCGTGCTAGCCCGACTCAACTCTCAGAAGCTTTTGGGAAAGGCACGTCAAGCTGCCCATGGGTTTATCATTGGCGTGTTTGGAGGGAGTCCCAATGAGCAAGCACAATGAAACCCACAATACCGGCCGCCGCGAATTCCTGAAGGCTGGAGGCGCTGTCACCGCTGCGCTGCTCGCGCCGTCGGTGATGGCGGATACGCAAAAGCCGCTGCCTGCTTTGCCTTCCAACCCTGTCACCTTCGACTCCATGCCCACGCGCAATCTGGGCAAGACCGGGTACAAGGTGGGCATCTTCTCGCTGGGCGGCCAGGCCGCTCTTGAAAAACCCAACAACTTCGACGTCGCCGTCCCCATCATCGAGCGCGCCCTCGACCTGGGCGTCAACTACCTCGACACCTCGTCAATCTACGGCGGGCCCGACCGTTGGAGCGAGCAGTATGTAGGCAAAGTGATGGCGCATCGCCGCAACCAGGCCTTCCTCGCCACCAAAACTAAGGAGCGCACCCGCGACGGCTCCATGCGCATGATCGACAAGTCGCTTCAGTTGCTCCAGACCGACCACGTCGACCTTTGGCAATTGCACGACGTCGGCATCCCCAAGAACGTCGACGAGATCTTCGGCAAAGGCGGCGCATTTGAAGCGCTGCTCGAGATGAAGGAACAGAAGGTCGTCCGCTATCTCGGCGTCACCGGCCACTACCGCCCTGATGTCCTCATGGAGTGCATCAATCGCTACCCCTTCGATACCATCCTGATGGCCATGAACGCCGCCGACCCGCATTACTACAGCTTCAACGCAGAATTGCTGCCGCTCGCCGTCGAAAAGCAGATGGGCATCATCGGCATGAAGATTCCCGGCCGCAGCCGCCTGCTCTCCAGTTGGACGCCACCGCCGATCGACGCGCAAAAGCACTCGTGGGAAGGCATGACCATTCAGACGGATAAATCCGGCACCCTCACCATGCGCGAAGCCATGTACTACACGCTTTCCAGGCCCGTAAGCACGGTCATCATCGGCTGCGATTCAATTGCCCAGCTTGAAGAAAACGTGCAACTCGCCCGTGAATTCACGCCGCTCAACGATCAGCAGACGGCAGAGCTTGTGGCCAAAGCTGAGGCCTGCGCCAAGCCGTCGCTCTTCTTCCGCTTCTACGACCGGCCAACGGATTAGAAGTTCAGCTCACGGTCTTCAGATACAGCCGGTAATGCTGATCGTCGATCGCCGTGAAGGGCAGCAGCGTTAACGTGCCGTTCGCCGTCTTTGCCTGCCAGGTCGTCGAGCCGGCGGCAATCTGCCTCACCGCCAGCAACTCTTCTTTCTTCACGGACTCCGGCGCGGGATGGACGCAGAACAACGCCGTAAATCCGAGCCAGATGTGAGCCAAGTCACGGAATTGAGGAAGGATGGTCCCGTTATCGCAGAAGGCCTGCAGACAATTATAGATAGTTGCACTTATTCCAGGCGGCATCTGCGCCGATACTCTCTGTATGGCGCGCCCTTCAGTCAGAGCTCGGGCCCACTCTTGCGTCCACTCGGGCAAGAGAGCCAGCCGCTCGCCGGCTGTCGATTTTCGCGCACTGGTCGACAACAGCCTCGACATGATTTGCCAGGTCGAGATTGTAAACGGGGTTCACCGCTTTGTTTATGCTTCCCCCTCCACCCCCGAGCTTGTCGGCTGGAGCGTGGAAGAGGTTCTTGAGATGTCGCTTGCCCAGCTTTATACAAGCGAATCGATCGCTCTTATTAAGAACGACGCGGAAAAGCTCTTGAATGGCCATCAAACCAGCCTTGTGACTGTGGAGGCGATTCGGAAGGACGGCAGCCACGTCTGGATGGAGAATAAGGTCCGGCTACTTTCCAATCGCAATGGTGCAATGTCGGTCATTATCTGCAGCCGCGACATAACCCAGCGCAAGCTCTTTGAAGACCGGCTCGCACGGCTTGCCCTTCTCGATGGTCTCACCGGAATTTTCAACCGCCGCGCCTTTGACGACACGATCAAACGCGAATGGAAACGCGCGGTCCGGACCAGATCGCCGCTCTCGCTCTTGTTGCTCGACGTTGACAACTTCAAGCTCTATAACGACACATACGGACATCAGCAGGGAGACGACTGTCTGCGTTCCATTGCCGAAACCCTCAGTCATACGGTGAAACGCGCTGAAGATATGGTTTCGCGCTATGGCGGCGAAGAGTTTGCGGTTTTGTTGCCTGCCACAGAGATGGCCGGAGCCGAACTGCTGGCGCAAAGACTTTGCAATGCTGTGATTGAACTGAGGATTCCCCATCTCGCCAACCTCTGTGCAGGGCAAATTGTCTCAGTCAGCTGCGGCGCCTCTACCGCCATTGGACGTTCCGGTAATCCCGTCAGGATGCCGGAAGGGCTGCTCGTAGCGGCCGACTGCGCTCTCTATAGAGCCAAGCGCCAGGGTAGAAACTGCGTTGCCTCCTCCTTCCTGGAGCCTCGGGATGAATCCTACAGAAACCTGAAGGCTGACTGACTTGAGAGTGCGCCCGCCTCGCGCCTCCGGCTTACTTGCGCCGTCCGAATCGGAATCTCATGGTTCAGCGGGCGGCCAAAGATCCAGCCGCAAAAGAATGCGTCCTATTGCAGATGGTTGATCAATGACGCAATACAGGCGGCGCCGAATCCGTTATCGATGTTCACCACGCTCACATTCGGCGAGCAGGTGTTCAGCATGCCAAGCAGCGCCGCCACGCCGCCCAGTGACGCACCATAACCCACGCTGGTCGGGACCGCGATGACCGGCGCATTCACCAGTCCGCCCACAACCGTCGGCAGCGCGCCCTCCATGCCTGCGCAAACAATCAGCACCCGCGCCGACGTTAGCGTATCCTGCTGCGCCAACAGCCTGTGAATCCCCGCCACGCCCACGTCGGCCACCAGTTCAACGCTGTTGCCCATCAGCCGCGCGGTCACCGCGGCCTCTTCTGCCACCGGCAAATCGCTGGTCCCCGCGCACACCACTCCAATGGTTCCTTTGCCTGCCGGAGCCTCCGTTTGCATGAGCGTTGCAGCCCGCGCAGTCTCGTGATACTCGGCCCGCGGCACGGCTGCAACCACGGTTTCGTAAACAGCCTTCGTCACCCGCGTGGCCAGCACATTTCCGCCGGCCTGCGCCATCCGCTTGAAGATCGCCGCCACCTGCGCCGCCGTTTTGCCCTCCGCAAAAATCACCTCGGGATTGCCCGTGCGCAGCGCGCGATGATGATCGAGCTTGGCAAACCCCATGTCCTCGAACGGCAAATGGCGCAGCCTCGCCAGCGCTTCTTCCACATCCGTCCTGCCTTCGCGCACTTCGTTCAGCAGCGCCTCAATCTGTCCCGGATCCATCAGTCTGCCACCTTCTTTGCGTCCGCCTGGCTTGCAGCCCAGGCTCGCATCGCCGCCTGCATCACGCGCTTCAGCGGAACTCCATGCTGGCGCGCAATCGTCCGGCAGTGCTCGTACTCCGGCGATGCATTGGCGATCTCACCCGAGGCCAGCCGCGCAATCTTCATTCTCACCTTGCCCCATTCGGTTTCCACATCCGCGAACTCGCGCTTGAGCGCAATCTTGTTCTCAATCCGCCAGCGCAGCCCGATGGTCGTGGTCTCGCGGAACAGGATCTCGCGCAGCGCCGGCACGCGCTCAGGACTCGACAGCACCGTTACCTGAATTCCCGTGCGGCCCTTTTTCATCTGCACCGCCGTGCGATAAACATCCCACGCGCCGGCCTCGAGCAGCAACTCACTCACGAAGGCCAGCAGTTGCGGATTCGCGTCGTCGATCACCGTCTCGATCACCGCGATCGGCTCTAAGCCTGGCTCCGCGCTTGCCGTCTCGGTCTCTTCGCCCACCAGCAGCCGCAGCAGATTCGGTTCGCCCGGTGTGTCGCGCCCGCCGGCACCGTAGCCGCGCTTCTCAATGCGCATGGCGGGCAACGGGCCATAGGTCGCATCCAGCATGCGCAGAATCGCCGCGCCTGTCGGGGTTACACGCTCCATCGGCGCACCCGCCGCGTACACCGGCGCGTCGCCGAGCAGCGCCAGCGTGGCCGGAGCAGGCACCGGCAGCGTTCCATGCGCGCACTTCACCGTCCCGCTGCCCACATTCAACGGCGAAGCCATCCATCGATCCACGCCCAGCGCTTCGCATCCGGCCGCGGCGCACACAATGTCTGCAATGGTGTCAACCGCTCCCACTTCGTGGAAGTGCACTTTTTCCACGGGAATCGAGTGAATCGCGGCTTCAGCCTCGCCCAGCAACCGGAACGCGCGGCTGGCCCGCGCCTTCACGGCGTCGCTCAACGATGAGGCTTCAATGATGGCAAGAATCGCGCTCAGCGACCGGTGCGCGTGGCTGTGCTCTTCGTGATGATCGTGCGCCTCATGCGAGGCGTGGTCGTGTCCATGCTCACCGTGCTCATGACGATGCGGATGTTCGTGGTTGTGCGCGTGGCCGTTTTCCTGATCCCTGTGCCCTGATTCCTGTTCCCTGTCTCTCGTTCCTTCGTTCCCTTGTTCCCTTGTTCCCTGCTCTACGATCACATCCACTTTGGCGCCGCTCAGGCCGCCGCGCATCGCCGTCTGTTTCTCAAGCCGCGCGCCGACGTTCAGCGCCGCAGCAGTCTCGGCCAGCAGCTCAAAGCTGACTCCGGCATCCACAAGTGCGCCAAGCAGCATGTCGCCGCTGATGCCGGAGAAACACTCAAGATAAGCAACTCGCATCGCGTTGTGATTGTAAATGGCGGATCGGGGCTGGCAAAAACGCCGGCTCTCCGCGGCTCTCGCCCGCCCCCACGCGGCGCGGCAAACCAAAAGCGGGCCTTACTTTTGTTCTCGCATCCACGGAGTGCAGGTGATTCCGACCAGCAGCCCTTCAGGCGACAGGAAGCGGCTCACCATCTGGCCCCAGGGCTCTTTCTTGTTTTTGACCAGCATGCGGTAGCCTTGCGATTCCAGCTCAGCCGTCGCGGCTTCTACATCCTCTACGTCGAATTCAAGCCAGGCTTGCGGAACTGGAATCTCGCCGGGCCACGATTCTTTGCCAAAACACGACAGCGCTGCGTGATCGAGAGGCCACAGCGCAAAGCTTTTTGCGCCATTCAGTTTTTCGGTATGAAGATAGCCGCCCTCTTCTTCTTTGAATCCGATGCCGAGTGTTTGGCAATAAAGCTCACGACTGGCTGTCGCCTCACGAACGATTGGGCCAAAGCCGGCAATGAACAGGACTTTGATGTTGTCGAATTGTTCCATGACATTTCCAAACCGGAACCAATCCGGCCCTCGTTGCCCAGTGGGAGCAGCGCAGGATCAAGTCGCTTTCAATCAAGAAGCGGCGCCGGATGCGCCCCGCTATGCTCCCCGCCGCGCCAGCACTTCGGCAGGCAGAATCGCGTTCATTGAGCCCGACCTGAAGCCGGCACAATCGAGGGTCACATATTTGTATCCGGCCCGCTTAAGCGCCGCGGTGATCGCATCAAGCATCTCCAGCGTCAGTGCACGTTCGAGCTCATTGCGCGCAATCTCCACCCGCGCCAGCTCACCGTGATGCCTTACGCGCAGCTCGCGAAAGCCCAGTTCGCGCAGGCTCTCTTCGCTTTTCTCGATTTGTTCCAGCACCTCGCGCGTCACCGTGCGCCCGTACTCCACGCGCGACGAAAGGCATGGCGCCGCCGGCCGGTCCCAAACCGGATATCCCGCCGTCTTGGCCAGCGCCCGCACCTCGAGCTTGGTCAGTCCCGCCTCGGCCAGCGGAGCCAGCACCTCATGCTGCTCGGCGGCGCGCTGACCGGGCCGGTAGTCGCGCGTATCGTCGGAGTTCATGCCGTAAGCAATGCGCGTGAATCCCAGAGTCCCGCCCAGCGCTTCCATGGCGGCAAACAACTCGTCTTTGCAATGGAAGCACCGGTCAGAATCGTTGCGCGCGTACTCCGGCCGATCAAGCTCGTCGGTCTGCACCACCTTGAGCGGCATGCCGATGGTGCTCGCAAATTCGATCGCCTGCTCCATATCCTTCCGCGCCAGCGAGGCCGAATCAGCCAGTACGGCCAGCATCTTCGAGCCCAGCACACGGTGCGCCGTCCCGGCCAAAAACGCCGAATCCACACCACCCGAATAGGCAACCATCACGCTTCCCAGCGCGCGCAGGCGCTCTTCAAGGTCGCGCAGTTTCGCGGCGGTCTCAGCCTGCAATGCGTCCTGCTCCGCAGCGGCCGGAGATTCAGAAATCGGCGATGATACGCCCCGCGTCATGGGTCCGATTATAAACCTCGCACAATTCCGCCCGTCTCGCGCGATGAGCGGTCGCGAAGATCACGACATCAGCCGTCGAACCGGTACGCGCTGATCGCGGCGCCCATGGGCTCGTCGCCGAACACGCGTTTGCCCGGCGCATCTCCGCCTGCACCAGCAGCCACGAATAGCGGGACCAGGTGCTCTTCGCGTGGGTGCGCGAAGGCCGCAAACGGCGCGCTGCGCCAACTCTTCAGCAGCTCACCGCGCTCTCGAGCAGGCGATTCGACGGCCCCGGTCAGCCACGAGTCAAACGCCCGCGCTCGCTCCGGCGTCTGCGGATGGAAGTATGCGCGCAGGTTATGGAAGCTCATGCCGCTGGCTACAATCAGTGCGCCTTCGTTACGCAGCGGTTCGAGCGCTCGTCCAGCCGCCAAGTGCAGCGACGGATCGAGTGAACTTGCCAGCGACAGCGGCACAACCGGAATTTCAGCCTCGGGGAATGCCACCTTCAGCGGCACAAACACCCCGTGATCGTAACCGCGGTCGGGGTCAGTCGCCGCAGGCATGCCGGCCTCGGCCAAAAGATTTGCCGCGCGCGCAGCCAGTTCTGGAGCGCCCGGAGCCGGCCACGTCAACTTATACGTATGTTCGGGGAATCCCGTGTAGTCGAAGATCAGCCCAGGACGCGCACCCGAGCCGGTGGTGAACGCCGGCTCTTCCCAGTGGCCGCTTACCACCACCATCGCCCTGGGCGTCTCCGGCAGAGTTGCCGCCAATCCCTCGAGAAAAGTCCGGGTAGGCTTCCAGGTATCGGCCGGGCCCCACGTCCAATCCATAAAGAAGCAGGGCCCACCGCCATGGGGAAGAAATATAGCGGGCTGGCGTTTAGGGTTGGCGGCCATGGATGTTCTCCTATCGATTCCCGCACCGCCGGACGGCAGCGCCGAAAATACCTGTTCAAACAGCCATTTGATGCCGCGATCTGTACTTCGGACTCACTCGATGGCAAACAC
>DATJSB010000258.1:0-8523 GCA_035504315.1 Occallatibacter sp.
CGGGCCAATATCCGCTACCGGCCGGGCGCCGGATTGCAGGGCGGCGCAAAGGCCAAGGTGGAGTTTGTGCACACGCTGAACGGCAGCGGGCTGGCCGTGGGTCGCACCTGGGTAGCGATTGTGGAGAACTACCAGCAGGCCGATGGCTCGGTAACGGTGCCCGAGGTGCTGCGCCCCTACATGGGCGGCCTCGAGCGGATCGAGTCCGACAGGATTGAGAAGGAGAGCCGATGAAGGCTGACAGCGCGGCGGCGCAGGCCGGACAGGTGGCAGATTCGGGGCGCGGATTCAAGGCGATTCTGAAGAGCTACTTTTACTGGACCTACAAGCGCGGTTCGTTCCACTACGACGTAATGGTGACGCTGATTCTGCTGTTCATCTTTATCACGCCGCATTTTTGGAACTTCGGCGACCGGCCGTCAACTGAACCCAAACCTTCGCATCCAATTCTTGTGAGCGGCGACGGCGGCCGCGGCGTGATTATTACCGTGGATGCGACTGACGTGAACGCACCGGCAGGCGCAACCGATAGCCAGGTAAAGCGCGCCCTGCGGCACGCGATTGAGCCGGTCACCGGCGACGATATTTTTATTGTGCGTTGGATGACCGTGACCACGCCCGACGGTCGCCTGGCGTGGAAGGTGTGGGCGCATAAGTAGGTCCCGACTCAGATCGCGTCAATACCGTTGCGCCGCAGGGAATCGAGTGAAGTGCTGTTGCGGCTCCAATCGAGAATATTCACGAGCCTCGGCCGGACTTTTGGCATCAATTACTGTAGGGACCCGTATGCAATTGAAGAGATTTTTGTTTTTTGCCGCGATCTGTAGCTTTCTATTTCCCGCGACCGGCTTCATTCACGCCCAGAATTTGCAAAGCGTCCTCAGCAGGATGGACGCGGCGGCGGCGAAGTTTCGCAATACTTCAGCGGACGTGGAGTTCTCTTCGATAGTGCCCCCGATTCCCGACCCCGAGGTGCAAAAGGGCACGGTTTATTACCAGCGCGAAGGGTCGACCTACAAGATGGGCGTACACATCGATACCGACGATGGACAGGCCGCTCCGAAAGTGCTTGTGTGCTGCATCGACGGCTCAATCAAATTGTATGAAAAGCTGCCGGACCAGGTGACGACGCTCAGCAAGCTGAGCCAGTACGAAAGCTGGTTCATGCTGGGTTTTGGAGCGAGCGGCAAAGAGCTGGCCGAGAGGTGGGATATTACCTACGACGGCCCCGAGACGATTGATGGCGTGAAGACCGAGAAGCTTGAGCTCGTACCCAAAGACCCTAACGTAAAGGCCAAGCTGCCCAAAGTGACACTGTGGATGGACGCCGACCGGGCTGTCAGCGTAAAGCAATATTTCGATCAGGGCAAAGGATATTCGCGCACCTGCCACTACACCAACATCAAGGTGAATGACAAACTGCCCAAAGACGCCTTCACCTTTGCGACCGACAAGAAGACGACTTACTTGAACAAATAGCGAATGCACGGCAATCGGGCAGCGGGGGTGACAGTTCAGCCCCGTGCCTGATGGTTCCGCGCAGTTCCCTGCCTGCCCTTACGGCACCGTCACTTCAAATGTCGAGGTCACAATAACGCTGTTCGTGTCCAACCCTCTGACGGTGTAAGAATACGTTCCCGGAGTAACCACGCTGTTGCTTCCCCCGCAACCGGTCATTGCGCCCAACCCTGCGAACGTACCCAGAGCGAGCAGGACAAGAAAGAGCCAACGCGAAACCCTCCTGCGGAAGCCGAGAGCCCCCAAAAGCATGGCGGCCAGCGCAATTCCTGCAGGCCCTGCATGCGACCTGTGGACCGGCATGCTCACCGGCTCTGGAACGGGTTCGTTGAAGAAAGGGAGCTGCCCCGTCGCCACTTCGTTCGCGGTCAACGTGTGAGCAATCATTGCCGAACCGCCGCAAAAGGGAAGCTTTGCGCCAGCCGGCTCATTGGTCGGGTAACAGCTAATACCTATGTTGCCGGTATAACCATTCACAGAGGTCAAGGTGAATGTACTGGTACCCGTGCCGCTGGCGCCGCTCGAGTTCATCGTCGCATTGGTGGCCGTGATGGTGAAACTGGGTGTGGCTGCGCGCGCCTGTGCACCCATAACGCCAAAACTCAGCACAAGGAACATCGCGATAGAGGCAAAAGATTCTTGATTTCCCACGGGAGGGTCCTTTCCCGGTAGCCTGCACGGCTCCCGCCTCACTGAAGAACCTCGATATTGAGAACCGGCGATGTCAGCGATCGAGGTTTCGGCTGTGATTATACCTCTCTTTTGTTGATCGAAAAGCCAGCCGCACCCGTCGGGGACGCGGCGAAATCAGGCCGCTGAGTATTCCTCTACTTCGCGCTCGATGATCGGGCCCAATTCCATGCGGGCCTTTGAGAGGTCGTGCATTTGTTGCAAGTTCAGCCAGAACTCCGCGCTGTTTCCGAAGAAGCGCGCCAGGCGCAAGGCGGTATCTGGCGTAATGCCCCGACGTCCATGCAGAATGTCGCCAACGCGAGTTGCGGGAACGCGAATCTTCATCGCCAGAGCGTTCTGGCTCATTCCGAGGGGCACGAGGAACTCCTCGCGCAGCATTTCTCCTGGATGAGTGGTGATTCGACGCATCTTCCATCCTGCGGCTTGCCTGGAAACCGTCATCGCTGCGCTGCTCCTTTGCCCGATATCAGTGATAATCAGTGATCTCAACTTCGTAAGCTCCATCCACCTTCCAGATAAAGCAGATTCGATACTTCTCGTTGATCCTGATACTGTGCTGCCCCTGTCTGTCGCCTTTTAAAGCCTCAAGCCGGTTTCCGGGTGGCACGCGAAGATCTGACAGGCTTGCACTTGCCTCGATTTGATCGAGCTTTCGTAAGGCCGCGGTGGCAATTGAGGACCAGCGCCGGCTCGATCCAGTCTCGAAAAGATCCCGGGTTCCAGCGTCTTTGAAGCTCTGGATCACATGGAGAGTATATAACGGAATACGTTATACGTAAAACATTAATCGGCTGACGCCCGACCGGGACGCGAGGTCACGCTGACCACAAATCCAACCGCATTACCACCTAGCGCAAAGATCATCGGGAAGCACTCGAGGGTGTAACGCGCTTCGGGCGCCTCAACCGTGAGCAGCAGCGCGCTGCGCAGCACCATATAGGCCACCAGCGGCAGCCACAGCTTTGGCCGCATAAACACGCCTGCCAATGCCAGCACAAGATAAAGCGCATTGAGCGCGACCCACGACCAGCTGAATTTCGTCTCGGCGTAGTGGTGCGCATAAACCCACCAGTCGAGGTCGATGGGCAAATTCTCGACGCGCGGTCGCAGCCACATGTCGGCCACGCGGCCGAGCGGCAGCCAGACGTAGTAGCGCAGCGGGTGCGCGGCGATGCGCTCGCGCGCCAGGGCCCCGAAGCGGGCATCGATCTCCGGCGTCAGGTCGTAGCCGTTCGAGTTGTAGTCGTTCACGATGGCCGCCGTTTCAGTGCGCTGGGCAGGCGTATCGAAGGACCGGCTGGGAAGCTGGTTGAGATCGAGTTCGCTGCCCGGAACGTTCCAGTAAATCTGGTAGGTGGAAACGTAATCGAGGCACCAGGATTTGACCCAATCCTCCCAGCCCAAGTTGGGGCTTTCATCAGGCTCGATGGCCAGGCGTGGCGCGAGCGGTTGAAAGACGTGGAACGTCTCCCAGTTGCGGACCGTCCAGACGGCGAAGGGCAACATGGCGATGAGAGCGCAGACCGCGGCCATGCGCATCAGCCTGCGAGGCTGAATCAATCCAGGGCGCAATCCCATCACCAGCGCCGGAGCAAAAGCGACTGCGACCAGCGCGCCATCGGGACGCAGGAGGGCCGCGCCGGTGACGGCGAGGGTGAAAACGAGTGCCATCTGCCAGCCCGGCTTTTCGCGGAAGCGCGCCATCGCCCACAAGGCCAGTGCGAGGCAGAAGATGGTTGGAGCCTCAGTGAGCGGCATTGCGGCATAGGATGCCGTGAACGGGCACAGGGCCGCAAGCCACAGGGTTGCTATGGCCGCACCGGCTTTCAGTTGGGGGTGGGCGATGCGGCGCGCGAAATCGGCCAGCAACAGGCACGAAACCAGGTCAAGAGCGATCTGGATCAGGCATGGAGCAAAGTAATTCTCCATACCGAAGAGCTTGAAGCAGGCGGCGAGGAAGAACGGATAGCCGGGGAGGCGGATGATGGTGGGATAAAGCTCGCCGCCGGCGCCGTTGAGCGCATAACGGCCGTGCAGAATCAGGTTCCTGGCGATTCCCCCATAGATAAGAGCATCGTAGTCGGCCTCAAAGCAGACTCGCAGCGCCCAGATACGCAATCCGAGGCCGACGGCCAGCGGCAGGCCATAGAAAAGAAAGGTCCGCAGAAACCGGCCGGCGGCGCGATGGGGTTTGAATTGACTTTCAGGAGCGGCGTTCATACGATTCGTACTGTAACAGCCGAGAGACATTTTATTAGTGACGTTGGTGCTGTTGATAGGACGGGAATTTGCCCGGGCCTGGGGGTCGGCCCTCGCGTGTCTGCGCATTTTCAAGGCCTTGGACACCTCGGCTGCCTCCGTTCAGCCGCCGCACTCGTTATTCTTAAGTAAGCAGACCGTATCGGCGGTTTGCATTTGCGACAACGGCTCCTAAGATATGCCTGACCGCCAGATTTTTTACGACCCGGAACGAAAGCGATGGAAGCGGCTGCGCCGCTTTCTCGACGCCGGGGCCGTGCTCACGACGCTGGTGATCGTCGGCTTTGTCTTCAACGTCCTGCGCAACCAGGAACTGCCCGAACTGCTGCTGCCCACCCCGAAGCACAATTACCGGGCGTTGCCTGACCGCCAGCCCTTGCTCCGCATCCGCACTCCGCGTCCCTCGCGCCGCAAAACCAAACGAAAGCCATCCGATATTCCGCTCAACTCCGGCGAAGGGTTGCGCGCCGCCTTTTACGTGCAGGACGACGCGGCCAGCTACTCCTCGCTCAAGGAGCATGTACACCAGATCGACATGCTCTTTCCGCAGTGGCTACATGTCGATTCGCCGGATGGAACGCTGATGATGATGAGCGGCGACAACCTGCGCGAGTTGCCGGTGATCGAGGGCGGCACGGTGCACGATCCCGACTCCTTGAACAAGGTCAAAAGCGTCATCCAGGCGGCCCACACCGACACGGAAATCTTTCCCGGACTGAACAATTTCAATCCCCACACGCAGAGCTGGGACACAGCGGTGGGCGACGTGCTCAAGGATCCCGAAAAAAGCGCTTCGTTCATGCAGCAGATCCTGCGTTTTCTCGCGACCTATCCCGCGTACCACGGTCTCGCGCTCGACATCGAGAGTATCTCAGACGATTCGCAACCGGCGTACCTGAGCTTCATCCAAGCCCTGTACGCGCAGATGCATGCGCACAATCTGCGGCTGTATGTCGACGTGGCTGTGGCCACCAGCGACAGCGATCTGAAAACCATCGCCGCCAATTCCGACGGCATTGTGCTGATGAACTACGACGAGCACCAGACCACGAGCGACCCCGGACCGATCGCCAGTCAGCCATGGTTCGTGGGCAACCTGCAGCGCGTGCTCAAGACGGTGCCCAAGGGAAAGATCATCTGCGCTCTGGGCAATTACGGCTACGACTGGACGCTCTCCATCCCCAACCCCAACGACCGTCATCACCGCAAACCGGTGGTGCTGAATACCGAAGATCTTTCGGTCTCCGACTCCTGGGGGCGCGCGTCGGATGCCGACGCCGACCTCGATCTCGACTACGACTCGCTGAATCCCCACTTTGAATACATTGACGAGGACAATAACCAAAAGCACGTGGTGTGGTTTCTCGATGGCGTGACCGTGCTGAACGAGATGCGCGCGGCACGGCAGCTCGGGCTTCAGACATTCGCGCTGTGGCGCCTGGGATGGGAAGATAGTTCGCTGTGGAGAATCTGGGACAAGCCCAGCGATCCCGCTTCGCTGCAGGAGCTGGCCAGCGTCGAGCCGGGCCACGACGTCGACACTGAAGGCGACGGAGACATTCTGCGCATCACCGGCCTGCCTCAGTCGGGCCACCGCACCGTGACCGTGGATACCGATGAGCCCGACCCGCGCAAAAAACTAATCGTAGACGAACACATGGACGTGTACCCGCGCACCTATACCGTAGAGCAGTACGGATACCATCCCGACGAGGTTGCCCTCTCATTTGACGACGGGCCCGATCCCAACTGGACGCCGAAGATTCTCGACATCCTGAAGCAGAAGAACGTGAAGGGCACGTTCATGATCATTGGCGCCGAGGCTGCTCAGCACGTGGGCGTGTTGGAAAGAGTATTTCGCGAGGGCCACGAGATCGGCAATCATACGTATTCACACCCCGACATCAGCGAAATCTCGCCGCGCCAGCTCGACCTCGAGATCAACCTCACCGAGCGCCTGTTTGAAAGCAAGCTGGGCGTGCAGCCGCTCTACTTCCGTCCGCCGTACGATATCGACGAAGAGCCCGACACCGACGACGAGGCCGCGCCGGCATATCGCATCCAGCAGGACGGCTACACGATTATCGGCAACAAAATCGACACCGACGACTGGAACGAGCATCCGCGCAAAACAACGGCCGAAATCATCCAGTCGGTTCTGGCGCAGTTGCAGACCATGAAGGTCAAGCCCCAGTTCCGCGGTTCCATCATCCTGATGCACGACGGCGGCGGAAACCGCCAGGTTACGGTCAACGCACTGGGGCCGTTGATCGACGCGCTGCGCGCGCACGGCTACAAAATCGTGCCGGTGAGCGCGCTGATGGGCAAAACCACAGCGCAGGTGATGCCGCCCTTGAACTTCTGGCAGCGGGTGCGGACGATTCCCGATTCCATCGCTTTCTCGGCGCTCGACATGATCGGCGCCTTCATCGTGATGGTGTTTTTCATCGGCGACGTACTGATGAGCGCGCGGCTCGTCATGGTGGGTCTGTTCGCTATGGTCGACCGCCTGCGCCGGCCGCACCGCGCAGCATCGCCGGGTTACAATCCGCGCGTCGCCGTGCTCATTCCCGCATTCAATGAAGAGACCGTCATCGTACGCACCATCCGCTCGGTGTTGAACTCCGACTACAAAAACCTCCACGTGATCGTCGTCGACGACGGCTCGGCGGACCGCACCGCCGAGGTGGCCTGCGAGGCCTATGCCCAGGAGATCAGGGCCGGCCATGTGCAGGTGCTCACCAAACCAAATGCGGGCAAGGCCGCGGCGCTCAACTATGCTCTCTCGAGGATCGACGAGGAGATCTTCATCGGCATCGATGCCGACACTGTGATTGCGGCCGACGCCATCTCGAAGCTGGTGCCGCACTTTGAGGACGCGCGAATTGGCGCCATGGCGGGCAATGCCAAGGTGGGTAACCGCGTGAATCTGTGGACCAGTTGGCAGGCGCTGGAGTACGTCACAAGCCAGAACTTCGAACGGCGCGCCCTCGACCTGATGCACGTGGTTACGGTGGTTCCCGGCGCTATTGGCGCGTGGCGAACCGCGCCGGTGAAGGCCGCCGGCGGGTACCCGTTGAACACCGTGGCTGAAGACGCCGACCTCACCATGAACCTGCTCGAACAGGGTTATCGCGTGGACTACGAGGATCGCGCGCTGGCCTTCACCGAAGCGCCGGTCAACGCCAAAGGGCTCATGCGGCAGCGCTTCCGCTGGTCGTTTGGAACGCTGCAGGCCATCTGGAAACATCGTGCGGCGTTTGTGCGCAATAAGGCAATGGGGCTGTTTGCGCTGCCCAACATTCTCATCTTCCAGATGTTTCTGCCCCTGGTTTCACCATTCATCGACGTGCTGTTTACGTGGGGCATCGTCAACTATCTCATCGACCGCCATTACCACCCCGAAGCTGCATCGCCGGCCAGCTTCCTCAAGCTCGTAACCTATTTCCTCGGGTTCCTGGTCATCGACTTCCTGACCTCGTCGATCGCCTTCAGCCTGGAGCGGCGTCACCCGGCCAACAAAGGCGATGGATGGCTGCTCTTCCACATCTGGCTGCAGCGATTCGCCTACCGGCAGCTCTTCTCGCTGGTGATAGCCAAAACGCTCAAGCGCGCCATCGATGGCAAGCCCTTTAACTGGGACAAGCTGGCGCGCACCGCCAAGATGAGCAAGAAAACCGAGGCGATGGTGGAGACGGCGGGGTGATTAAAGCAGGGACTGAGGGACTATGGGACTGAGGGGCTAAGGGACCAGGGAGCGTTTGGCGAATCTGGAATTGAACAGCTTTGAATCGGGGCACGAATTCAGTCGCGCCGATGCACCGCCTCCCGTAGGGAGGCGAGGAGATTAGCCCGGGATGAAGTACGCCGCAGCGAACGAAATCCTGGGAAAGCATTCACAAAGACGACTCAGCCCCGTAGATTCTCTGTTGGAAGTCAAGAGTTTTCTCCGGGTCGAGTTTGGATTTTCAAGGCATCGGGGTCTATCCATCTGATGATTTTGGGGCGAGCAGTCTCTGTCTCTGCCCGCCCCTTTGGTTCATCGTCAGGATG
>DATJSB010000259.1:0-7134 GCA_035504315.1 Occallatibacter sp.
AGCAGGCGCCGGCCGGCAACACCGTGCCAATAATCCACGCGGCCGCCCGCTCCGACCGCCGGGGCGACCGGGACCGTCGCACCAGAATCGAACGCCGGGTGGGACTTCCCGATCTTCGGGTTGTAAAAATTGAGCGCCGCAGATCGGGAACCGACCGGCGTACAGAAAAGAAGGAACGGCGCCATTTTGATGCAGCCCGCCGGGCCACGGAATAGAAGCTTCTTCATGCCCTAATCTGTGTCGGTCGACGCAGCAAAGGACTCTGCCGATCCAGAACGTTTTCCGAAGGGTTACTGACGGATAGGCGACAACACGGGCGGAACCGCAATACCGGGCCGAGTCGGTACGCGCTACTTCCTACTCCTTGACTCTTTACTCCCCTGCGCGGGCCATCTCGTCCCTATCACGCCAAGAGGCCCACGGTTGATCGTGGGCCTCTTCGGTCGGGAGCACAAGTCCGTCGCCGAGTAGCTTTACTGCGGTTCGGGCTTCGGTTTTTCTTTCTCTTTGTTTTCAGGCTTGGTTCCAGGCTTGGGTGCGGGCTTTCCCGCAGGCTTGGCCGGGGGAGCAGTTGCAGGCTTTGCCTCTGGTTTTGGCGCAGTTTTGGCCGGTGGCGTAACCGCAGGCTTGGCCGGGGGAGCAGTTGCAGGCCTTTCCTCTGGTTTTGGCGCAGTTTTGGCTGGTGGCGTAACCGCAGTTTTGGCCGGTGGCGTAGCCGCAGACTTGGCCGGCGGCATAACCGCAGGCTTGGCCGGTGGCATAACCGCAGGCTTGGCCGGAGGTGAGGATTTGGCAACTGCCGCGGTTTTGGTCGTTGCCGCATGGGCAGCCGCCACGGTTGCCGGCGGCGCCTGGGCCTTGGCCAGCTCAGTCATTGGCCTGGGCGGCGGAGGCTTGAAACCCGCCGGAGCCGGATGATTTTCCGCAGCCAGCGGCTTGGTTTCGGCCAGATTCGTCGGATGCCCGCCGTTGTTCGAGGCCAGGTTGCTCTTGTCGGCGGCGGCCGCAGTCACATGTTGCTGCTGGAAGGTCGTCGGCGGTACGTGCGTCTCGTGCGCGGCAATCTGTTCATCGGCCGTGGGCTGGTGCTGCACTCCGTTGGGGCCGCCGTTGTAGGAGACGTGGGTGGTGTTGATGATCGTCGTCTGCTGGACAATCGTGGTGTTGACGTAGACGCTGGTCACCACGGTGCGGTTCACGTTGACGACCGCGGTGTTGTAGGCAAAGACGCCGCCATTCCACGAGCCGCCCGCAAAGCCGATACCCATGTAGCCGCCGCCGTAGTTCACGCCGCCGTAGAAGCCGATGTGCGGACCCCAATAGCCCGCATTAAAGACGAAGCTTCCGCCGGACCAGCCCCAGTACCCGGGGGTCCAGAGCGCACCCGTGTATGGCGCCGGCACCCATGCACCGGGAACCCAGTAGAAACCAAAGATACCGTGGTGCCAGTAGCCAGGCGTCCAGATCAGGTTCGGTGCAGGGCAAGGAGGCTGCACATAGACCGGCAGCGGCGGCGGAGCCTCCGCGACCGTGATGACCGCTTCAATGGGAGCGGGTGGGGGCGGAGGCGCCTCAACGGGCATCCACCTGTAGCCGTCCCAGACAAAGGTTCCAGTTCTGGTGGTTCCGGGAGCTTGAGCACTTGCCTGTTGTTGAGCAGTGGCTGCACACACAACAAGCGTGAGCAGAAACCAGCCCGCAGAGCGCATGAATGTCATACGAAGTTCCTCCTGATCGTTTCGCTTTCACCGAATCAGCTCCAACTGACACATCCAAGGGGGGAGTCAGGGCCTGGTGAGAATGTTGTTTCTAATCTAACTGGAATTCGCGCCAATCGCGTCTTAATTTCCGAGAATTGTTGCAATGTCTTTCGGGAGAATCAGGCGGGTGGCCCCGGTCTCGGCAAACTGTCCAAACCACGATGAGGGTGCCCCCGGTCCCTCGCTTCTGGGGACCGGGGAGACCGCGAACCCAACCGGCCCACTTCCCAGGGTTGTGAGGTTCCGGGTCTGTCACCGGCAAACAGGAAGTAACCCAAAAAATGCGGTAATGTATGAACGGCTGATGCGAGCGGAAGTTGCCCTACGCCCGTCCATCGCGATCCTTCAGCAATGCGCTAGACGAAAATGCCCATGAGGTCTTATTCCAAGGTTGCCGTCTACTCTGCAGTCGGCATGTGCACGTACATCGACTGAATTCCAACGCGTCCTGGGCCAGTGAAGCGGTTCCATACCAGGTTGCCGGCGCTTGCGAACAGTCCCGTTGTCAGCTTTTGGAACTGCGTTTCCATCTGCACCGTCGAGTCCTTGTACACCCACCCGCCTGGCTCCACGTCGATCTGCTCTCCGGCACCCAGCGCGACTTCAAAAACGTTACCGTAACCGTGCACCCATACGATACCGTCGCCTTCGTGGGCATGGAAATGATCGATAAAGAACCCTGTGCCGCCTAGCAACATATTTGATACGCCTTTGACGCGTGTGAAGGAATAGTCGATGCTGCCTGTAGCGGCGAGGAATTGATGCTCGCGCATGTCGACGCCTTCGCCACGATGGAGATGGATGGCGAAGATATGGCCCGCGCCATCGCGACTGAAACCGATCTGACCGGGACCGCTGGCCTCGGTGAGGAAGACGGGCATCCCCGACAAGACCCGCTTGAGGGCGCCCTTCAAGGGCCTGATGCCGATTCGGGCGCCAAGGTCCTTCCAGAGAAGAATGTAGTGCTCGAAGTAAACGGGCATACCGCTAAGTTCGAGATGAAGCACGGGAACGAGTTCGCCCTCGATATGGTAGGTGACTCCGGCAAACGTCTCGGCATGAGCAGCGGTCGCTTTTAATACAGGGATTGGCATTTCGGCTCCCATTTGAACCAGAAGATGATTTGCAACCAATGATGCGCGTGAAAATCGGATCGCGCAAGTAATCTGAAGGATAGCGTGTCGATCAGCCAATGGACAGCGGACTGCTATTCCCGAACGGCGATCCCCAGCGTCTTCATCTTGCGGTAGAGGTGGCTGCGTTCAAGTCCCAGCAACTCCGCTGCGTGGCTTATATTGTTGCGCGCTTCCTCAATCTTTTTCTGGATATATTCCCGCTCATAGGCGTCGCGCGCCTGCTGCAGCGATGAGAACTCCTCGCTCACCCGCGCCTTGGCCCGGGGTGCGAGCAGCGGCAGGTGCTTGCGTTCAATGCGCAGCACGCGCGGATTGAGAATGAGTACCCGCTCGATGACATTCTTGAGTTCGCGCACATTGCCCGGCCAATGGTATCCGCCGAGTACATCGAGCGCTTCCTCGCCGATCTCCATGCGCGGGCGCCCGTACTGACGCCCGAAATCGGCCAGGAATTCCTTTACCAGCAGCGGTATATCCTGCTTGCGCTCGCGCAGCGGCGGCACAAAGAACGGAACCACATTCAGCCGGTAGAAGAGATCTTCGCGAAAGTTGCCCTTCGCAATCTCCTCTTCCAGGTCCTTGTTGGTGGTCGCAATCAACCTCACGTCTACGTGCAGGGGCTGCGTGCCTCCAACAGGCGTAAAGAGCTGCTCGTCCAGCGCGCTCAATACCTTGGCCTGCGTCTTCAGGCTCATGTCGCCCACTTCGTCGAGCAGCAGCGTTCCGCCGTCGGCGCGCTCCAGCGTGCCGCGCTGCTCAACCTGCCCTGCGCCGACAGCTCCATGACGGTAGCCGAACAGCTCCGCCTCAATATGCGCCTCGGGAATCGCCGCGCAGTTCAGCTCCACAAACACGCGGTCGCGGCGCAGACTCTCGGCATGAATGGCGCGGGCGATCAGCTCCTTGCCGGTGCCGGACTCGCCGTAGATGAGTACGCGGCCGTTGGTGGGCGCCATCAGCTTGATCTGCTGGCGCAGCGCTTTAACCGGCACGCTCTCTCCGGTCAGCACCGAGCCCACGCTGAACTGCCGCTTGAACTCCTGGTTTTCGGCGCGCAGGCGGCGAGCATCAACGGCGTTCTTAAGCACAATAAGGGTGCGCTCCAGCGAGAGCGGCTTCTCAAGAAAGTCGAAAGCCCCCAGTTTGGTGGCCTTCACTGCGGTTTCGATGGTGCCGTGGCCGCTGATGATCACCACTTCCGGCCGCTTTTCTATCGGTTGTTTGCGCAGATCGGCAAGAACATCGAGCCCGTCACGGTCGGGCAGCCAGATATCCAGCAGCACCACGTCATAAGGCGCATCCTCAAGCAGCACCACGGCCTCGGCCGCCGTGGCTGCGGTGGCCACGCCGTAGCCTTCCTCGCGCAGAATCTCCTCGAGCGAGCTGCGTATCTCAGCTTCGTCGTCCACCACCAGAACGTGATCCATCAACGCAACCCTTTCACCGCCGGCTCGTCATTCACGTCCTGAACGCCCTCAATCAACGACTGTCCGCCCGCATCAACCAGCGGCAATCGCAGCAGGAACCGCGCACCCTTGGGGCTGTTCGACTCGGCGCGAATCGAGCCGCCATGCTCCTGCACGATCTTGGCCGCAATCGAAAGACCCAGGCCCGTTCCGCGATGCTTGGTGGAGTAAAACGGCAGAAACAGCCGCTCACGAATCTCGTCGGTCAACCCATGCCCGGTATCGGAGACGGCGACCTCGACCGCCGCTCCATCCTCGGTTAACGATGTGTGGATGCCCAACACCCGCAGCAGGCTGCCCTGCATGGCTTCAGCCGCATTATCAATAAGATTGGCGAGCGCGCGGCGAATGGCCTCAGGATCGGCGATCACCATGGGCAGGCCGGGCTCAAGATCGCGCTGCACAGTGATGCCTTCAAGACGGCCGGCAAAAAGCGCCAGCGCCTCGTCGGCCACCTGGTTCAGATCGCATGCGCGCGGCTCTGAAACCGGAAACTGCGCCAGCGCCGAGAACTGGTCGACCAGCGTGCGCAAGGTTCCCACACAGCCCAGTATCACCTCGCTGCACTTGCGGATGATACCCGTAGATTCCATTGGACCGCGATCGAGATGCCGCGCGATGCGTTCGGCCGAAAGCGCAATGGGCGTGAGCGGGTTCTTGATTTCGTGCGCCACGCGCTGCGCCACTTCCTTCCAGGCCAACTGCCTTTGCGCGCGCAGAACTTCAGTTGTGTCTTCAACCACCAGCACGCTTCCGGTTTGCCCATTGGCCAATTCCAGGCGCGCGCTGGTCGCGGTCAGGTGAATGCTGCGCCCCTGCGACTGAAACTCCATGGCCGTCGATGCCGCTCCCATGCGCTGCCCGCGCCGAATCACCCCGGCCAGATCGTCGGCGCACTCGGCAGGCATCACTGCGGCAATCCTCTCGCCCTTCAGGTTCGCGTCTTCACGCAGACCGAGCAACGCGGCGAAGGCGCGATTCGACTGCAGCACCGCGCCCCCTCCATCGAGCGTCACCACCCCCGATGGAATGGTCTCGACGATTGTTTCCAGTTCCCTGCGCCGTTCTTCGATGGCCTGGTTCGCAGCGGTCAACTGTGCTGAAGAGCTTTCAGCAAGACGACGGCTGGTTTCAAGGTCAGAAGCCATGTGATTGAAGGCGCGCACCAGGTCGCCCATTTCACCGGTGGCGACCACCGAAACGCGGTGCTCGTATTTGCCATCGGCAATCTCGTCCATGGCCACGGCCAGAGCTTCAACAGGACGCGTGATCTGCTTTGAGAGCTGCTGCGCGATCCACACGCTCGAGAAGAAGACAAAAGTAGTGAGAATCAACAGTACCAGGAAAAACTCAGCGCGCAGCTGGTGTCGAGTGCGGAACAGTTGCCAGTACTCGTCGGCGTTGGCGCGGATCTTGGTGGCCGTCTGGCTCAACCCCTGGGGCATGGGCAGCGCGGCCACCACCGGCTTTCCAGACGCGGTGACGGCCATGGCCAGTGCATAATCCTGGCCGCCGATTCTGACCACCGACTCATCGTTTCGCTGCGCCGCGGCAAGCAATACCTGCGACAGAGTTCCATGTTGCGCAACTGCCTTGCCTTGATCCTCGCCGATCCATGGAATCAGGCTGGCGGAGCTTGATTCAGCAGGGGCCTGGAAGGTCGCAATCAGGTGCATGTCGCGGCTGAAGACCATCACAAAGCCGCCCTCGAGAGTGATGCGGTGCGAGACCAGCTCATTTTGAAGTTGCGCCGGATCGAGGTCCGGCGCCCCTGATCCGGCAATCGACTCTGCCTCGGACCGCGCATTGCCCGTGACATATTGCACCAGTTGCTCTAACACGCGCGTCGAGTTGTCTCTGAGTTCAGATGTGTTGGGAGAGAACCAGCGGTCGATGGAGCGGTTCATGAGCTGAAAACTGAACAGGAACATGCAAACTGCCGGCATGATGGCAATCAGCGCCGCGCCGACCATCATGCGCGTGCGCAACCGGGCGCCCAACTCGCTGGTGCTTTGCTCCGCGTAGATTTTCAGGATGTTCCTGAGCAGCAGCAGGAGGAGCAGCAGCAGGAGCAGGAAAAAGATGACATTGACGGCGGTGAAAAAGAGGGTTTCAGCGGAGGTTTCGGGATTGAGAAAGCGGATGTTGGAAAGATTGAAGGCCTGGAGGACGCCGAATACGAGAAACAAAACGATCAGGCAGGCGATGAGAATCGCCGCCACGCGCCGCCGCGGGTCGCTCCAGTATGACATGCGGCGATTATAGTTCGTAAACACAGGGATCAAACATCGGGAGACAAGGAACAAGGCAACATAGGCTTCCGTGCCAACTTAGTAATTCCGGAGCCCGCTCATCATAGCCACGTGCACGCGGCCAACTGCTTCTGAGAGGCCTGCCCCTGTTCCCTCGTTCCCTCGTTCCCTCGCTCCCTTGTTCCCTGCTTTCCTCAAATCTGCGAGCAATCCAGCGGGCTCAGCATCAGGTTGCTGATGTTGGTAACAATCTGGTCGAAAGCGAAACGCGGATTCGCCGAAAGCTTCTTCCAGTCTGCATCGTTGCGGAAGGCGTCCCACTTGGCCTCGAGCTCGGCCGTATCGGTAAAACTCAGCATGTACGTCAGGTTCGGCAGGCGCGAGCCCGCCAGCGTATCGCCGAAAAAGACGGGATGGAACCCGGCACGCAGGAAAATTTCGAACTCGCCCGAGTGAAACATCTCCACCTTGCGAACGTGCTCTCCATTCGACGGGCTCTCGTAAGTGCGAAGCTGGAAGA
>DATJSB010000260.1:0-5588 GCA_035504315.1 Occallatibacter sp.
GCGACGATTATTTTTTCGAGCGGCAGCACCGGAGATCCGAAGGGCGTGATGCTGTCGCACTACAACATCGCGTCCAACATCGAGCAAATGGGCCAAACCTTCATGTTTGGCCGCAAAGACAGCCTTCTCGGCGTGCTGCCGTTCTTCCATTCATTCGGCTTCACGGTGACGCTGTGCCTGCCGGCGGTTCTCGGAGTTTCCGTTGTGTATCATCCGAGCCCGCTCGACCTCACCGCGATCAGCGAGCTGGTCCGAGATTACAAAGTCACATTCCTGATGGCGACGCCCACGTTTTTGCAAGCCTACATGCGCCGCTGCTCGCCCGAAGATTTCGGCAGCCTCGATTTCGTCCTCGTGGGCGCGGAAAAATTGCCGGAGCGGCTCGCGCTGGCCTTCGAAGACCGTTTCGGCGTGAAGCCGCTCGAAGGCTACGGCGCCACGGAATGCGCGCCGGTCGTCGCGGTCAACACGCGGGACTTTCGCGCGCCCGGTTTCCGCCAGGTCGGCGGCAAGCGCGGACGCATCGGGCATCCGCTGCCCGGCATCAGCGTGCGCATCGTCGATCCGGAAACGCGCGAGCCCGTGGCCGCGGGCGCGGCGGGCCTGCTGCTCGTTCGCGGCCCCAACGTGATGCAGGGCTATCTCGGCAGGCCCGAGAAAACGGCGGAGGCGCTGCAGGACGGATGGTACGTCACCGGCGATATCGCCACCGAAGACGAAGACGGCTTCCTCACGATCACGGATCGCCTGAGCCGCTTCAGCAAAATTGGCGGTGAAATGGTCCCGCACATCAAGGTCGAAGAGCAGTTGCACGAAATCGCCGGCGCGACGGAACAGAAATTCGTGGTCACGGCAGTGCCCGACGGAAAAAAGGGCGAGCGCCTCGTCGTCCTGCATCTGCTGCAGCCGGCGGAACTGAAAGCAGTGATCGAAAAGCTGCCGCAAACCGGTTTGCCCAACCTGTGGATTCCGCGCCCGAACCAGTTCTTCGCGGTGGAAGAATTTCCGCACCTCGGCACCGGCAAGCTCGACCTGCGCCGCATCCGCGAATTGGCGCTGGAGTTTTCGCCGGCAGAGAAAGAATAGCCTGCCCGCCGCGAGCGGGTGAGTGGTGAGTAGTGATTGGTGAGTAGTGACCCGTGATTCGTGGCCGGCCTCGGCTGAAGCTTCCGCACGGCAAGCTAGAAAATAGTGCTCCGACAATGTACTCCAGGAGTACGTCGTCGGGCCGATAAAATCGCCTGAATTGGCAGGATTTGGCGCGTTTTGGCCGATTTTGCCAGGATAAGGCTGTGACTCGTGATTCGTGACTGGTGATTCGTGAGTAGTGACCCGCCCGCAACTTCAAGCAAGGATTACCTGTTACTTGATGTCGTGGGCCGACTGATGGCGGGTTTGTTTTCGGGATCAAAGTGGTACGCAACAGCGTTGCGCAACATTTGGCGGAACCCCTCAAGGCTTTCGCCCCGCGTGAAAATCGAGTGCCCAGGCGCACGCGCTTGATAGCGGCCCTCGGGTGATTCCTCGACGACAAAGATGATTTCGCGGTCGGCCATGAGTCAGTTTACCTGAATTTTGAGTGCAGCATCCGGTCTTTAGCGTGGCAAGGACATCGTCCGGCCTTGCTAACTGTCACGCAACTGATCGAGTTCAGCTTCTCGGTCCGCGCGCTTTGCTTGCTGATCCCAGTCGTCGGCAATTAGCCGGAGCAGCGCGCTAGTCCGGAGCCACTTGCTGGCGATGCTTGCCCAATCTCTGTATTGGCTGGCTAGTGCTCTCTCTTGCTTTCCGCCGTCATACAGCGCTTTCGAGAACCCGCCGCGCTGATTGAAGCGGGAGACGGCAATGCCTCTTTCGACCTGCTCGGCGGCCAGTTCTTCGATCAAATCCCTGATTGGTTTTGATGGCCACGCCGCATCCTGGGCATCCAGGGGCGCATAGGCAAGAATTTGTCCTATCTGCTGATCCGTAATCACCGCTCGATCGGCTTCCTTCGCGCGCGCTCTAACCTCAGAGATCCAGGACTTCAGGTGAACAGCATCTTCCGCACCTGAAGAGAAGCCGGGGACCGTCTTGAGTGATTGGAGCAACTGGTACGCCAATCGCGCACGTGACCGGCGTTCCTCCGTGATTTCTCCCGGTTCTCCTGAGGCCGGTGAAAATGCGTCACAGACGACACTTACGAAGAGCTGCGGCGACATGCCAAGCAGGCGATTGAGGGCGATTGGCTCGGCCTGGAGTTCCAGCACCGGCAAGTATTGATACTCGATCGCTGCGAGGACTTCGAGAGCGACATCGTCTCTTTGCTGCAGGGCCTGGATCATGTGAACCAGCTCGTACTGCACACGTTGCAACTTCCAAGCGTCCTTTTTCAGTTCGCGGACGAGCCCCTGAAGCACTTCAACGCACTGTGGGGTCGAAAGAAGGTCCTCTTGGTACGCAACCATGTCGAGTATGGCGCTGAACCGCTCAACCTCAGCATATTTGTCGAAAGCGAACATTAGATCTTCCCGCGAGGAAGTCCGCAGCGCCGATTTCCGACGCCAGTATTCCTCCTCGGTCTCGCGCGACAGCGAGGCCACGAAATCCCAAGTTGCACGAGAGTCGGACCATCTGAGGAAAAGGTTGGCAGCGGCGCCCGGCTCAAGTTTGGTTGCAAATCGTGATATCCAAACGTCCCATGCTGGCGCGTGCAAGTCGTGCGCCACGGCCGAAAGCGCGATCACGAAATCTACGTGCGCGCCTAAGTCTGCTGCGGTCGCAAGGGATGCGGCATCCTGCAGTACTTCTACGTTGGGAGCAGCTTCCGCAAGCGCAACCCCGACGAGATGCGGGAGCTTTGCGGCTCTCGCGAGATCCAAGACCGCGGAGAGGCTATGCTCCCGCAGAAGCGCGCCGAGGGCCTCTCTTCGATCTCGATTTGCTTCTCCTATATAGTCCGTTCCTCTTGGAGGACCGTGCTTGGGAACGTAATCGTTGAAGAGCCATACGATCTGGCGAACCGGGTCACGCGGTTCGATTGCGTGGCAGAGTTCTTCAAGAGGTTTTAGCTGATCGGATGATAGAGCCCAATTTGCATCGTGAAAATCTCGATGTTTTTGGACGAGATCGCGCAGCTTGGACCAAAGCCGGAACACGGCGTCGGAGCTTGCATCCTTCGCCGACGTACGAATCGCAAGAATGGCGCGCGCGCGCGTGGCTGCGTCAAGCTGGGGCAGGCTATCAACCAGTGCTGCGAGAAGGGAGACGTCCGTCCCGGCTAGCTCGACCGCAACTTCCGCATATTGCTGGAAGGCATACCGCGCATCCGCCACCGTTGTCGGCTTGCTTTTTGCCTCGCCGAAATCCCGGATATGCGGCCTAGCCGTTCCGCTGGAGACGTCATGGTTCGATGGCAGCAGCGACAGCGCCAGTCGGAGTCCGACTGCGGGGCGCCCGCGGCAAACCGAGCGCAACACGGCAATTCTATCGTCGAGTGAAGTATACGTATTGGGTCGCCAAGCCAGAAAAATCTCGCGCAGGCTGTTCAGAGGCCGATTCGAGAGCCTGCCTCCCGGATCGAAATCGGCGAGGATCATCAAGATACTCGTGGCTCGGTGAAGGTGTTCCGGACTCCAGGCCATCGTCTCCAGGGCCCACAGCAGATAGGTATGGGGACTTGAAGATCCCCAAAACGACCCGTCTTTGTTGTCGCGGAAGATCACCGACGTCCAGTTTTCGCTGTCACCCCCGAGCACCCGCTCGAGGGCGGAGGCCAAAGGGTGCGGCGCCGCCTCCGCAAGGCGAGGCAGTTCCGACTTCAGGCTCGCGATTACCCGAATGTCGTCCGAAAGCGCGGGTATGGAACGGACCACACTTTCTACATATTGCTCGGGCGTCCGCCCGATGACCTTAAAGCCAGCAGCCTCATGCAAGCCAGAAATTAACAGGAGCGTGCGTGCCAGTCCGCGTCTCAACCATTCCGAATGCCGAAAATCTTCTCCTCTCGTATGAATGATGGGTCTCTCGTCCTCTGGAATGTCGAGCGTGTGGTCGCTCTCCGAGAAGACCTGCGTGCAGGCCTCATTCAATCGCTGTTGGCATCCGGTGTCGACTAGGCATCCGAGCAAAGTGAACGCATCCATCGGCGAGCGAAGCGTCCAGATCGAGCCTTCGAGATCCAGTGGGGCGTCAGACACCGAAGCGAGCCTACGCGCCTCCGAGTCAACGCTCTCATACGGCGTATTGCACAGCTTTGCGAGAACACCCTGGTCATGTTCGTTTGACGCGTCCCATCCTCCTGCCAAGACAATGGGAACCAACTTTGGATCGTCATGCCATTTGGGCCGGGTCGCAATAGCACTGTACTTTAGCCGCGCAAGTACCGTCAGGCTGCGACCACAGGTGCCCGCCAGTCGAAAGGCTTCCTCGTCGCCGACACCCATTGATTTCAGGCCCGCAGCAAAATCAATCGTGTTCATGCGCTCAAGCACTTCTGATTCGCCGACTCGATCATCGGTGCCTAGGGCCAGGATCACCTGATTCGTTCTCGCGAGTGCAGGACCTACACGGCCTACCTCGGGGGGAAGGATGAAATTGAAGCGGTTCGTAGTCGGCACAATTTTCGCCGCGTCCACGGTGTCGAGGATAAGCGTCTTGGCAAGGAGGAAGCCGGAAGTCTTGGCTTCCGCGCTCATGATCGCGGCAGCCACGAACGCGACGGCCTCCGTCGGCGAGCCAGCCTGCCACTTGCTCAAATTGGGGAGGCCGGCGCTGAGAGCCTCGCACAAGCGCTTTGCCTGCTCTCTCCTTCCGTTCAGCAGCAGTTCCTCTGTTAACGCGGGGGCAAAATTAAGCCGGTACTCGTCCCAAAAGTCCTGCACTGTTCTGACCCCATTTGGCGGAATGATTCCCATTTTTCGCGCCAGAGGAAGCGCTACAGCCGGATAGTCTGCAAGCCACAACTCCAGTGAACTGGCATCAAGGATTCGCACTTTCAGCCATCCGTCCCCAGAACGGTCACTTTCCCATTCAACAAGGCCGGTGTCCCATATGCGCGAGGTTACGAACGTGAAGGTCTGAAGGCGTCGCTCCTCTGAGCTCAACTCCTTCGTCCGCTTGTCGTAATCATCCCTGGCCTTCGATTTGTAGTCCTTTCCCACGCCAAATTCCCATATCGAGCGCCCCGTCGGTACGAAGAGATTGCCCTCCAAGACCTCGGCGACGCCGTCGAAGCCGTGTGTTTCCGAAGCATCCCCACTAAGAAAGCGATAGGACTCTAAACTCGGGCAGGACGCTCGGATCAGCGAGGCGACGACTCCTGGGAGGTCCGCTCTGGCGGCGAGTGTATTCGACCACAACTGCAAATGTTGCGCCGTCACAATATTCATGGTTCGCCCAACGTTGAACGTTGCTGACCAATCATAACCCATCGCACCGTCGGGAAGACCCACCGGTGTTTGTTCACTACTCGTCGTCTTGCATGCGGATTTCGTGCATGAATTTCAGGATGTCGCCTTGGCGGAGCTTCAGGCAGATGCGGACTAGGGTGTCCTGTTCGCGGATGTGGAGGACGCGGAGGAGGGCTTTGATCAATTTGAGGTGGCGCG
>DATJSB010000261.1:2500-11318 GCA_035504315.1 Occallatibacter sp.
CCGGGTCACTATCGAGTATCAAAGACGAAATCTCCTCGGTACTGGGGTACAGCAGGGCCGCCCCACCAGGTCGTATCGCGATGGCGTTCAGAAGCCCCACCGCGTACACACGGGTACGCTCTTCATTGCCGCCAAGTGCATATTGCAAGATGGACGGGAGCTCTCTTTGTACATCAGTGGGCGCGGCACTGCCGAGCGATAGGCACGCCTCCAGGAACTTGTTTTGCTCTGCCTGATCGCCAACCGGATGTGCCGACACGTCTGCCAGAAAACGGTCGGCAGGGATACCCTGAGCCAGCAGATAACTCGAAGTGCAGAGCGACAGTACAAACACAATCAACAGATTGGTTACAATTCGCATCAATGCTGTCCTCCTTTGTGACTCTCATCAAGGTTTCGCAATGATCCCCAGATCCGTCAGCCCGTTCACAAAGAACTGCATGGCCAGCGCCACCAGCAGCAGGCCCATGATGCGGACGAGGATGCGGATGCCGGTTTCGCCCATGAATCCGCGCACTCGGTCGGCCCCGGCCAGCACCCAGTAACTCACAAACGCCGTAATCGCAATTGAGCCCAGGATCGCGCCCATCTGCCAGCAAAAGTATGAAGGCGCCTGGCCTACCAGCACCATCACCGACGAGATGGCGCCCGGACCGGCCAGCATGGGAATGCCGAGCGGAACAATGCCCGCATCCTCCTTGGCCGCGGCTTCTTCAGCTTCGCCCGTGGTCTCCTGCGTAGCCGAGCGGCGGGCCTCAAGCATGTCGAGACCGATGAGCAGCAGAATCAGCCCGCCGGCAATTTCAAAAGCGGGCAGCGTGATGCCGAACATGCGGAAGATGAGCTGCCCGAGCAGAGCAAAGCCGGTGAGCACAATGAAGCAGGTAATCGCGCCCTTGCGCGCAATGGCGCAGCGGCGTGCCTTTTCAGCGCGGGCCGTAATGGCCAGAAACGAGCCAATGGCGGCAAACGGGTCGACGAGAAAGAAGATGGAGCTGAGCGCCAGCACCGAGAAACGCACGATGGGCGCAGTGCGGATCTCATTCAGCGCAACTTCAGCAGGGTTGGTCCAAAGCACAATAGTTAGAGGCTATAGCAGCGGGGAGGATTCAAGTTGCCGGCAGCCACGCCTTCAGTGCGCTCTGGCTCTGTTCGGCTCGAATATTCCCTCTTCGTACCGCAACCCGGGCGCGCCGCGATCATGCATCGGGCAGCGGCGCAGATGAATGTCGCTGCCGTTGGCGCCGTACACATGGCCGCAGGTGGAGCAGCCAAGCTGGTAAACGGCCTGGCCGCGATCGGTGCCCGGCAGGCCGGTGTTGCGGATGACCACCTGGCCGCGATGGTTCACGTAGCCCGGCCTGGTGCTGTAACCGGCCGGCCTGTTCTCCTCTGCCGAAAGGTTCATCGAACTCACCTCATCGAAAAATGAGAGAACCCGATTTAACCCATCTCATCGAACGTTGAAATCATCGCATGTCCGCGCGCATCGTCAACGGGAGGATTGCCGGGGCGAACGGTCAGCCGCGTTTCAAATCCCGCTTCGCGAGCCGCATCAAGTTCACGCACCGCGTCAGAAAGAAAGAGCGCCTCGCCGGGGTTGACTTTCATCTCGGCGGCAATCGCCTGGTAACTCGCGGCTTCGAACTTGGGCCCGGTGCGCGTGTCGAAATATCCCGCAATCAGCGGCGTCAGATCGCCCGCGCTCGAGTGGCGAAAGAACAGCTTTTGCGCGTCTACCGAGCCGGACGAATAAATGGCAACCTTGCCGTTCGCGGCCCAGCGCGAGAAGGCAGGCGGAACGTCGAGAAAGACCGTGCCCTTCAGCTCACCCGACTCGAAGCCCGCCTTCCAGATCTTGCCCTGGAGAGATTTGAGGGCCGTCGACTTGCGGTCGCGGTCCATCAGCCAGAGGAGGTAGGAGAGGGCTTCTTCCGTTGCCACGTCAGCGGAAGCGCTTTCCCGGGTCCCCAAATGCGAGGGACCCGGGGCACCCATGATTCTTGGAGAGGACGGATCGATTTCGGCACGATTTTCTTCGGCCAGTTGAATCAGGTCTTCGCGCACGCCGGGGTCTTCGACGTTTTCGCTCAGGAACTCTTTAAAGTGTTTCCGCGCGTACGGAAAAAGCATCTCCGTGGTCAGCGTGAGCGGAGCGACCGTTCCCTCGACGTCAAGTAAATACAGGCGCCCCGCGCTCATACTTCCTGGTCGAGCGCAATGCTTGACTCAACCCGCGCGCCCAGGTACGCCGGCCCGAAGCAGAGCGGCTGGTACCCTGCGTCGATGCCCGACCCGGTATATTGTGGCGTCCAGCCGGTGGCGTCCTGGAACCAGCGGATGGTACGAATGCGGCGGTCTTCGCAGAGCGTAAACCAGTGCTTTGTGCCTCGCGGTACGCGCAGCATGTCGCCGGGCCCAACTTCAACACTCGCGACGCCGCTATCCAACGCGAAGAAAAAAATGCCGCGCCCGGCGAGAATGAAACGCACTTCGTCTTCAGAATGAGTGTGTTCTTTATCGAACTTCGCCAGCATGGCTTCGAGCCCCGGCGTCTCGGGCTTCACGTCGATCACGTCGGCCGTCACGTATCCGCCGCGGCGTTTCATCTCGTCGATTTCAGCACGATACAAGTCCAAAACGAGATCCGCGGAGCGGCTGTCCGCGGGCAGGCGATCAAGGCTCCAGCGCTCGTAGTCAATGCCCAGGGCGCCGAGCGCCGCGCGAATCTTCGATTCGGCTGTGATGGTCTCGTTTGTATCGGGGAAGCGAAGAACAGCCATGGTTGTCCCTCCGGTGCGGTGAATTCTGATGTGGGTGCCCATTCAAGCTCCGCTTGAGTGGGGTGAGATGAACCCTTTCTTCGAAAAACTCTTAAATTCCTGGGCCCATCAGCCGCCGCGCCTCAATTTCGAAGAGGAATTCGAGTGCCTCAAGGTGGCGGCGCGCCTCGGCCACCGATTGACCCCAAGTATAAAGCCCATGCCGCGTAAGCAAAACCCCGTGTGCATCGGGATATTCCTCAAGCGCGGCCTTCAACTCGCGCTCAAGCTCCGCGTAGCCTTGCGTGTTCTCAAGCAGCGGCACGCGCTCCCGGTGCTCGTGCGTGGTAACGCCGGCCAGCCCCTTCAGAATCTCGTAGCCCTCGATCGGCACGAACGGCCGGCCCGCAAAATGGCCAGAAAGCAACGTGTTCCACACCGTGTGCACATGCACGATCGCTCTCGCCTGCGGCCGTGCGGCGTAAAGCACAAGGTGCAGCCCGGTTTCGGCCGACGGTTTGCCGTTCGCGCTCACCGGCCGGCCCTGGCCATCGATCTCCAGCAAGTGCCCGGGCTCAAGCACTCCCTTGTCGAGCCCCGAAGGCGTGATGAAGATACGCTCGCGTGGGCCATCGACCAGGCGCGCACTGAAGTTGCCGCTGGTGGCCGGAACCCAGCCGCGCGCGTGGCAACAGCGTGCCGTGGCGCAAAGGGCATCGAGCTCAGATTGCAATTGGTCGGGGACGGGGACCATCAGTCTCTGCAGTTTACCAATCGTGGCGGGTGCGATGGCGAAAATCGGCATCTGGTATTGCCGAGTTGGAAGGGAGCACGTGCAGCGAGCCAATGACGGCAAATTGCGTCAGTTCGCCGACAGCGGCGCAATGTGATCAATAACAAGAACGTCGACCTGAGCATGCTGCTTGACCAACTTCAAACCGAGCTGCTTTTCCAACGCACCGATCAACGTCGGCAGGCCAATCTCGTCGGAGGAATCGGGGTTCGGCGAAGCCTGATCGGGGCCAAAGTCGAGCACTGCATCGTAGCGTCCTGTGAGCCCAGTCTGATCGACGACAGACAGTGGCAGCGCCAAGCCCCCCAAACCCAACCAATCCGCAATCTGTTGCATCGTCACGTCGAGCATCTCAAAACGGTGCTCCCCGCTGTGGCTCAGTTCGCGATTAGAAATGCCACAGTGCGCGGGAACTGCATCGTACGACGGAGATGTGTGGGGATACTGGTTGACTTTGAGCGCAGAAAGTGTGCAGGGCGCGCCCTCAGGATGCGGCCTCAGTCCCAGCCCCCGCTTGGCTACCACAAGCGCATACACCTCGCCTTCGCGCTTCTCCAAATGGGCGGCGAATTGGAAACGATCTTCGAGCAATGAGCGCACCATCTGTCGCACATCGTCGCGGGTCGGATCCCCTTCCACACGGGCTTCGATGGTGTACCAATCGTCTTGCGCCCACTTCGGCAGCGCCTCCCGAGCCCCGCGCCGTTCTTGTGAACTCCGTAGATCGTACGCGAAATTAATCAACCACGGCAGCGTCACATTCCAGGAAAACAGGCCGCCCGCCATGGGTACTTCGTCACCTGCCGGATTCAGGAAATCCATTCCTTTGAGAACAAATTCCTGGGTGCTCGGCCGGACCGAGGCAGCATCGAATGTCAGTTTGCTGGCACCGCTGGTTGTGGGATTCGCTGGAGCCGATGCCGCAGTTTGGCTACCATTGCCACCGGCTTGCACTTGCGCACATGCTGGGAGCGCAGCCGCGATCGCCAACGTCGTCAGCGCTGTGGCCTTGTAGACACTGCACATACCAAGACATTTGCGAACCGGGTGAAGCATAACCCTCGATACAACCATGGTGTGAACTATAGGCCCGGGTACAGGCGCAGGCAACTGCCAAACAGCCGGAAGCTGATAGCGCCGCACTACAATTGCTCCTTGCTCACTCCCGACCAGCTCGACCGCATTGAGATTGTCCTCGTCTCGCCGCGCAACCCGCTCAACATCGGTGCGTCGGCGCGCGCCATGGCCAACTTCGGCTTCTCGCGGCTCTCCGTCGTCGCGCCGTTTGAGGCACACTGGCGCGAGGCACAGTCGGCTATTGGAGCCGAAGAGTTACTCCAAAGCGCAAAACATAAGGAGCGCGTTGCGGAGGTCGTGGCCGAATGTACGCTGGTGATCGGGACCGGGACGCTTACCCGCCGCAAAGCCGAGCAGCCCGTGGTGCAGCTTCCCGATCTCGGCGAGCGCGTCGGCGCCGAGCTGGCTCGCGGAGGCCGCGTCGCTCTGGTCTTCGGCTCAGAAAAGCGCGGCCTGACGCGCGACGACCTCAGTTACTGCCATCTGCTCACCGTCATCCCGACCGATCCGCAGCAGCCCTCGATGAACCTGGGCCAGGCGGTGGCCGTTTGCCTTTACGAGCTGGCCACTCGAGCCGAAACCCATCCTGGCCGAAAAGACATAAACGCGGCGAGGACGAGGCACACCGAGCTCCCGGCTGAGCCTGCGGGCGTCGATCCCGCACAATGCGGGCCGGCCACTTCCGGCGAACTGGACCGCCTTGCCGAGGTGGTCGAAGATGTCATGCTGGCGGCCAACTACTCGCCTGCTGAGATGCAGGCAGCTAACCGGCACGATCTGCGTCTTCTGCTGCGGCGCATGGACCTGAACCAGGCAGATACAAGGCGAATTCTCGGGTTATTCCGGCGGGTACTGCACAAGACCGGAATTGAGGAAATGTAATGACATGAAAGTCGTATTCCATTTATCCAGAAGGTGTAATGACATGAAAGTCGTATCCCGTTTCATGCCAGGATTCATCGACGGCAACCGGAAACCCTGTTAAAGTGGCGGTCAAAGGGCACTCGAATTAGGCCATGAACCCCCATCGTGGAAATCCGCGCGTCCGCTGGCAGGCATTCCTGCCATGCCTTCTGGCCCTGGCTCTGATCGACTTGGCCTTAGCTCAGAGCCCTGCGCCCCCGGCCCAGCAGGATCAACAACCGGCCGCTTCGCCGCAGCCCGCCCAGCAATCGACTCCGTCTCCCAACAGTATCCAACCCAACCCAGCGGCGAGCCAACCTCCAGGCGCTCCTGCGCCGCCTGCGCCCGCATCAAAGCCGGCCAAAAGCGCGCAGCGGAACACGGGGACCGCGTCAGCCGCAGACCAGCAAGCAGGCGGAATCACCGAGGAAGCGCTGAAGCAAATGCTGGTGGGCAAGACGTTCTACCTGCGCGGCGGCTACCTCGACGAGTCGTTGAGTTTCAACGAGCACGGCAGGCTGGCCGGCCATTCGCCGGTGGGCTCCTACACGCTGAATATGGTCGAGATCGACAAGGTGCACCTGAGCAAACACAAGGTTGAGTTGGAGGGCGTTCGATACGGGATGCACTTCTCAAACCAGCTGGCCTTTGAGGATCCGCGGACCGCGTTTGACAAGGTGCGCATCACGCCAAAGAAAAAGGTGCTGCGCATCACCATCGACCGCGAATCCTTGGTGAAACCGAAGAAGGACAAGGAGAAAAACAAGAAGGGCATGGCACCGCAGGCTAAACCAGCCGCTCGACCGCCAGCCGCGGGACCCGCAGCAACTGCTTCTACCGCCTCAACCGGAACCCCGCTTCCCTCGGCGCAGCCTGCTTCAGCCGCACCAGGTCAGCCGGCGCAATCGGCTGAAGAAGAAGAGCCCGACACCGAACAGGCCAAGGCAGAGATAGCGGCCGCCAAGCCCGAAGATCGCCCTGCCGAACCCGACAGCGTAACCACCACGACTTCGCCCGCGCACGCCACAATGGTGCTGAAGCAGGCTCTCGACGCCATCTTTGCCCCCGGTCTCGACGACCGAATGATGGCCGCCATGCCCGACTTCTGGAAGCTCTACTACAAAGCCGTCGCGGAGAAGGCAGATTACCGGCCCTCTGACCCGTCAGTGATGCGGCAGAACACAGTGGACAAGAAGGCGCGTCTGATTACCAATTTCGAGCCGGATTCGAACGAGTTTGCCCAAAACAACGGCGTGGCCGGCATGGCATTGTATCACACCGTGATCGGTCCTGACGGCACCCCCGCAGAGATCGCGGTGGCTCGGCCCATCGGCTTCGGGCTCGATGAGAACGCGGTCAAGGCCATTCGCGCCGCAAAGTTCGAGCCAGCCGAGAAAGACGGCAAGCCGGTCCCAGTGCTGCTTGATCTGGTGGTGCAGTTCCGCATCTATTCCAAGCGCACCAATGTGAGGGAGGCTCCCGAGGAAGCGGCCAAACCACCGGAGACGGTTTTGCCCGGACCCTACAGCGTCGAGCATTCTCCGGAGCAATCCCAGCCGGCCCCGCAGTAGCGGAAGCCTTGGCGCTCATGCCGGCTGCCACAACTCCACACGATTGCCTTCCGGGTCCCAGATCCACGCGAAGCGCCCGTAGCCAAGGTCCTCGCGCTTGGGATCGATGCGAACGCCGGCAGCAGCCAGTTGCGCAAGCAAAGCATCCATGTCATCCACGCGGAAGTTGAGCATGGCGGGCTGCGCGCCCTCGCCAAAGTACTTTGTGTCTTCGGGAAAGTGCGCAAAGACGGTCATTCCCGTAGATTCTGGCCCGTCAAAAGCCAGCGTTCCGCCATCCTGGGCGGGAATGCCCAGATGCTCGGCGTACCATCGCGACAAGGCCTCGGGGTCGCGAGCCCTCAGGAACACACCTCCAAAACCAACTGCTTTGGCCATCTCTATTCCTCACTTCGGATCAGCTCTTCGAGCTTGGGTTTGTGCTTGGCCTCGCGCGCGGTGCGCGGCGCCTTGTCGTCGATCACCCGCGCGGACTTGGGCTGGCCGACGCGTTCGCGCGCATTGGCTTTCACCGCCTTGGTGGCTGAGAACCGGGCTGGCTTGCGTTTCGTCACGGCAAGATTAAGTATGGTATAGGCCACGCCGTAACGGAAGACGGCCCGCCGCAAATTCTGACGGCGCGGAGTTCATGTTCGCGCGGGGCCAGGGGCAGCCAGCCATGGATGAACGGGAATTCTTCAACGAGACGACGGAACAGCGTACTCACACCCTGACCTGCCCCAAGTGCGGGCAAGCCGCGGAGTACAAGGTCACATGGGTGGTGCGCCGCAAACGGCAGCAACTGCCCCGGGGCGCCGACGAACGCGACCGCGCCCGCTTTGCCAAGGCCCAGTCCTATATGGTTCGACGCGACGACAAGATGAGCTGCGCCAACATCCGCTGCCGCAAGCCGTTCGAGATTACTTCGCTGCAGTCGCTGGCCTTCCTGGTGGAATGACCCCGGCGCGGCAATTAAGCACGATGCTCGTTGCCGCTTGGCCCTTCTCTGATTCTTCCCCGAACCAGCGCGCCCCGGAGGCGGCCGCGCCCAACCGATCCGGTTCGAGGAGAATCCGTCATGCTGAATCCAGCCAGCACCAGGTTCGTGGCTATCGCAATTCCTGAGCCACCATATCAAGAGGCCACTCGGTTCAAGTCGACGCGACCGCCAAGGAGAGGCGGCCCTGCGCAAGCCCCAAAAAGGTCACTGCAACTCAGGAATTGCCGTAGCAAGCTGTCCATCTCAGCCTTCGTCATTACAGCGCTCGCCGCTCTATTCGCGGCTGGGTTCCAGTTGGGAACCCCGGCTCGTGTTCGGGCGGCGGAGCTGAAATCAATCCAGTTGCCCAAACCCGATACCTCAGGTGGAATGCCCCTGATGCAGGCTTTGACGCACCGCCGCACCACCCGCGCTTTCGCCGACCAGCCTTTGCCCCTGCAAACCCTCTCGAACCTTCTGTGGGCCGCATTCGGCATCAATCGGCAGAGCACGGACGGCGGCCATGCCGGCGGCCGACCCGGCCGTACCGCGCCCTCAGCCATGAACAGCCAGGAGATCGAGCTGTATGTGCTGCTGGCCGGCGGGGTCTACGAATATGTCGCCGCGAAAAACCTTCTGCGTGCGGTAGCCGTCGGGGACGCGCGTTCCAAAATCGGCGCTCCTCCCGCCGCGCACGCTGCCGTGACCATCGTCTACGTAGGGCCAGCCAACAACATGTTCGAGCAGGTCGACA
>DATJSB010000262.1:0-19490 GCA_035504315.1 Occallatibacter sp.
GCGGTCTTCAGCGGGCGCGCGGCGAGGTGGTTCATTTTGGCCTTCCTGGTGTTGAAGCTCGGTCCGGGAGCTGCAGACCTGGTGGCGCACCATGCCCTGGCCGCGGTCGGCGCGGTCGGCGTACTGGCCGTGGGCGGGTTCACAATCTGGTGGATCAGAAAGCAGCGGGCCGGCAAACTGGCTTGAGTCAGCATAAACCGGTCATGCCCACCAAAGCTCCTGTGTGCGAGCGCTCGTTTTGTGGAGGTTGTTGGCTTAGCCGGCATTTCTCGCCAGCCTGCCTGGAGCCGATTTTTTTGCCCGCGTGTTGCATTTAATTAAGCGCGATGCGTGCACAATGGAAACGTGCAAGCCGCGAAATGCCGGGGTGATAGGCAAAACGCCCGGGGGTGCCCCGTATTAGCTCCGCTTGTGCGGGATGGGATTCTACCGGGTAGCAAATACGAAAAGCGGAGCGCTGAAAGCTGAAAATTCAAGAAAAAGATAAAAACGTCACCCCCCTGTTACTCAGAAAGTTAATAGGTATTGTGGATGCCAAGTATAAGTAATTAAACAAGTTAAGTCAGAAAATGTAACAAATTGCTGTTACATTTGTGTCGGCCGGCTTCGCCTTCTAAAGCACTTACCGTCCAAATGCTGCTCTTTTTCCCGCAAAATACATGTTTTTGCTCGCCTCGGTAATGTCGTCGTAAACGATTGTGCGAAAAATATTTACGTCGAATCCTGCGCGCCGTCCGTATCTCTCCAATCCGCACCGACACGGTTGTGCCGCCACGCGGAACTACGGAATCCCGCCACCGGATGATTTGGCAACGGAGGCAGCATCGTCCGCTCCGAAGGCGTGCGAGATGTTGACGAAAAAGCAGTTGCCGGGTGGCCGGTGATACTCCCGGAACTCTGGAAATCCGAGGCTCGCTGGCGGTGCCGGTCGATAAGTGCCGCGGCGAATTTAGTGCCATCAGGCGATCGAGAATCCTTTACCTGGTCGGAGGCGCCGCTCGTCTGTTTCTTGACGATCGATTCAAGGGATTACCGTTTTGTCCCCATCCGAATATGGCTGTAATGGCGTAGCAGCTGCTGCTCGTATCGAGCCATGAGAGCTGAGTCTTCTCCCTAACTCAATGAACGGCGACTCGATGAAGTGGTAGGTGGTTGCGGACGCGAGCGTGGTAACCAAAACGAAAACCAGGGACCCCAAAATCCAATTCTTCATGCCGAAGACTATAAAGACCAGAAAGAGTACTGGAAGGTGAATCAGATACATGCCGTAGCTGTAGAGGGCTATTTTCTGTGCGGCGAAGTTCACATGCGTCTGAGAAGAGTCGTGAAAGAAGTTGACTGCGAGCCCGAGGACGAGGCAGAAGACCCAGCCGACCCAGAAGTTTCCATCCCCCATCGATCCCCCAGCTATGCAATAGCCCGATATCAATAAGCAAATAAATGGCAACCAGAAGACCGGGCTTACGCGCGCCCTTATGTGATCGCGGAGCGAAAAACAAAGAACTCCGCAAAGGAAACACGGAACATACTCGGCATTTCCGATGTGTGCAACCAGCTTCAAGTGGTACAGAGATGAGCACAGGCAAGAGAGGATGAAGACTCCGCCCAAACGGCCAACCTGCCTCTTCGCGGCGAGGACGTAAAGGACCGGCAAGACGAGATACATCTGAACCTCGTACGGGAGGCTCCACAGTGCGCCTATAATATCTCCCTTCCCGAAGAAATTCTGCATGAGCAAGAGATTCGAGAAGATCACGGGAAGGGGCACGATCATCCTGACTTCTCGCGGACTGGGGGGGAGGTGAAAAATGAGAGCCAGAGCAATACAGAACACGGAAAGCGGATAGATCCGAAAGAACCGGCGGACATAGAAGCGGAGGGTGACTTGACCACCGGTGCGCGTCAAGCGCTGGATGGAATACATCAGAACGAGGCTCGTGTGGACGAAGAAGGCTAATACCCCTGCTTGGCCCAGGGCAGCAGCAAACTTCAGCGCCGGCTCATTCAGAGGCGAAGGGCGCAACAGAGTCAGCATCAAGTGATCTAAGAGGACCACGGAGACCGCTACAGAGCGAAGAAGATCCAGGTTGGCGGAGTGTCGCATGAATTGGTTGGGAGCCCTTACAAAAAGCTTGCTCGCGGTGGATGGGTTGAAGGCCGCTGCGGTGGTGTTCCCCTGCACCATCCGCACCGCAAAACGTCTTCCCGCGGTGTCAAATAATATTCCGCGGGTTCGCGCTCGCTTGCAACTTTGTAGTTCGTGCCGGTCTCTTTATTCGGGTAGACTGCGGTTGCTTCGCCTTCAGCCAACTCGCGTCGTTTCTCTTCTGTTTCTATCGCATTCATGACCAAGGGTCTAAACGGCGATTTCCGTGATCAGCCGATCGGTCTTGAAAAGTCTCCAACTCGTCAATAACGACTTGGTAAATAGCCAGCGGGCTGGATCCCCGTGTATCGCCGCTCTTCGCGGGCAGTCGCGCATTCCCGCGACGATTGGCGGATTGGCGTTGTACAGGGTGGCAATATTTCATTGTAATCAGAAATCGGCCGCAGATCATCGAGGTCACCCGCGTCCCACTTGCCCCCAAAAACTACGAAGGGCAGCCCACAGGCTGCCCTTCTCGTACTTCCGCTCGAGTTCGCCCTATCTCCGTACCCGCGCCGCCGCCGGTTCAGCGGGATGCATGAGCTTCACCAGGACGGGAATGCCAAAGGCCGCGGCCAGAACGATGGAAGTGGCTGCCAAATCGTTGCGGTAGAAGGGAATTGCCGCCACGTAGCAGGCCCACAGGCCGTCACGCGTGGGTGGGTACATGCCGCCGCCGATCCAGACCGCGAAATTCGAATAGAGCCAAAACGCAGTCGGCCCAAGGATCGCGCCCGCTGCCACGCGCACCCAGCTGGTCTTCGCCTGGAGCAGAATCTGGCCCAGCACCATGGCCGCCAAATACCAGATCCAGATGGGAAGATAGCCCTGCCAGTGGAAGGCATAATGATAGGCGTAGGTGGTCAGGCAATAGTCGCTCACCATCAGGATGGCGAGCGGACCCGCCATCTCACGCCACGAGCGCCTGGCGCCGAAATAAAGCAGGCCCCCCGTCACCGCCGTAAAGTTCATCAGCGAGACGTGTCCTACAACCAGGTAACGGCTCAATACGGCCAGCAGCACCAGCAAATAAGCAATCATCAGCGATTCATCCTTTTGATTCTGCAACGTTTATCATTCTTCCATGGTTCGGGGCGCCATCACCGGAATCGGCTTGATCCGGCATCCGTCCCATGAAATTTGCCGCTCCGATTCCCTTTATTCTGCTAACCGGAACCGCCGGGGTCAATCTCTAATATTCCACATCGCGAACACGATTTCCATGAGAACAAAAAATTCTTTGCTGTAGCGATTCCTCGCCATAGCCAATTCGGCGGGCACCTATTCAAGGCCTTCGGTCTTCTGCTCTCTCGATCCCATCCCTTCCGCGGCTTCATCGTGACCATCCACGATGTAGACCCAGCCGCCGAGCGGTGAGTTTTGTCCCCCGCGGCGCACCCCCGGGAACCGGGACGAGAACCGCAGGTCTGAAAACTCAACAGTGGTCCACTTGCGGTTGAACGGCAGGTTGGGCGGCGCGACGCCAGGTATCGGCTCGGGCCCTACATCGCGCACTACCGCCCATTGTCCCCAGTCGAGATAAACGCGGCCCAGAAGCGTCTGCTTTGCTGCTTCCACGGCTGGTGTGTCGGCAGGTTTGTACATCACGTCTCGCTCGGGATCGCTGGTGATGGCCGCCAGCGAATCCGGGTCGAAGGTGTTGATCTCGGCCGTCTGGTAGAAGTCGCGCGTTTCGAGAATGGCGCGCCAACGATACGGATTCACCGCGTAGGGTTCCAGGCCAATGCGAATCACCGGCTCCCGCGCAACCTCGGTTTTGCCCAGCATCGTGAGCGCCTGCTGCTGCTCGAACCAGCGCCAGCCCCACAGTGCGACCATTCCACTCAGCGCAAAGATGGCCCAGCCGCGCCCCCGGAATCTCTTCCTCTTGGCCCCGATCTCCTGGTCGGCGAGCCCCAGGAGCCACGGCATGATGAGCGCCAGCGCCAATAGCGCCAGGATCACCGGCTCAATGATGAAGACAAAGCTGCCTGCGTACCAGCGGGGATTGAACGGGAAAAACGGGCGCAGGCCGTAGTTGTTGGTCCAGTCGAGCAGCAGGTGGCTGAGCGATGCCACAATCGCCGTCAAATAAAGCCATCCCCAACGAATCAGCTGCGACGCTGGCGGCGGCGCCGGAGGCACTTTTGCATTTTGAACCTGGTCCTGCCCTCGCGAAGGCTCTGCCCGGCCCTTGCGAGCTCTATCGATTAGCCAAACCGCGCCCACCACAACCGCCGCAATTACCGGCACGGCGATAAACGTGTGCGTGATGCCGCGATGATGTTTCAGCTCTTCAACCGGCCCGGCAAATCCCCAGAAGACGTCCATGTCGGCGGCCTCGGCAGCCAGCACCGCTGCCAGCGTGGCGTAAGCCGACTTGCGATTGAATCCTGCGCGGCCGATGCACGCCCCGGTCAGGAAATGAGTGACTGGCTCCATTGATTCTCGATACGCCCTGCTAACAGCATCCCATACGGGCGCGGCCCGCTCCCGGAAGGGACCCTTAATGCGCATGACGCGCCCTCAAAATCCGGCCCTCGAAATCCACCCCCCGATCGCGCCACTCGTCCAACCAATTATGCTTGCATCACAGCCGCCTGACGGCCATTTCTCATACAATCCTGCGTGCGAGGAGAAACTGGTCCAGATATGACAAGCTTTAAATGTACCTTTGGGAGCGCATTGATTCTCGCTATGTCCGCATTGATACCATCGGCCGGATCTTTGGCCGCTGCGCAGACAACCGCCAGTAGCTTTGGACCCGAGAACCCCTTCTACGCGGCCAGCACGCTGCCTTTCCAGGCGCCGCCCTTCGACAAGATCAAAGACAGCGACTATCAGCCGGCCATCGACGCGGGAATCGCCGAGCAACTGAAGGAAGTGGAGGCTATCGCCGACAATCCCGCGCCGCCCACCTTTGAGAACACCCTGGTCGCACTCGAAAAGTCGGGACAATTGCTCCACCGGGTCATCAACGTCTTCAATGGCGTCACCTCTGCCAATACCAACGAGACACTCCAAAAAGTGCAGGAGTACGAGGCGCCGCGACAGTCCGCGCTGGATGACGGAATCTATCTCAACTCGAAGCTTTTCGCGCGGGTCAAGGCCATTTACGACCAACGAGATTCGCTGCACCTCGATGCCGAATCGCTCAAGCTGGTGGACTACACCTACAAGAGATTCATCCATTCCGGAGCAAACCTCTCTGACGCGGACAAGGAAAAGCTGAAGAAGATCAATGAAGAGGATTCGACGCTGCAGGCCACGTTTATGAACAAGCTGCTGGCCGCAGCCAAGGCGGGCGCGTATTTCACCACTGACGCTTCGGCCCTCGCCGGCTCCAGCCCTTCTCAGATGGCCGCGGCCGCGCAGGCTGCCGAGGCTCGCAGTGAGAAGGGGTGGCTCATTCCGCTGCAGAACACCACGCAGCAGCCGGACCTGACCTGGCTCGCCAATCGCGCGACCCGCCAGGCGCTGTTTGAGAACTCGTGGAACCGCGCGGAACGCGGCGATGCCAACGACACGCGGCAAATCATCGCGCGGATGGCGCAACTGCGAGCGCAAAAAGCGGCACTGCTCGGTTTCCCTGATTACGCCGCGTGGACGCTCACCGACCAGATGGCCAAAACGCCCGACGCGGCGCTGCATTTTGTCGAGGCGCTGGCGCCTGCAGCTACGGCGCGGGCCGCTGCTGAAGCCAAAGCTATCCAGGCGCTCATCGACTCCCAGAATGCTGCGGGATCGAGTTTCAAGTTGGAGCCGTGGGACTGGAACTTTTACCAGGAGCAGGTGCGCAAAGCCCGCTACGATCTCGACGAGTCCGAGGTGAAGCAGTACTTCGAGCTGAACAACGTGCTTGAAAACGGCGTGTTTTACGCAGCGCACCAGCTCTACGGGCTCACCTTCAAGGAGCGGCACGATATCCCGGTTTATCAGCCCGACATGCGCGTCTTCGAGGTCTTCGATTCCGATGGCAAGCCGCTGGCGCTCTTCTACTGCGACTACTTCAAGCGCGACAACAAGAGCGGCGGGGCGTGGATGGACAACTTTGTCCAACAGTCGAAGTTGCTGGGCGAACTGCCGGTGGTGTACAACGTGGCCAACTTCGACAAGCCGGCGCCGGGCGAGCCCGCACTGTTGAGCTTTGACGACGTCACCACCATGTTTCACGAATTTGGCCACGGACTGCACGGAATGTTCGCCGACACCATGTATCCCAGCCTCTCGGGCACGCAGACGGCCCGTGACTTCGTCGAGTTTCCCTCGCAGTTCAACGAGCACTGGGCAATGTATCCCGAGGTGTTCAACCACTACGCCCGCCATTACAAGACCGGCGAGCCCATGCCTGCGGAGCTTGCGGAAAAAATCAGGAATGCGCGAACCTTCAACCAGGGCTACGCACTTACTGAACTGCTGGCTGCAGCCGAACTCGATCTGAAATGGCACTCGCTGCCCGCAGATGCGCCGCTCGAAGATCCCGACGTCTTCGAGAAACAGGCCCTCGAACAATCGCATCTGTGGATCAGCTACGTCCCGCCGCGCTATCGGTCGAGCTATTTTCTGCACATCTGGGCCAATGGCTATGCGGCCGGCTACTACGCCTACCTGTGGACGGAGATGCTCGACGACGACGCGTTCCAGTGGTTCCTCGGTCATGGCGGACTGACTCGCGCCAACGGCAACCGGTTCAGGCAGATGGTTCTTTCGCGCGGCAACACCGAGGATCTGAAAACGATGTACGAGAACTGGCTGGGCGCAAAGCCGAGCATCGAGCCGATGCTGAAGTTCCGCGGGCTGAAGAGCGAAGTGCCGCAGTAGACACCTCTCCGTGCCCCATCACGGGCCATAACGGCCGGGTGCCCCAGGCCTCGCCTTTGAGACCTGGGAGACCACGATTCCGAGCCTGGTTCTTCAATACGGACGCTCAATATAATCTCTGCTATGACTGACGCCGCGTCAAAACAAATTGAAAAGCTGCGCGAAGAATTGCGCCGCCACGAGCATCTTTATTACGTTCTAGACGCGCCCGAGATCAGCGACCAGGAGTACGACGCGCTGATGAATCGGCTCAAGCGCCTCGAGGCCGAGCATCCCGACCTCGTAACTCCCGACTCGCCCACGCAGCGCGTCGGCGGCAAGCCGGCCGAGGGATTCAGCAAGGTGCGCCACTCGCGGGCCATGCTCTCGCTCGACAACGCCTACTCCATCGACGAGCTGCGCGACTGGGACCGCCGCGTGCACGAACTGGCCGGCAATCTGCCCGTGGATTACACTACCGAGCTCAAGCTCGATGGGTTGAGCGTGGCGCTTCAATATTCGGCTGTTGAAGCGGCAGGGGCGCTGCTCTCCGCAGGCCTCACTCGCGGCGACGGCCAGATCGGCGAAGACGTCACCACCAATATCCGCACCATTCGCAGTGTGCCGCTCAGCATCTCCGCAGAACGAATCAAGAAGGCCGGCCTTCCCGCGGGAAAAGCCTTTGAAATTCGCGGCGAGTGCGTGATGCCCGAGGCGGCGTTCCAGCGCGTGAATGAAGAACGCGAGCGCGAGGGATTGCCGGCGTTCGTCAATCCGCGCAACTCCGCGGCGGGAACGCTGCGCACCCTCGAGCCTTCGATCGTCGCCAACCGCAGGCTGGTGTTTTTCGCATACTTTTTGCTCATCGATGGCGAGTATTTTGCGGCCGGACAAACGGCGACCCTCGATGCGCTCACCGCGCTTGGATTCCGCGTGAATCCACATCGCGGGCGGGTAGCGACCGTCGATGACATGGCGCGATTCATTGAAGACGCAGGCCGCAAGCGCCCCACGCTCGGCTACGACATTGACGGGGTGGTCATCAAAGTCGATGGGCATGCAACGCAGCAGCGGCTTGGCTACACCGGCCGCGCGCCGCGCTGGGCCATCGCCTACAAGTTCACGGCCGAAGCGGCCATCACGCAGCTTGAAGACATCATGATCACCGTGGGCCGCAGCGGCAAGCTTACGCCCACGGCTATGCTGCGCCCGGTTTTTGTGGGCGGAGTGACGGTGAGCCGCGCCACGCTGCACAACGCCGATTTCATCGAGCGGATGGGCCTGCTGGTCGGCGACTGGGTGAAGGTGGAGCGCGGCGGCGATGTGATTCCCAAGGTGGTTGAGGTGGTTGAGGACGCTGACCACCCGCGTGGAAAGCACCGCTTCGCTTTTCCTTCGGAATGTCCTGAGTGCAAGAACCCCGTAGTCCGCGAAGAGGGCGAGGCCGATTGGCGCTGCGTCAACGCCGACTGCCCCGCCAGGCTGCGTGAAACGCTGCTCCACTTTGCCAGCCGCGGCGTGATGAACATCGAGGGGCTGGGCGACGCAGTCGTTGAGGAGCTGTGCAACAAGCGCCTTGTAAATAGCGTGGCCGATCTCTACAAACTCACCGAGCAGCAGCTTCTCTCGCTTGAGAAACAAGTGACGCGAACCAACAAGGATGGAGCCCAGGAGACCAAAACCGAGCGCCTGCTGGGGCCAAAGGCAACCGGAACCCTGCTTGGCGAGATTGAAACTTCGAAGAAGGCCGGCCTGGCGCGGGTTTTGATGGGCCTGGGCATCCGTTATGTGGGCGAGCGCACCGCGGAACTGCTGGCGCAGGAGTTCGGCTCGATTGACGCGGTGATGGCCGCAGACAAAGAGGAACTGGAGCGCGTGGAAGAGGTGGGTCCGCGCATCTCAGAGGCGATTCTCGACTTTTTCTCGCGTCCGGCAAATCGCGTACTGGTGGAACACTTGCGCGCCGCGGGCGTTGAATTGACCGCAGAAAAGAAGCAGCGCACAACGCAACTGGCGGGGATGACCTTTGTGCTTACAGGTGCTCTGCCGACGCTTTCGCGCGAGGAGGCCAAGGAGAAGATTGAGGCCGCCGGCGGCAAAGTGTCAGGCTCGGTGAGTAAGAAGACCAATTACGTAGTAGCCGGCGAAGAGGCCGGATCAAAGCTCGCCAAGGCGCAGGAGCTCAAGATCACCGTGCTCGACGAGGCTGGGTTGCTGACGATGCTTGACGGTTCGCGCCTAGAGTAGGATTGCGGCCCTCAACAAACAGTGGCGCCAGAGCCAACATAGCCAAAAGCAGATCGAACCACATATCAGCCTCCTTGAAGTTGCCCGGTCATTGCTGCGACCGCCGTCTCACAATATCGGGACGCCGCTCGGCAGCGCGCAGCTCCCGCTCCCGCTCGCGTTCCCATGCCTCGGCGCGCCAGGCGGCGCTGTTGTAACGCGGCTCATCGGGCACGATGTCAGTCGCGGCTGCGTCATTGCGCGCCGGCATGGTGACCAAGCCGGAAGTCTGGCGCTGCGCAGGCCGCACTACATCAGCCTCAACGGGCGTCAACAGGCGTGCGCTGGATTCCATGTCGTCGTATGCGGCCTTCGAGGTCAGGCTGGTATCGGTAGCCATGGGCAGCGCGGGCTCTTCTTCATCCCTGTGCTGCGCGCGCACGGCAATCGACTTGGCCATGAACTCGTCGACCAGTTTGTGAAGGCAGGTTTGCCCGCACAGGTGTTTCGAGCCGGGCCGCAGCCTGTGACGCGAGCTCCAGCCGCTCAGGCGCAGTTCGCCGCCAAACTCATAGGCCACAAACCAGTGATTGGTTTGCCGCTTCTCTGAACCGCAGATGTCGCACGATATTGCCTGCCGGATCACCGGAATCCCTCATTCCCGTGCCGCGCCAAAGCCACCGTCCACTCCCGTCCGTCGCATCCGGTTTGGACCCTTGCATCGAGCCCTCCGTGCGCCCGGACTGCGTTCGGTGATTAGCGCCTGCTCCTATTTCATCGTGCGGTGGGGAAGAAAAGCGCAGAAAAGCATCCGGAAATTAAGGTTGGATTCAAATCCGAACTCGCGGAGCAGCGTTGTACTGATATGGAACTGTGGCGCCGGGCCGCATTCTGCCGCAAAAAAAGAGCGCGATCAAAACCGCGCTCTCCCTTTCATTTCACTGATCGAACCGATTCAGCTGCCGGCGGCGCCGTGCGCCTAGTCCTTCGGCGCAAAATACCCGGTACGCGCGTGCACGTGATAGCCGCGGTTGAAACAGTAGAGATAGATGGTTCGGAATGAGCCGTCGGCCTTGAAGTCGGCCGGCGTATAGTCCAGCTCATACTGGCTGCGCAATTCGGTCTCAATATCGCTGAAGCTGGTGGCCATGTCTTCAACATTAGGCGGAAAGAACGCTTCTCCGCCGGTCTCCACTGCCAGCTCCTGCATCACCTTGTCACCCGGACCGCGGCTCGGCGTCCAGTTGGTGCTGATCGAGTAAATAATCGTATCGGCGCGCTGGCACTCCTTGATTGATTCATTCAGGTACACGCGGCTCTGGTTGTCGTCGCCGTCCGAGATTACGATGAGCGCCTTGCGCACCGGCTCAGGGCCGCGCGAGGTGAGCAGCTTGTCGCGGCAAGCCGTGTAAACGGCGTCAAACAGCGCTGTGCCGCCGCCGGATTTAAGCCTGTTCACGCCGGTTTCGAGAGCGTCAAGGTCATTGGTCCAGTCCTCTGTCAAGTCGGGAGTCACATCAAAACCCATCACAAAGGCGCGGTCGCCCTTGGCCTTCAGCACTTCCAGCAAAAACTCGGTGGCCGATTCCTGCTCAAACTGGAAGCGCGAGTGAATCGATGTTGACGTGTCGATAAGGAGGCCGACGCGCAGCGGCAGGTTGATCTGCTGGCGGAAGCGGTTAACCCGCAGCGGGGCGCGCTGATTATCGAGCAGGGCAAAGTCGCTCTGCTGCAGGTTGGGAATGTAGCGGCCGTGGCCGTCGGTCACCGTGAAGATGAGTGGAACCTCGTTGACGGGAACGGTGATTACCGGCGTCTTCTCATCACCGGCCGTGTCAGTCTGCTGCGCGGGCTGAGCTGCTGACGCCGGCGCCTGTTGGGGTGCTGGAGCAGCCGTCTGCTGAGCGGTGGCCGAGTGCGCGGGCGTTGAAGGCTGTTGAGAAGGCGCGGCGGCCACAACAATCGCAGCCAGCGCAAGGCACAAAAGGTTTCGCATCATGTCACTCATATTTTAACAATCGCTCCGGATTTTTTCCCGGACCGCAACTTCATGCCGTTGCGGCGCGTTTTGCCGGCTTCTCCAGCCGTTCGAGAAACGCGGCAAGTTCCTCAGGCAGTGGGGCTTCCAGCGCCAGAGCCTTACCCGTCGTCGGGAGCGCAAACTCCAGCCGCGCCGCATGCAGAAAGTTGCGCCCCAGTCTGAGTTTTTCTCCCTCGCCCTCGCGCCGCCCTGCGGCCTTTCCCGGTCGCGCCGGCCTCTTCTCCACGATCACACCCGCCGCGCCATACAACGTATCGCCCACCACGGGGTGACCGATCGACGCCATATGCACGCGGATCTGGTGGGTTCTGCCGGTCTCGATGCGCACTTTCACCAGCGTGTAGGAGCCAAAGCGCGTCTCCAGCCGCCGCGCCACCTCATAATGAGAGACTGCCGAACGGGCGTTTTCGTTAGGACGCGTGGTCATGCGGGTGCGGCGCACGCGGTCGCGGCTGACCGAGGCAGAGATGGTTCCCTGGTCGCGCACGAGCCTGCCCTCGACCAGCGCCACGTAAGTTTTTTTGATGAGCCGCGACGAGAACATTTCGCCCAGCGCCGCGTGCGCGCGGTCGTTCTTGGCCACCACGATCAGCCCGCTGGTCTCCTTATCGAGCCGGTGCACAATGCCGGGACGCAGGTCGCCACCTGCCGCAGAGAGCTGCCGGAACCGATGCAGCAATGCGTTCACGAGCGTGCCGCGGCTGCGCGCATCGTCGGTCCGGCCCGAACCGGCGTGCACCATCATCCCCGCCGGCTTGTTAATCACCGCCAGGTCCCCATCTTCGTAAACCACATCGAGCGGAATCGCTTCGGGCTCGGCTTTGAGGGGCGCCGGATGCGGCTCGCCGGTAACCTCGATCCGCTCGCCGCCACGCAGCTTCGCTGAGGCCTTGGCCGCCGCGCCGTTTACGCGCACATCGCCCTGATCGATGAGCAACTGCACGCGCGACCGGCTCACATCGGCGAGCAGTTTGACGAGGAATTGATCGAGCCGCTGCCCGCGTGCCTCGGCCGAAACTTCGAAGATGCGAGGCTCACTCATGCGCAGCTTCCGTGCCCGGTTCAGATGCCGCCGACTCGCTGGCCTGCTGACTTACTGACTCGCTCTTCTTCCGTTCCCTCAGAATCCACGCACCACCCAGCACCATCGCCATCGCCGCGATCTGCGGTCCATCGAGCGCGCCATTCAGAATCGAGCCGCGTCCCTCAGGGTCGCGCCACAACTCGGTAAAGTAGATCGCGGTTCCCATCCCCATGAGGCAAATGCCGGCGATGTCGCCCTGGCGCCGGCGCGCCGGCAGCCAGACGAACAGCAGAATGGAAAGTGTAAGAAATGCCAGCGCCGCATAGCCCTGCACCGGGTGTAAAGGAACACCGAGCGGCGTTCCGCTCCACAGCGCAGCCGCAGGGCTCTGGTAAGTCACCGCCCAGGGAACGGTTGCGTCGGTGCCGTATCCGGCGCCGGCCAGCAGTGCGCCAACCTGTTCGCAGGCCAGTCCCAGCGCAGTCGGCGCGGCAAGTGCGTCGGCGGCAGCCAGCGCTGGAATTCCACGCAGCCGGATATAGAGAGCCGCGGCGCCCGCTGCAGCAAGCACTCCGATTCCACCAACCAGGGGATGATGCACCATGGCCAGACTCAGCGCCCACTGCGGATGCGTCCGGACCGCGCTCCAATTGACGGCCACCAGCAGCAGCCGCGTGGCGACCAGCGCGGCGCAGAGCGAAATCACGCACAGGTTCCAGGTCTTCGCGGCATCGATGCCCGCCATGCGCGCGGTGCGCTGCGCCAGAAAGAGCGCCGCAAGTACACCCAATGCAGCCATCGCTCCGTACGACGGAATGATGAGAGACCCGATGTGGATTAAGACGGGATGCACGTGAGGCAAGCATACGGCATCGAGTGCCGCCCCTTCACGTTTGGTCGCCGGGTCAGCTTGAAGGATACGGACTTCGGCCTGTATATAGACCGGGCAAAACTTCTGCGGGCATTACGCGGTGCGGAAAAAACAAGCGGCGCGCTGTCTTGTATCAGGGCATGGCTTCAGCCGTGCCGATAGGGCGTCAAAATGGATTTCGAGGGTTTAGCCCTTGAGGCAGCGACATTCAAACAGATTCAATACTCGCCTTCGCGCACATGCGAATCTATTGCCCAAAAGCAAGGCTCGCAACCGCGTTCTTCGCGGAAACAGAAATCCGACCCGCGGGGCCGTGGGCGATGGGCTGGTGAACCCGTCCTAGGACGGTGGGGTTCTCCGCGGTTCATTAGGCATTCCGGACTGGCGGACACGGCACACAGAACCGATTGTCGAGTCGAACCCCTGTTCAATGAATGTAGGTTCAACCAGCTTCAAGCACCTCACCTGCTTTGCAGGCCGGTTTCTAATGCGGATAGTAGGGATAATAGCGAAGAATTGCAAGTCTTGTGCAATCGGGGCAAGTTGTGTTAAGTTCTTGCGCCGCCGCTTTCGGGAGGGGAAGACCAAATCCGGAACCGACTCTCAGTTGCCGGTTCCCGCCGGCTTGACGGCTGCCGGTTCAGCGTTCCTGCGGTTCGCCAGCTCCTGCGCGTGCGCAATCAGCTTCTTCAATTTGCCTTCGATATCCGCGTCGCCCACGTGCTGATCCTCAAGCACCCCGTCGGCGTCGATGGTAAACGTGGCGGGGATGGCATTCACTTCGAACTCGCGCGCAATGGAACTGGAGAATCCGCTGTCGCGCGTCTGCAGCCAGGTCATCTGGTTTTTGGCGACAAACTCCCTCCACTTCGCTGCGTCGTCATCCAGGCTCACGCTGATCACCACCAGCGGCTGCCCCTCGAATCGATGCACAATCTGTTTCACATGCGGTAAAGCCTCGCGGCAGGGACCGCACCACGTGGCCCAGAAGTCGATGAGCACCACTTTGCCGGCCAGGCTGTCGAGCGAGATGCGCTGTCCATCGATGGTGGTTGCCGTGAACGGCGGGGCCATGCGGGCGCGCGCAAGGTCAATGCGTTCGGCGTAACGCTGCGCACGCTCGTGCAGTGACGGTTCGGTCTGATCCTGATTGAGGAATGCCTTGAACTCGTCGCGGGCCGCGTCGTCCTGGTGCAGATAGGCCAGCGAAATACCCATGGCGTAGTCGACACTCGTGTATCCGGGATCGAGAGCGAGCGCCGTTTTGAACTCCTGGCAGCTATCGGTAAAGCATTTTTCCTTCTTATCTTTGATTCCCTGGCGCTGCAGGGCCAGCGCCAGGCGAAAATGCAGATCGGCGCGTTCTCTGTCGTTTGCAGCCAGAGGTATCTGGTCCGCAATCACCCCTTCCGCGGCTTTGTAGTCGTCGATTTCGAGGGCCAGTCTGTAGGCGCGGTCCACGCACTTGGTGCAATGGCCGCCGTCCTGCTTGTTGGCCTTGCGAAAGTCTTCGATCGCGGCGGACTTCATGCCTTGGTGTTCATACTCAATCGCCCCCGCATAAGTTTTTCTCGCTTTAGGGTCGGTCGGTTCGCCGGGTTGTGCCGGCCCCGGCTTTTCGGCGCCATGGCCGTAGACGCCCGTTGCAATTACCAAAGCCAGCGCCGCGCAGACGCAATTCCTGAGCCGCCGCGAGTGGTTTGAGCCAGACATAAGCGCATCACTCCGAATAAGTTTTCCCGTTTCACAGGAATCTTACACCCGGGCCGGCTGAGACTGTGCACCAGCAGCGCGGTCATTTGCCTGCCGATCCCAGCGGCGCGCCAAAGCCGGAGCACGGATCCCAGCCAGTCACCGCCTCGTAGCCCTCGTAGTAGCCGCAGGTTCCGGCGTCAATGTCGCGGAAGTCTGCGGCCGTCTTGCCGTTTGCGTAGATTAAGGTTTCTTCAGCTGGTGTGGATGTGCTGAAGTGGCCGGCGTGATTGGCAATTCCAGCCCAGAGGGGCGAGGCCACGCTGGTGCCGCCGACGATGTTCCACGGGTACACGGTTCCGCTATAGGTATTTTCGTAACTGTTGTAGACCCACACTCCCGTGCGCGGATTGCCCACCGCGGCTACATCGGGCACCCCGCGATGCGCGCCCACCGTTGACGAGATGCTGCTCTGGAACGACGGCCGCGGCTCATACATGCTGTACCCGCCCCCCGTGTCTTCCCATGCGACTTCGTTTTCAAAAACCATCGTTGATGGATTGCGCGAGATGGTTGTGCCGCCGACCGCGACCACATTTGGAGAAACCGATGGATAGACAGTGCCTTCGCTGTCGCCGCTCGACGCGAAGAACACAACGTTTGTCCCAGTGAAGATCGTGTCCGACTGCGTCTCGGTGGAAAACTCGCTGCCGCCCCAGCTCATTGAAACCTCTCCGCCGCCGGCAGCCTTTACCAGCGAGATGGCGGTAGTGACCGCAGCGAAGAGGTCGTTAAAGTCACTTGAGGCCGCTTCGACCAGGTAGATGTGCGCCGAGGGCGCGGCTGCGTGCGCCATCTCGATGTCGAGCGCCGATTCGGTGGCCCAGCAGTCCCAGCCGCCGTAGTTCGCGCAATCGGGATCAGGCGCGGGTTTGGCCGTTCCGGGCCAGGCTATGGTGAAGGTTGATGAAGTTGGGGCCGGGAGTCCGAATTGCTGGGAGTAGGCCGTCAGATCAACCAGCGCGGTGGGGTAGTCAAAGGCATCAACAATAGCGATTGCCTTTGAGCCTCCTGTTGCGACGGTGGTCAAGGTTGCAAGGTTGCAGCCCGATGTCGCCGTCACCAGGTGATAGAGGCAGGCAACCGACGCAGGAGTCTCGGCGAAGTATCCCGCAATCGGCTGCACCGGCTTCGCCGCCGTTTCCCGCGAGACAACTTCATCCTCTCCGAAACCCACCACACCCTGCGGACGGCCGGTGGGAACGAAGATTTTGTAAAGAGTGCGCGCGCGGATGCCAACATCGTCGGGGCGCTGGATTCCCGAATGAGGAATCACGACCTGGCCGCTACCCATACGGGCAGCCGGTTGCGAGAGCTCTTCATCACTGAGCGGCAATTGCGCCAACGCTGCCGTTGACGAGAACAAAAAGCCAAGCCCAAAGGCCATAAAAAATCGGGTGGTCAGGCGGGTCATGCAGTCCTCCGGACTCCGCGCGGATGAAAGGCGCGGCAATACATCGGTTTCAGAGTTGCTGCATCCCGGAACCGTCCCGGCTGAGCGGCTTTTTCCTCAAGAAAAAGCCGCTCAGCACGATATTGGAAAGGGTCACGTTGACTCTGGAACCGCACTAACGGGAACGGCAGGCATTCCCTTACTTCAGCTCTTATCGGAGGGGAAGAATCAGACTTTAAGAATTTCTAAGATCGTCTGCCCAAAAGGTAATGGGGGGCGCTCAAGATTGATCTCTCGGGCGCCCCGGGGGGCAGCGATCTCCGCGCAAAAGTCCACGTCAGCCGGTTAGTGATCCCTCGCATGTGCAGTTTGGCAAATGCGGTTTTCTGTGAATCAAGTCCGGATTTACGAGGCAGTCTTTCTTGCTTCCTCGAGTACTTCGTCGAGCAGCCCGTTAAGGCAGGAGGTGCGCAGACGTCCTACCGTGGGATCGGCCGAGCGCGCCTGGGAGAGTTCGTCGGCGAAGTTCAATGCTGCCAATACGGCAACCCGCAGCGAGTCGGCGGTATGACCCTGCGCAGCTACGGCGCGCATCTTTGCATCCACTTGCCGCGCAAGTTCACGAAGGTAAGGGGCGTTGTTGCCGGCCAGATGATAGAGCTGATCGTAGATCTCAACCGTCACGAATTCCATCGGATTGTTGGTGGATTCGGCAGCCATCGGAGCCTCAAATCTCAAGCGAGTCGAGCTGCCCAAGCAGCCGCTCGACGCGATGCCGCACCGTGTCGCGCTCGGCGCGCAGGCTGGAAATCTCGTTTTGCAACTGCTCCACGAGCGGCGTCTGCTGGTTGAGTTGTGTCTGCAGCGCGCCAAGCTCTTCCTCTGCCCTGGTGGCGTGTTCTTCCGCCTGAGCGATACGCACCTCGGCTGCAGCGCGCGCCTGCCGCTCGTGCTTTAACATTGCCACCGCGCGCAGCACGCGCTCTTCAAGGGCCGAAAAATCGTCCTCGCTTACGGCCAGCGCAACCGGCGGCGCAACCTCTTCATGCTGTTCCGGCTGCGACTCGTCCTTGTCCCGGGGTTCAGCCCGTTCTACCGATTCAGGCTCCGCATGCTCTTCCAGACCAGGGTTTGTCTCAGCTGCCCATAGCGATTCCGACATCATCAATCTCTCCACTCCCTTAAAGTGCCTTTGCCCGTTCGAGTATAGCCCGGATTGCTGCGGAAAACTCCTTATCCGCGCAATCTTGCGCCAACCTTGCCAACAGCCTCCACCACCTGGGTCTGGAAGCTCTGCAGTTCCAGCTCACGCAGCGTGCGGTCGGGCGCCTGGAAGGTTGTGCCCAGCAGCAGCGAGTACTCGCCCTTGCCCATTCGCGCATCGCGAAAAACCTCGCGCACTCGCCAGTCGACCAGCTCGGGAATCTGCAACGATCGCAAGGCTCCGTCGAGCGTCTCCCACGCAATGCTCTCATCGAGCACCAGAGAAAAGTCGCGCCGCACCGGCTGGAACCGCGAGATTTCCTTCGCCGCCGGCGTCCGCAACGGCAACTTGTACAGCCGGTCGAGATAGATCTCGCCCACCCGCACCGCGTCCTCGATCTTGCGCGATGCGGCCTCGCGCGGATGCAGCTGCCCGAACCAGCCAGCGGTAACGCCCTCGGCAACCACACGCGCTGAGCGATAGGGGTGCAGCCACTCCGGCATGATGCCGGCCTCGGCAGGGAAGCGGTCGAAATAAACCGCCTTGATTTCGAATCGCGAAAGCAAATGTTCAACCGCGCCCTTGATGTCGTGGAAGTCAATGGAGCGCGAAGGGTGCAGCGCCGACTCTTGCGGCAGCGCTCCGGCTGCGCCAAAGGCCAGCGAAGGCCGCTCGTCGACTCTCTCGGCAGTGCCGCTGAAGACCGTTCCCAGCTCGAATAACCGCACATCGCTCACGTCGCGATTCAGGTTGCCGGCAATCATCGACAGCATCCCCGGAATGAGCGACGGCCGCAGCACCCCGGCTTCCTCGCTCAACGGATTGCCGAGCGGCACCACCAGCCCCGGCTGCGGCGCAGTGAGCGCGCCTTCGGCCGCCGAGCAGAAGCTGCTCGAGATGGCTTCATTGAAGCCGGCCGCGCGCAACGTGTCGCGCACTGCTGTCTCTTTTTCAGCCCATGGCAGCGCCTTTACGCCCTCGCCGAATGCCGGCAGCGTATTGGCAAACCGGTTGTATCCGTAGACCCGCGCGATCTCTTCAATGAGGTCAATCTCGCGTTCAAGATCGAGCCGCCAGCTGGGCAGCGCGACGTTCCATGAGAGGCTTCCCTCCCGCAGGTCGCCCAAGTCCTCAGATAGCCTGCAGCCCAACCCCTTCAAAACCGTTTCGACAGTCTCCGCTACGATGCCATCCTTGTCCAGGGTGGCGCCAAGCATCCGGTATACCTCGCCGAGGTGGAGCGAAATCGGCTTTCTACTTGCCGTCCGCGCCTCAATCGCTTCCACGCGTACGTCCACCAGTTCGCCCTCGATCCATCCTCCGCTGGCCAGCAGGACTGCACTCACCAGAGCGGATGCCACAGGCGCAGCGTTGAAGTCCGCGCCTCGCTCAAAACGGTGGCTCGCGTCAGTGTGCAGTCCGTGGCGCCGCGCCGTGCGCCGCACCGCCATGGGATCGAACCAGGCCGCTTCAACCAGCACATTCTTCGTCTCCGCCGTAATCATCGTGTCCCAGCCGCCCATTACCCCGGCCAGGGCCAGCGGCTTTCTGTGGTCGGCCACAACCAGGTCGTCGGGGTCGAGAATGCGCACCAGTCCATCAAGCGTTTTAAGCATTTCGCCCTTGCGGGCGCGGCGCACAATAATGCCGCCATCGATCTTGTCGAGATCGAACGCATGGGTCGGCTGGCCCATGGCAAGCCAGGCAAAATTCGTGGCATCCACCGCGTTCGAAATCAACTTCTGTTCGAGCAGGCCGAAAAAGGTTTTCACTTCCGCGCCCGCGAACCAGTCCCTCGACTCGCCGATCGTCACATCACGCAGCACCCGCGCGGTGAAGCGGCCGCAGGCGTCTGTGGCCTCGATCTTCACCGAGAACGGCTGCTCCGTCGGCCTCGCCCCAGGCAATGCATACTGAAGAGCCGGCAACGCCAGCCCGTAAATCGTAGCCGCCTCCCGCGCGATGCCATAGTGGTTCATCGCATCCACGCGGTTAGTGGTAATGTCCATCTCGTAGAGCGAGCCGTTGCCCTC
>DATJSB010000263.1:0-11218 GCA_035504315.1 Occallatibacter sp.
GCCGTGCGCGCCACAGCCATCTCCATCAACCTCTTCTGCATTCATGCCTTCGGCGACACTTTTTCGCCGCAAATCATCGGCGCCATCTCCGACCGCAGCAAACTCAGCATCGGCCTTGGGGCGACACTAGTCTCCCTGGTGGTTTCGACACTAATTCTGTTTGCCGGCGCGCGCCACGCACCAAGGCTTGACGCAGCCTAGGAGTGTGTCGGAGATAAGAAATTCCGATCCGGTAACCCGTGTAGAATCAATAACATACGCAAATCGGTAGAATTCGTAAGTTATTGATTCTAAAGGATGAAAAATCTATTTCCGACAGACTCCTAGCTCAGCTAACGCCGCTGACTCCGCTACTTCACTGTCTCCTGATCCCGAGAGTTCATGAACGCCCGCCTCCCGCCCTGCGAGTGCAGGTTGGGATCGTTCATCGGCGGACGATCCTGCTGGGCGTTGAAGCCGTGGGCCAGCATGGGGTTCGGCTTGAACTTCGGCGGACCTCCATTGAACTGCCGCGCATGACTGAGCACCATGCCGGCGCGCCCGTGCATGGGCCGCACGATGCCCCGAATGTGCACGTCCATGTCCCGATACTTGCGCAGTTCTCCCACATCTTCGCGGTCTTCCCACAGGCTGACGACGGTGAACCGGCACTTCTCATCCGAGGTCTGAGGCGAGCAGACATCAAGGAATCGTGTGCCGTCAGGCAGTTCGACAACGTCGTAAACATGAGCCGAGACGCAGATGTCTTTATTGACCATGATCGCGGCTTCGTCGCCGGTGACGCAGTGCTGCGGCTTGGCGGCCAACGCCATCGCTGGCGCGACAACCAACAGTGCTGCGATCCAGAGCGAGCAACGCGGGGGCATGCAGAACCTTTCCGGGAAATTGCAGACAGCCTAACGCAGCGCGCCGGGCAAGGGAAGTGATGTGCGTCTCAGTTGGGAGGGCAGCACTGGCAAGTGACCGAGACCGTCGTCTCAACCTCGACGGGTTTTCCGTTGAGAAGGGACGGTTTGTATTTGTACTTCCGAACCGCGTCGAGCACCGACTGGCGCAGCATTCTGGGACCGGAGATGACTTTCGCATACGTCACGTCGCCGCGGACGCCAATTTCGATATCGACCACAACTGTTCCCATTACGCGGGCTTCCGTCGCGGTGGGGTGCCATTGAATCTCTTCCTTATGGATGAGGAGTTTTTCAGCCACACTCGCGGATATCTGAATCTCATATGGGGTTTGCGCACTGGTTTTTCCGGCGGACTGAGCAAGCGCTGGGAACCCTGCCGCCAAACACAAGAGTATTGCGCATACAAGGACCTTCATGGCAAGGGATTCTACGCCTGCGGCGCGGGCTGCGCAGTCAGAGACCTTGGCCTGCATTCCGAATGGATATACAATGATGAATGTATATCTGGGGGTAAGTGCGATGAAGGTAGCGAAGTGGGGAAACAGCCTGGCCATCAGGCTGCCTGCAAGTCTGGTAGCCGAACTGAATATCAGCGAAGGCGATGATATCGAGATTGTCGCCCGGGGCGAGGAAAAAAGGCTTGAAGTCTCGCCCGACGAACGGCGCAAAGAGGCGTTAGAGCGCATGCGCAAGTTGCGTTTCAAACTGCCTCCTGGATACAAGTTCGATCGTGAAGAGGCGAATGCGCGCGGGCCATACAAGCCTGCGGATCAAGCGAAGCGGGGAGCGGCCGCTGATTGATGAATGGACGGACGTTTCTCGACACCAATGTATTGATCTACGCGTTCGCCGATAACAGTGCTAAGTTAGGTGTGGCCGAAAGGCTGGTAAACCGGGGCGGAGCGGTCAATATCCAAATTCTCAACGAACTGGCAAACGCTCTGCACCGGAAATTCGGATTTGGCTGGCTGCAGATTCGCGAGATTATCGACAGCATTTTAGTGACTTGTCCGGATCCGTTGCCGCTCGGTCTTGAGACACATCGGGCAGGATTGCGAATATGCGAGCGCTACGGCTACTCGGTGTATGACGGATTGATCATTGCTGCGGCGCTGGAAGCGGACTGCCGTGTTCTCTATTCCGAAGACATGCAGCACGGCCAGGTCATTGACGGGCTTCGCATAGAGAATCCCTTCCGCGCAATCTCAGCGCCCTGACCACTGACCCCTGTCGTTACCGCGCTCCCACCAGTTCCTCGCTCTTCTTGCCGTAGTGGCTTACAACGTAGTTGTCGAGAATCTCTTTGAACTCGGCCACAATGGTGTCGCCGTGGAGGGTTCTGAGGAGCTTGCCGTCCACGTAGACCGGGGCTTTGGGCTCTTCAAATGTTCCGGGAAGGCTGATGCCCAGGTTGGCGTGCTTCGATTCGCCGGGTCCATTCACCACGCAGCCCATCACCGCCAGCTTGAGCTCTTCAACGCCGGGATACTTTTTGCGCCACTCGGGCATTGAGGTGCGCAGGTAGCTCTGGATCTGTTCGGCCAGCTCCTGAAAATACGTGCTCGTAGTCCGGCCGCAGCCGGGGCAGCTCGTCACCTGCGGCATAAAGCTGCGAATCGAGAGCGACTGCAGAATCTGCTGCGCGGCCTGCACCTCTTCAGTGCGGTCGCCGCCCGGCTTGGGCGTCAGGCTCACGCGGATCGTGTCGCCTATGCCGGCGAGCAGCAGCGGCGAGAGGCCCGCAGTCGATGCAATCAATCCCTTGGCGCCCATGCCTGCCTCAGTGAGTCCCAGATGCAGCGGATAGTCGCACCGCGAAGCCAGCGATGTGTAGACATCGATCAGGTCGCGCACGCCGCTTACCTTGGCCGACAGGATGATCATGTCGTGACCGAGGCCGTATTGTTCGGCGAGCTTCGCAGATCGCAGCGCGCTCTCAACCATCGCTTCCATCATCACGTCGCGCGCGGGCAGCGGCTCAGCCTTCTTGCTGTTCTCGTCCATCATGCGCGTCAGCAGCGCCTGGTCGAGCGAGCCCCAGTTGACCCCGATGCGCACCGGTTTGTGATTCTCGACCGCGCACTCCACCATGGTGCGGAAGTTGTCATCATCACGCCGTCCAATCGACACGTTGCCCGGGTTGATGCGGTACTTGGCCAATGCCCGCGCCGTGGCGGGGTACCTCTTGAGCAAAATGTGCCCGTTGTAGTGGAAGTCGCCGATGATGGGGACGCGCAGCCCGCGCTTTTCGAGCCCTTCGACGATGGCCGGCACCGCTGCTGCGGCATCTTCGTTATTAACCGTGACGCGTACCAGCTCAGAGCCGGCCAGCGCCAGCGCTGCAACCTGGTCAATGGTGCTCTCGATGTCGGCCGTGTCAGTGTTGGTCATCGACTGCACGACGACCGGAACCTCCCAGCCTACACGCACATGTCCAATCTTGACTGTCGGTGTCTTCCTGCGCTGAATCTCCGCCATGGTTCTAGTTTACCTGTGCGCCGATTCGGGGCATAGCCCTATCGGCGGGCGCGAACCGCTCCAGCAACGCAACCAGTTTTGGATTCAAGCGCATGCGTTCGGCCTCTTCCTCGAGATCCTGACCTGGATGTTGCGAGGCCTTGAGACGATACCTGATGTATGAGAGCCGCATCAGCCACACCGCCCGCTCCACCCCGTGGTCGCCGCTCATGTGGAAAGTGATCCAGCCCGAATCCGGCAGCCATCGGTGCACCCTGGCCATTCCTTCCGCAATCAGCTCATCGCGCAGCTCGCGAGTGAAGGGGATATCGACGTCACCCCACAAATGCACGTGCCCGATCTCCGCCTTGCCGAGTCTGAATTCCCGTCCGCCGAAGCGGTGCGAAGCAACGCTCACACCCGGCCAGCGTGCAATTTCGTCTTCGAGCAGTTCTGCTGCAGATGCCATCTGCACCCCGCGGCCACGCACTACGTCTCCGTTTGATGGCGCGGCGCCCGCTGAAGATTCGTCGCCAACAGGGAACCGGCAGCGCCCACTGGATCGGAGTTCAGATGTTTTGTAATTAGGGCACGGCTTCAGCCGGGCCAAAGGGGCCTCAAAGACGACGGGGTTTTAACCCCTGTGGGATGTTTTTTCGCCGCAGCTATTCGCCTTTCGATTCATCGGACATCTGCCTTAGAGTTCCCGCCGATAGCGCACTTCATCCACCTCGATACCCCAGATTCTGTCTTTGCGCCGCATTCCGTCGGCAGTCCAGCCGTCTTTGACATAAAACCGTTCCGCGCGCTCGTTGTCTTCCAGGACCCACAGATACGCGTTGGGAAATCCAAGATCGACGAGGCGTGCCCGGCCGGCCGCGATCAGCGCAGCGCCAAGTCCCCGGTGCCACTGTTCCGGATCGACGTAGAGTGCGCACACCTCGCCGTGATCCGGCAGTTCGCTGCTCCGCGAGGGGCCGGTGGTCACAAATCCCAGAATTTCGTCGCCCTCCACGGCCACGATCGTCTGCGGCTTGCCTGGATCGCGCGTAGCAAAGTCGTAGCGCGCGGCGCGGTCCTCGGGCCGCAACTGGTCCAGAAACTTGTCGGGCAACAGACCGCGATAGGCCGCTTGCCACGTGCGCACGTGAACCCGCGCAACGGTTAGGGCGTCGGCGGGCTCGGCAGGGCGCAATATCATAAATAATGCGGTAGTCGCTTAACAGTTATCAGTTGTCGGCACCGGCCGGTACTTGCCTCAGTACGCCAGCGCCACCGCATCCGCTCGCATCTCGCTGCCCGCGGCGTAGACCCGCACTCCGCCCTCCATGCGGTGCTCGATGCCCTCGTAGCGGCCGAACGCGCCGGATGCTTCGCCGATCTTCCAGCCAATCGCCTCAAGCGCCCTCCGCGTCTCCGCCGGAACTCCCGTCTCGAGGTTGAGCACGCCCCTCGGGCCCAGGTTCGGCCGATCCTCGCCCATCGACTGTGACGATCCCTCGTGGTACCAGCGCGGGCTGTCGGCAGCGGCCTGCACGTCGAGACCATAGTCCACGCGGTTCACAATAATCTGCGTCTGTCCCTGCGGTTGCATATCGCCGCCCATCACACCGAAGGCCATCCACGGCTTGCCGTCTTTGGCCGCGAAGCCGGGAATGATGGTCTGGAACGGCCGCTTGCCCGGCGCGTAGATATTCGGGTGCCCATCCTTAAGCGAAAAGAGCTGGCCGCGGTCCTGGAACATGAATCCCAGCCCGTCGGCCACGAGACCGGAGCCCATTCCGCGAAAATTCGACTGAATCATCGACACCATCATGCCGTCCTTGTCGGCGGTGGCGAAATAGGTGGTGTCGCCCTGGCCCGGCGCCTGGCCGGGATAAATGGGATCGATGATCGAGTCGAGCTTGATAAGTTTGGCGCGGTCCTTTGCATAATCCTTCGAAATCAGCCAGTCGATGGGAATTTTGGCAAAGTGCGGATCGGCGTAGTAACGCGCGCGATCCTCGTACGCCAGCCGCTTGGCCTCGGCCTGCACCTGCACTGAATTTGCCGACTGAAAGCCGTAGCCGCGCATTTCGAAGTTCTCGATGATGTTCAGCATCTGCAGCGTGGCCAGGCCCTGCGTATTGGCCGGCATCCCGTACACGCTCACGCCGCGATAATCGGTCACCAGTGGCTCGACCCATTCCGCGTGATGCTCGCGCAGGTCCTCGGCGCTGAGCCATCCGCCGATGCGTTTGAAATAGGCGTCGATAGTCTGGGCGATCTGGCCGTCGTAAAAAACCTCGCGCCCGCCTGCTGCGATCAGGCGGTAAGTGTGCGCAAGGTCGGGGTTGCGGCGAACGTCGTATTCGCCCGGAGCCACGCCATTCGGCATATAGGTGTGAACGGCGTTGGCCGTCTCCTCAACGCCCGAGCCCTTGCGCAGAAATGCCGCCATATTGCGTTTGATGTAGTAGCCGATGATCTGCGGCGTGGCGTCGCCCGCCTCGCAGTAGTGAATCGCCGGCTCAAACAGCTCGGACCATTTCAGCTTTCCGTAATGCTCGTGCAGTGTCCACCAGCCGTCGAGTGCGCCTGGTGTCGAAACCGCAATCGCGCCCAGCGCCGGGATGTGGCCGTTCACGGCATGCGTGCGAACTGTCTCGAGCGTGAGCGATTTGGGTGACCGTCCCGAGCTCGCCATCCCGGCCAGTTTGGCCACTTTGGGATCCCAAACAAAGGCAAAGCAATCGCCGCCCAGGCCGCTGCTCGTCGGTTCCACGAAACCCAACACCGCGTTTGCCGCAACCGCCGCATCCACTGCCGATCCGCCGCGCTTCAGCATCTCAATGGCGGCCTGCGTGGCCAGCGGGTGGGCCGTTCCCGCCGCGCCGTTGAGCCCCAGGGCCGGCGACCGCGTGGCGAAGCTCGCCCCCGCGGGCCGGTCGCCTGCATGAACATCGGGCCGGGTGAATCGCTCGGCGCCCGGCGGCTGGAATTTGGGCAATTCCACGGTGCCGGCTCCGGGCTCGCCGGCCTGCACAGGTCGTTCCGCAATGCCCGGCACATTGACTGCGACTGCGGCTGCTGCCAGAGGAAGAGTTTTCATGAAAGTCCGACGCCGCATTGTTGCCTCCTGTTTTCTGTCTTTGGATTTCGGGCTTATGCGGGCCCTGGCGGAGCAGGAAAAGATGCATCCGGCAAGCACTGATCCAAAGTCATCGCGACCATAAGGAAGCGGTGACCTTGCTCCGCGCTCTGCGGACACAGCAATTTCCTCATCTGCCGCAGGGGAAGGCTCCGAAGATCATGCCAATCAACATACGTTAATCGGGGGCGTTTTAGGAAATGGCGTTTCCAGGGCTGCGAACCACAAATCGAGACGGCGCCCGGTACGACCGCGAGGGGTTTGGATTGTCTGACTGGGAGCAAAATGGAAAGCGTGAAAGTTGCAGTATCGTAAACTTGCACGACAATGTCATGCGAGGAGACGTGAGAAACAAAGGTCGTTCGGGACACTCATGGTTTGACGTGCGTGGTCCGCGTCTTCGCCAATACGCAGACACACGCCCGCCTTGAACCCAATCAGCGCGGAAAGCCTGAACGGCTTATCTGCGATCGGAGATCAGCCACTCACCGTTCGTCCGGGTGAAAGTGAAGCGGATCAAGTGAGCGAACTGTGCTGGCCTGCCTTCGGAGATAATGGTGGCCGTCTCAACGCAACTCCACCTGGCCGTGTCCCCGGAGATGAAGAGATTAGTTCCGGAGCACTGATCGGTCACGGTTGCGCGGGGGTTGTCCCGGAAGAAGCGCTGCCATCCTTTTGCGCTGGAGGGGCGAATCCCGACGGCGACCAGCCGCTGTACGTCGTGCGATGCCACCGCAACGGTGAACCGGTCCAGGGCGCCCTGAACTTCCAGGGTTTCATTCACCGTTGTGTATGAAGGCGAATAGGCTGCGGCCTGCTGAACCGCGCCATTTTGAGGAGACTGCGACCAGGCCCCTATAGAGAGGGCCACCAGGACGATTGCTGCCAGGAGCGAGAAAAGGAACCCGGATGATCTCATGCGAGTCACTCCAATTCTGCGTGCCCCGGGTTCTCCCGGGCCGCGCGGGAGTCTATGGCGTCTTAGCGACTGCTCTTCACTCACCAGAATTGTGCCGCCAGTCATCCCTTCAAGGAAATACAACTTTGTGGCCAGCAACCAGTCAAGCCGTCGAAAAGACACCGAACCTGAAACCTCGCCGGCTCGGTGCCAGGCATCGCAACCCTGCGATTTTCTAACCCTCCGCCGGTAACGGGGATATCGGCGCAGCCCCATGAATCTTGAAGCAAATGTGAGACTTCCCAGATTACCGAGGTGATGTGACCGGAGCTTCACAGGCCCAGCGATCCAGTATCCACAGAGTCCGAGACGGCAATGCCAATCGTTTAGCGAAGATGGGGTAAGCTGGGGCAATGGCAGACGCCACTTCAAGTCTGGAAAAGGCCGAAATTTCGGCGGCAAGGGCGGACGCATCGTTGCTTATCCGCGGGCTGCACAAGGCATTTGCCGATGTAAAGGCGGTCGACGGCATCGATCTCGCGGTCCACCCCGGCGAGTGCTTCGGCCTGCTTGGCCCTAACGGAGCAGGGAAGACCACCACCATCGAGATCTGCGAAGGGCTCACCGACCCGGACTCCGGTAAAGTCGAGATCCTCGGCCTCAATTGGAAGAACAACGCGAAAGAGCTGCGCCAGCGCATCGGCATCCAGCTCCAGGAGACGCAGTTCCCCGACAAGCTCACGGTTGAGGAGGCGCTGCGGCTCTTCCGCAGTTTCTACCGCCGCAGCATCGACATCGAAGACTCCATCCGCACCGCGCAGCTTGAAGAAAAGCGCCGTTCGCGCATCGGCGGGCTTTCCGGCGGGCAGAAACAGCGCCTGGCCATGGCCACCGCCCTGGTCGGCGATCCTGAGCTGCTCTTTCTCGATGAGCCCACCACCGGCCTCGATCCCCAGGCCCGCCGCCATCTCTGGGATCTGGTCGACAATCTCAAGCAATCCGGCCGCACCATCATTCTCACCACGCATTACATGGAGGAGGCAGAGCGCCTGTGCGACCGCGTGGCCATCATGGACCACGGCAAGGTGATCGCCCTCGGCACGCCCAAAGAGCTCATAGCCACCGTCGGAGGCGAAGAGATCGTGGAGTTCGCTGCCGGCTCCACGACTCACCAGTCTCCTGAGGCTCTCCACGCCGCCGTGGTCGAGGCGCTGAAAACCATTCCCGGGGTCGAGTCGCATCGCGTCGATGCATCGGTCCATCAGCTTTCAGTAGACGAGCTGCACACCACTGTCCCGCTCATCTTTGCCGCACTCGAAGAGCAGGGCCTGCACATGAACGACTTCCGAACCCATTCGGCAACTTTAGAAGACGTCTTCGTTCGCCTTACGGGGAGGAATCTGCGCGATGAATAGTCTTGAAAAGAGCAGCCTCTTCCAGCTCACCATGGTCCGGTTCCGGCTCATCGTGCGCGAGCCCGAGGCCATCTTCTGGATCTTCATCTTCCCGATTTTGCTGGCGGTCGGCCTGGGCATCGCCTTCCGCAACCGCCCGGCCGACGTATTGCCGGTCGGCGCCACAACCCCGCAGCTGGTCGCCGCTCTCAACACCGATTCCGGCCTCAAATCTTCGCTCCTCGATGAGGCTGCCGGACGCCGCGCCCTCGCCACCGGTGCCATCGTTCTGCTCGCCATCCAGGAACCTGCTCGCGTCGTTTATCGCTACGACAACACCAACCCCGACGCCCGTTCCGCCCGGCTCCTCGTCGACCGCGCCGTCCAGACTGCTGCCGGTCGCCGCGATGCCATCCCTGCCTCCAACGACCTCGTCCACGAAACCGGCTCTCGCTACATCGACTTCGTCGTCCCCGGCCTGCTCGGCATGAACCTGATGGGTTCAGCCATGTGGGGCCTCGGCTTCTCCATCGTCGAAGGCCGACAGAAGAAGCTGCTCAAGCGCATGGTGGCGTCGCCCATGCCCAAATGGCAGTACCTGACGGCCTTCCTGCTCTCCCGCCTGGCCATGCTGGTGATTGAGGTGGTCGTCTTTCTCGGCTTCGCCAAAGTTGCCTTCGGCGTTCCGTTCCGCGGCCCGCTGTGGCAACTCGGGCTGCTCTGCGTGCTCACATCGATGGTGTTCTCTGCGCTCGGCTTGCTGGTCGCCTCCCGCGCCCGCACCATGGAGGCCGTTTCAGGGCTCATGAACCTGGTCATGCTGCCCATGTGGATCCTCTCCGGCGTCTTCTTCTCGGCTTCGCGCTTCCCCAATGCCATTCAGCCCTTCGTCCGCGCCCTCCCGCTCACCGCCGCCATCGACACCATGCGCGCCAACATGCTGCAGGGATCTCAACTGGGGCAGATGCTCGCGCCGGTGGCAATCCTGCTGGCGTGGTTTATGCTCCCGTTTGCCGTGTCCCTCAAAATCTTCCGCTGGCGTTGAAGAAGCAGGGAACAAGGCAGCAACAATACAAGAAGGCGGAGCCTGGAAGTCCGCCTTGCTGCCAATGCTGTTCACATAAGTGATCAGCATTGGCTTTACCGCCGAGGCTCAATGATCTGCTGGTTCGCGTAATAACCGTCCAGGGTGCGGGCAACCAGACCGCGCTGATTCAGCTTGACGTCGATGTGATGGTATTCGTTAGGCTTCTCCCCAAGCGCGGGATCGTAGGTGATTTCGTACCACGATTGGGCATCTGTGAGGCATTTCTGGATCATGCCGTTGACGTCGCTGTTCGATTCGATTGCGACGCCGCCGCTGTGAACGGCGAGCACTTGTATGCTCAGGTCGGCGAGTTGCGCGTCACCTGGCTTGGTGACCCCTTGAAGAAAGCTTTCGTAGTAATCGGCGCGGTTAAGCGATTCTCCCGCTCCAACGGGATTGATGTTGTAGATCGTCAGGTTGTTCTGCCGCATTTGCGTGGACAGGGAAATCACCTCACCGTAGATCTGGTCCTGCTCCTTGGCGGTGAGGTAGACTTGTGGCCCCGAGATCAGCGGCCAACCAGGCGAGATCCAGACAATCAGCTTGCGGTCAGGAACAGTCGAGGCAAACTCCGTGAGTTGATGAAACGCGTTGAGGGACATCTGCATAAGGTCAACCCCGCTCCACTGCGAGCTGCGGTTGATTACGCGCAGGCCAACCTTGTCGTGTTCAAGAAGGTCGCTGAGCGCATTGCCGTCGCTGGCAAAGTTCTTGACGATCTCCGCACCATTATCAGTGAGAACCGCGATCGTGGTGGGATAAGCCAGTTTCCCCTCATTCGACTTCAGAAACTTTTCGACACCCTCGCGCAGGTAGGCAAACAACGAGTAGGGCGTGTTGACCGCGTCCAGGAACAGGATGACGTGAACCGGCTCCGCAGCGGCGCTCTCAACGTTGAATGAAGTGATGGGCCGCTGGCTTTTGTTGTCGAGGATGGTGAAATCCTGCTGGCCGAGATTTGCGACCGGCTGTCCTGACTTGTTGTCGACAAAGACATTGAGTTTGAGAGAATGCGACGGCGGCGAATCGGCTGGCGGCTGCGTCTGGGCAAGGGCGGTGAGAGCGGCAGAAAGGGTGATAAGCAGAGTGCAGACATACCGAACGATAGTCACGGGGAGACTCCCATTGGCGTCTTGCAAATTGAAAAACGGCCTCGCAGCGAAATAATACAGGGGCACTGCTGCGCCGGGCACGTTATTTCTGAAGTGGGGTAGCTGCCTTAATACAGTAGACTCAAGATATTGTGGTTCGCACGCCTGAAGTCGCGAAGCAGCCTGATTATCCAGGGACTTGGCAGCAGTTTCGCGCGTGGTTTCCTGACGAGCAGTCGTGCGTTTGCTATTT
>DATJSB010000264.1:0-7695 GCA_035504315.1 Occallatibacter sp.
CCACCTCCACAAAGAGCGACATTGCTATTGGCCTTGGCCCCGATCTCGCTGAAACTCCACTTCGGACGTGTTCGCGGGCTGTCGCGCAAAACAATCGAAGTCCCCTTAGCCAGCAAAAAGCAATCACCACCGGTGAGGGGAATCGGCTCCGGAATGCCTTCTACACTCAGCCAGCAGTTGCCGCGCGAGAGCATGGCGAAATGCGCCAAATCTGCGGGTGAAGTCCTTTTCCCGGAAGACGTGACTTTTTCTTCGGCCTGCTTTTCCTGTTTTACGCCCCACGGGGCTGTGGCTTCGAGTCTGTGCAGACCGAAAGCGGTTACGTGCATCGTTCTGAAGACGTCGGTTATCGGGTCCAACTTAGGCTCCCTCTTTTGGACGAATAGACAAAAGATTTGGATTCTTGAGCAGTTCTCGTCCACCGGCAGAGAAATCTACTCCTTTGTAAGAAATGCTACACAAAAACCGAAGGGAGCAATTATGGGAAAGCTGGAGGGTAAGGTTGCAGTCGTCACGGGTGGATCGAGCGGCATGGCGCTAGCGAGCGCCAAGCGGTTCGTTGAAGAAGGCGCCTACGTTTTCATCACGGGCAGGAGACAAAAGACGCTCGATGAGGCCGTCAGGCTGATTGGGCGGAACGTGACCGGCGTGCGCGGCGATGCGTCCAATCTCGACGACATCGACCGCCTGTTCGATACGGTCAAGCAGGAAAAGGGCAGGATTGACATCCTGTACGCGAGCGCCGGCTGGGGCGAGGCCTTGCCACTGGGCGAGGTTACTGAGAAACACTTCGACGCGATCTTCGACCTGAACGTGCGCGGCACTCTGTTTACGGTTCAGAAGGCGCTGCCGTTGCTCAACGATGGCGGATCGATCTTCATGACCGGATCAGTTGCTTCGCTGAAAGGTTTTCCTGGTTTCAGCGTGTATGCGGCGAGCAAAGCGGCGTTGCGCTCCTTCGCGCGCACGTGGCTCAATGAACTGAAGGGCAGGAATATCCGGGTGAACGTGCTGGGCCCCGGGCCGATCGCCACACCGATGCAGGAAGAAGCTATCACCAAGGAGGCGAAAGAGATGTTCGAATCCCTGATCCCGCGCGGAAAGATGGGTCAACCTGAAGAAATCGCATCGGTCGCACTGTTTCTTGCTTCAGACGATTCGAGCTTCGTGAATGGGGTGGAGTTGAATGTGGACGGCGGCTTCTCGGCCATCTGAAATCGGCGGATCTCGGTGAGTGCATGACCGCCGAGGCACGCATCGACGGCGGAGCGGCAATTCGAATTCGCATGGTGGCACCCTTTCGGATTCCCGTACGCAGTTTTGAGTGGATAGCCGTCAGACCGGAGATTATGCCTTTTCGCCATTGAGCGAGGACTGGGAGACAACCGCAGATCCTTCGACTCCGTTTGGCCTATGAATCGGCCAAACGGAGCTCAGGATGACAAATCTCTTCAGGGGTTGAGTTGAGCCGTATCCCGCAGTGGCCGCAATAACAGGAATGCGCTACACAGTGGGGTCCCAGGTGGGGCAACATTTTCGGGCACCTTTGAGTTCCCTGCTGGGCTGAAGCCCGGAGTTTGTTTGCGGTCGGTATCGGCATGAGTAAACTCATGCCCTGATACAAGGCGGGGTGGTTGGCTGGGAGGGTGATCCCATGTCTCAGAAGCGAGACATGGGGCACCCGGGATTTGTGGTTACGCCCGGGAATTGCTTGATTGAGATGGGCTGGTGGAGAGTTGTGGTTTCCCACCCTTGGCGCAAAAGACAAAGGCGCGCCAAGGATGGGGCACCCATTTTTCAGGACCTCAGCAGAGATTCTTTGAGCTGTCTAGTTGGCCAGTACGGCGCGGTAGCGCACCTTGTTCTTCTTCACCTTCTCAATGGCCTCGTTGGCCTTGTTCATGGGGAAGAGCTCGGTGGTGGCTTTTATGCCGTGGCGCGCGGCCACGTCGAGCATTTCGCGAATCCGGTGCGGCGGACCGGTGGGGTTGCCGCTGATGGAGCGCAGGCCCGAAATGAGAGGAAAGGCATGCACCGCAACCGGGGAGGGCGGCACGCCTACAAAGCACAGCGTACCTGTGGGCCGAAGCGCCGCGATATACACGCTCCAGTCCTGATCGGCGTTCACCGTGGTCACAATGAAGTCAAGCTTGCCGGCCACTTCCTTCAAGGCCTTGCTCTCGCGGGAGTTTACAAAGTTGTGCGCGCCGAGGGCCCGTACCTCTTCTTCCTTACCAGCCGACGATGAGAAGGCGGTCACTTCGGCACCGAAGACCCGTGCGAACTGGATGGCGATGTGTCCCAGCCCGCCGATGCCGACCACGCCCACGCGCGAGGTAGGGTTGATGCCGTGCGTCCGCAGCGGATTGTAGACGGTAATACCGCCGCACAACAGCGGTGCAGCATTCTCGCTCTTCAACGCATCGGGAATGAGAAATACGAAACGTGCATTGGCTCTTACGCGGTCAGCGTATCCGCCGTTGCGGTGAACACAAGTTGCTTCCGACTCGGCGCAGAGGTTCTCCATTCCTTTGACGCACCACTCACAGGTGCCGCAGGAGTTCGACTGCCAGCCGAGTCCCACGCGCTGGCCCACCTCAAGCGCCTTAACGTCGCTGCCCACAGCCGCGACCGATCCCACGATCTCATGGCCAGGGATGAAGGGATACTGGCTGATTCCCCAGTCATTGGAAATCAGATGCAGGTCGCTGTGACAAATGCCGCAGTGGGTGATGGCAATCTCCACCTCGTGCGCGCCCAGCTTGCCTGGGTCGTAGTGGTAAGGCACTAATTCAGCGCCCGCTGCATGCGCCGCAAGTCCTTGGATTTGAGCCATATTTTCTGGAGTCCTTATTGGCAGGGATCAGTTCGCATGCATTCCCGAGCTAATAACTGCAGCCGGGCCGCAATGCGCTCAAACCACCGCTCGTTGTTCCCCCGGCCGGGGCCCATCTTTCTTGCCAGGGAAAATTCGCCCGGTTCCAATTCGCCCAGGATGCAATACCCGAAGCGATCTTCCATAAGATTGCCGGCGCCGGATCCAATTGGGCCCAGTTCATTTCAAATCAAGAGTGAGTCCGCTGCCGCTACTAGTTTAACCCGCCTCCGGGGTCGATGTGCACATTGAGAATTTGAAACCCGCTTAACATACCTCCTGCGGGCGCTTCGCCCGCCTCTTCCGCCGACTCGCCATTGAGGTTGATGTCTTCCTCACTTCGCACCGGTTCCAGTGCATTCGCTATCGAAAGGGGCACAGCAGCCAGGGTTTCGCCATCCAATCCCGCCTGCGCTTCGGGCGCCAGAATCGACACGTAGATCCGGTCTGCCGCATGCTGCCGCCGCGCCCGCTCGAGCACGCTGGTCATGGTCGCCGGTTTGGGAGCAAGCCTGGGTTGATTGAGAGTCCGGTCGAGGGTGGCTGCATCCGAGACCAGCAATCTCACACTGCCGCTCTGGAGCCGTTCCGGCAACTTGATTGTGATTCTCACATTCCGCTCTGCCTGCTGCCACGGACGCAAGGTCGCTTCAATCTCCACCGAGTCGCCCGCATGGACAAGGTCGTTTGAAATCAGTCTGGCCGATTCGAGGGTGACGGAAATGCGCCGCGGGATTGCTTCGACGTGCAGATCGATCTCGCGCACCAGGCCGCGCCGGCCGCTGTTGGTGTAAATTGCGTTGAAGCGGGAAGCGGCTTCGATTGCCACCATGAGCTGGGAGGGATTCGTCTCACCTCCCGACGCCCACTCGTCAACCGGGAGCGGCGGAAAGTCGTCAAGCTCGATGGTTCCGGTCACGTGATAGCTCATCTCCGAGGTGCTTTGGTTGCGTTCGAGCAGCGAGTTAAACAGCACCACAGCGGCTGCCTGGGGCGTCAGTTCCGGCAGATCGAGGATCTCCACATTCACTTTGTTGGGGGCTCCCGCGCCGTCGATCGTGATGTGCATGGGAATCATGCGCGCCGTTGCTCCCAGCTCGCCCTTGATCGCCGATTCACGATCTTCAGTGAAGGCGCCCACTACCGCGCCGGTGTTGATGATCTTGAATGCGTTCAACGGCGACGCGAGCGTGGCCACGACTTCGGCAGTTGTCATGGGCAGCGAAACCGGCCCGGACTGGAGAACGGGGTGACCGCAGGCCAGCAGTTGCTTCGGATTCACATAAGTCACCGTGCAGGTGGCCGAGATTTCCATATCGCCACGCACCAGCAAAGCGCTGACCGCTGAGCCGGGCTCGAGAGTTTTTTCGGCCTTGATGTCCGGCACGTCGCTGATTTCGCTCTCGCCCATGCCTCCCGCGGCAACCGTTTGCAAGCCCGGCGCGTTTACGTGGCTCCTCCAGAACTCAATGGCCGCGGGACTGAATCCGCTCATCACCAGGGGGGTCTCCATGGGCTGCATCTGCAGGCCTGCAACGGCAACTTCAGACGATGGAGCTGGAGATGCATTGAGCGCTTCAGTTCCCTGCTCCCCGATCTCCGAGTCCTGGGCAGGCAGGTCCTTTACTTCAAGCATCTGCGCAATCGGCGTAATGCCGGCAATGGGCTCCTTGCTGAATTGTCCAATCCGGTAGGAGAGCGAACCCAGCAGCTTGTCGCCAACATATACCGGGCTGCCGCTCATCCCCTCGACAACGCCGGTGTATTCCGGTTTGGCCCCATGCAAGCGGGCCAGGATCATGTCCTGTCCGGGGCCACGCGCTCCGCGCAGGATTCCCAGGATCTCGACCTGCATCGGTTCAGGTTTAGTGCCCTCGAATACCGTCCAGGCGGTGGCCATCAACCCGCGATGGACCTGGCTGAGCGGGAAAAACCCTCCCGTGCTCGGCGGTGGTCCGGATTCGTCTTTGGCGGCCGCGCGCCCGCGAAATGGCGCCGCAAGAGCGCACAGAAGCAGGGCGGCGGCGGCCAACCTCATCCGCTTTGCCCGGCGCAAGCCGCCCGCCCGTTCCTGAGTTTCCATAATGCAGATTTCCACGTCTATTAGAGTACAGTGGCGGAGTGGATGCGGGCCGCCCCACGCGGGCCTCAGGACACTCTGACCCGGGGATGCCGGCTGGTGCACTCTTGCCGGGTGCGAGGCGGTTCCGGCGCATGGAGGCGCTGACTGCAGCCGGCTCGTTCACCATTGCGGCCCGTGGGCTGATGCGAAGCTGACATCGGGTCGCCTGAACGAATATGCTTTTCAGCACTGAGGTGGTCATGAAAAACCCAGGCCAAACCCGATCGGCAATCCGTCGGCACCATACCTACCTTCTGTTTCTGGGACTGGCTGTGATAGCTCTCGCGCCCCTGAACCGCACGTGGGGGCAAACTCCCGACCCCTCCAACCCGAATCAGCAGCAACCTCAACAACCCCAGCAGCAGCCCCAGCAGCCGGCGCAGCAGCCTGACCAGACAGCTACGCCTGACTCCGGGGGTCCCGCGGGGGACAACGGCGTGATTGCCATCCCCAAAAAGAACCCCGCCGATGAGCTCCCGCCGGCTCCCGCGCCGCCGGCTCCCAAGATCAAGAATCCTGAAGGAATGGGGAACGTCACCTTCCATGTTGACGTGCCCGAAGTTACGGTGGATGTGGGCGTAATGCTGGAGAAGACGGGCCAATTCATACCCGGCCTCAAGCCCTCGAACTTCCGCGTTTACGAAGATGGCGTGGAGCAGAAGATCGAAGGCTTCAAGCGTGTTGAAGCACCCATTACAGCTCTTTTGCTTTGCGAATTCGCGGCCCGCGGCTGGGCCTTTCGCATTGATATGCTTAACGCTGCCTGGGCGTTTACACAGCAGTTGCGCCCCCAGGATTTCATCGCACTGGAGACGTTTGACCTCAGGTCTCACATTGACGTGGACTTTACGCAGAACCATCAGGAGATTCAGCAGGCCATTAATGAGTTGGCGATGGAATCTTACGCGCCTGCGACCTTCAGCGAGACCAACGTCTTCGACGCGCTGTACGACGCCTTGGACCGCCTGGAGCGCATCCAGGGCCAGAAATACATCATCCTCATTGCCACCGGCATCGACTCAATGTCGAAGCTCACATTCGACAAAATCTCCAAGCGGGTGAAGGAGTCACGCGACATCACCATCTACTCCATTTCAACCGACGGCATGATGGAGGAGATGACCGAGGGAACGGGGGGCATGCGTGGGAGCATGCGCGACATGACGTTTCTGCAGGCCGACAATGAGATGAGGTACTTTGCCCAGACCACCGGAGGCCAATGGTTCAGGCCGGTATTTCAGGGTGAATTGCCGGACATGGTGCGAAATATCAATGCCAATATCCGCGCCAAATACGAACTCGTCTACCGTCCCTCCAATGCCAAGCAGGACGGCACTTATCGAAAGCTGCAGGTGAAACTCGTCGACGATGAGGGCAACCCGCTGCGCATGCAGGACGAAAAACACAAGCCGCTGAAATACGACGTCATCGCCCGCGACGGCTACCGAGCCAGACAGGAAGTGGAGTAAAGAGGCTGCGGAGGGATTCGGCGAGCGCGGTCCAGTTCAGGAGAAAACATCGCTCGGGGGTTAAAACCCCGACACCTTGTATGGACTCTATTGGCGCGGATAAATCCGTGATCTTTCAATACAGCGGCATTGGCAGAGTTTTTCCGCAACTTGTAAAGACCGATTCGAGACGGGGGAGCGGCTGTCGCCGAAGCGGGCTTTGGCTGTGAATCGCAGATGAGCCATTACCTTGCTGTGTTAGTGCGTGCCGAAGCGCCCACAAACGTGGCCGGCTCCGCTGATTTTCGTTCTCCGATGTGAGACCGCACCATTACCCAGTGATTGTCATCACCTTGCGAGGAATCCGAGCGGCATATCATCTTCAATCGAAAGGTCCCTCAGCCCAGGGCCCGTGGTTCCCTCACGGACTTGCGGTTTTGTGGGACACCCTGGAGCACTTTTTCCGTCCGGTGGACATTTGTGGCGAGGAACCCGAGTGGCGGTTCCCTGAATGGGAGCGCTACCGCGCACCGAACCACAAAGGCTACTCAAGGAGAAGTGCCGAAAAAGCTCTTTCGAGGTGAAGAATGCCATTCGTTCCGGCGATGTTGGTCATTTGGGGAGTTATTCTGGTTTTCTTTCTCGCTGTGAAAGTGTATGCATCGCGTCTCAGCCGCGACGAAGACGATCAGCTGATTCTTGATGACTCGTTCGGCCATCTTAAGGCCGAGCAGGATGCCATCATGAGCAAGCTCAACAAGTTCAAGCCGGTACAGTTGACCGCGACCTGGGCTCTGGGAGCGGCGACGCTTTTCGTCGTGATCTACTATGTTCACGACATGATCAGCCAGTTCAAATAACCGGTTAATTCGGCGTTTCTCACACTTCGCCGAAAGTTACGCGACCGGTTTCCCCGGCAGGCAGACCTGAAGGCACGCGTGTCCTCAGGGGCATCGCCTGGCTGGGAATTCGCGTTGACTCGTTGCAATGTGAGAGATATGCATTGAGCCGGCAATCGCGCCACGTGGTCGATCAAATGCCTGTGAGTGTCTTGGGTCTGGGTGTTGACACGCTTTGATCCGTTAGGGTGGCTCTTTCTCAAGGGAAGAGCCCAGGGCAATCGCATTTCAAGATGCGGGAAGATTATGTTTTGAAAGGGCACCACCGGCTTCGCCGACCCGCAATGGATGAAACGGGCGAAGCGCATCGAGTAGAGTGAGGTCGTGAGTTTCTTTGTAGGGCACGGCTTT
>DATJSB010000265.1:0-30594 GCA_035504315.1 Occallatibacter sp.
AGCCGACTCCGGGGCCCATGCGGTAGCCTCCGTATCCGAAGCCGAAGATCAGAATTATCAGAATTATCAGCAGAAGCATATCTCTCTCCTTACAGCGTCTTGAAATGCACTTGTCGCCGAGGGGCGCTTTCTCTACGCGCCGATCGACTCGATGTGTGATCCGATGCGTCTGCTCTCCACGGCGCTGCTTCGGGACGGCAACGAACGCATTGAAAACCAACTTGAGGCGACTTGGCAAACCTGGAAGCCGGTGAGTCGCCGTACCGATTCAGAGCGTGACTTATTCAGACACCATTCTGCGCATGAAACTGAAGCTCGCGGCATTCTCAGGACGACATCTGCATCGACGACACCTGCACTTATGATGCGATCTTTACTTACGCAACATTTGCATTGGACGGCCCGGCTCCTAGCGCCGGATTGATGTGCTTCGATGCGGCGCTGCAGTGAACGGTTGTTTGAACTATTTCTCGCCAGTCATCGCAAACAACCTCGCATGCAGGCCACGCGTCAAAGGGGTTGGCGTTGAAGGCTGAGGAAACGAAAAACGCCGCAGGAGGTGAGAGCGTGCTTTGGACAATTTTTGTGATTCTCCTGGTTCTTTGGCTGGTGGGAGTGGTAAGCAGCTATACGCTGGGAGGATTCATTCACCTTCTTCTGCTGCTGGCGTTGATCGTTTTGATCCTGCAGCTGGTGTCAGGCCGCAGGCCGGTGGTTTGAGTGTCAGCGCAGCAGTGGGAAGACAATATTTAGAACAGGCAAGAGTTAGCACAGGTAAGAAATTATCCGCGCCGGGAGAGGCAAGTTTTCGCTTCCGGTGCGGGGTAAGAAAAATCGGAAAAATCCCCACGGAGGTGGACTGATGGACAAGGATCGCGTAAAGGGCACATTGGACGATGCGGCGGGTCGAGTGAAGCGCCAGGCAGGCGAGTGGACGGGGAATACCAACGCCCAGGTGGAAGGCGCCGCCCAGCAGATCAAGGGCAAAGCCGAAAAGGCAGTTGGCCAGGCGAAGGACGCGGCTCGCGACATGAACGACAAGCGCGAAGCGCGCGCGGAAGACGAACGCGAACACGAAAAAGAGCACAATCGCGAGTATCAGAATTCCCGCCCATAACCATATATATAGCTAACTAACTCAGCGGGCGGCTGATCGGGATCCGGCGTGCATATAGACATCCTAAACGCACAGAAGACGACCGAATCCCGATGTCAGCCGCCATCTTTTTTGAGCGAACTAAGAGACCAGGGATTAGGGACCAGGGATCAGGGGCTACGGCCTGAAGGGCCGGCGCGACACGTTCGCTCATTGCGGTAAAAATCGCTTGCGAGGTATACTCACTTCAGGTTAGCCCGGTCAGCAGATCCTGGCGAAAGTGGGGTGTGTCTTCCACAGGGACTCCCGTTCACTCGCGCTCGATGTTCCGCCATCGGAGATCGCCCGCTGGCGCGCAGTGGCCCGCGTTCTTCGAAGTCCTGTTGACGCCCTCGGTTGTGCACTCCTTCCCGGCTTCTGCGCCCTCTGCGGCTCCCCTCTGCCGCGTCTCTCGTCTGTTCCAATTTGCGAGCCTTGCTGGACCGAGATTCCTGTCCATTCGGGCCCTATGTGCGCCCGCTGCGGCGACTCGCTCGATCGGCGCGCGCCCGATGCGTCCTCGGTAGCCCTGTGCCGCGCCTGCCGCCTGGCGCCGCCGGTCTTTGTCCGCGCCGTCCAATTCGGGCTTTACCAGGGCCGCATGAAAGACGCGATCCACGCCTTTAAGTACGGCCGCCTGCATCCGGCTGCGCATGGCCTGGGGCGCATGCTCGCCCAAGCCATTGGGCAACTTGCCGGCGAGGCGCCGCAGGACATGCTGGTCATCCCCGTGCCGCTGCATAAGTCGAAGCTCGCCGAGCGCGGCTTCAACCAGGCTGGCGCGCTCGTGCATGAGGCGTTGCGCTTTCTCGCCGTAAGCCATCCCGAATGGCGGCTCAGGCCGGCCGGCGGCACGCTGATCCGCCGGCGTGCGACCCGGAGCCAGGCCGGCCTTTCGCCGCGCGAACGGCGCCTGAATATGCGAGGAGCGTTTGCCGTTCGCGATCCTGTCAGCGTGGCAGGGAAACACATTTTGCTGATCGACGACATTCTGACAACGGGCGCCACGGCGCGCGCGGCTGCGCGGGCGCTGGTCGCTGCCGGGGCAGCATCGGTGTGGGTGGCCACGCTGGCCAGGGCCCAGCGCGCCTTCGAGCCATTATCCATCGGCGAGTCAGAGCGGGCTGAGGCGCCGGGCTACGCGCCGGCCGATGCCTTGCCCACGAATGGTACGCATTCATCGGGAGACCAACCATCTTTTTGACGAGGGAAAAGAGATGTCGCTGGGAAAAGCCATGATTCATGCGCGCAAGCAAAAGTCCATCGCCAAGGCCGCGGCCCTTGCCGGCGACCACGCCGCGGGACATTACAGTCTTCAGCCCGTCCACATCCTGCAAATGCCGGTGCTGGTGCTCAATGCCTCGTACGAGCCCATCAATATCTGCGGCGCGCGGCGCGCTTTAGTGCTGGTGCTGAAAGGCATTGCGCGCACCGAAGAGGAGCACGGCCTGACGCTGCACGCGCAGCGCAGCCGCATCGCCATGCCGTCGGTGATCCGGCTGCTGGAGTATCGGCGCATCCCTCACCAGACGCGCGCCCTCTCGCGCAAGAACATCCTGCTGCGCGACCGCAACACCTGCCAGTACTGCGGCGAGGCGCTGCCGCCCAGCGAGTTAACCCTCGACCACGTGATTCCGCGTTCGCGCGGAGGCAACTCGACCTGGGAGAATCTGGTGGCATGCTGCCACGCCTGCAACCGGCACAAGGGCAACCGGATGCTGAGCGATATCGACGACATGATCCTGCTGCGCGAGCCAAAGCCGTTCAGCCTGCACACCAGCCGGCAGATTATGCGCATGCTGGGCCGCGGCGACGATCGCTGGCGGAAGTATCTTTTCTATTGAGAGCGCGTGTATTGTGAATCGTGACTGTGAGGGGTACCCCCCGGCCCCCGCCCCCCGGGTGTTTTCTGCAATTTCTTGAATTCAGGATAGTTGCCGGCACGGATCTACCCCAAGTATTCTCCTTTGAGGAACATAAACCTCAAGACCTTGAAACAAAGGGGCTTGCAACGGGTCTGAATGGAGCTGGCCGCAGGTTGTCGCCGAAGAAGGTGGAGCACGTTCGAATCACCTGCTTTAGAGCATGGCGAATCGGCTGATAAAACAAGCAAACGAACGGCTGTCGCAAGTGGCTGAAGAGCGGTGAGTTGGAGGATCTTTTAAGGGGGCGCGCTTGACTGCGAGACAGAAGAGCAGATGAATTAATTCGCTAAGGCGCTGAATGCAACGAATTCTGCCGCCCGACGCAGCGTTATGCTGCCAGCTCGCACGGTCTTAAGTTGCCAGTCGGGACATCTGGAATCCCGCCACAGCAAGACCTGAGGGCTGAGCAGCATATCCAAGCCGAAGGCATGCGGGGATGCTGATCGACCAGTAACTTACGGTTGGACGGTGATACGGCCGGAACCTCACAACCCTGGAAGTGGGGCGGTTGGGTTCGCTGTCTCCCCGGTCCCCAAAAGCGAGGGACCGGGGGCACCCTCATCGTGGTTTGAACAGTTTGCCGAGGCCGGGGCGACCCGCCTGATCGCTGGCGGAAATATCTGTTCTATTAAGGGCGACGGTGCTAGCGGAGCTAGAATGCGCTGGCGCAATGGGGAAATCAAAAGGCTAAGGTGAAAAAACCCGATGCGCCGTTGTAGTCGAATAAGCAGAACTTTAGGACATCGCGTCCAATTAGCGCATCAATTCCCTGCACGCGCAGCTCAGAGGCTACAACTCCAATAACAGGAATTTCCAGCGGGGCCTGTTCCATTGTGCAGTAAATCTGAAGGCTTGCGTCGAATTGGTCAGTCGTATGGCCCTGTGCTCCCGTCGATGGGGTGAACATGAGGGTACTGCCGGTGGGAGAGAGCCCCAAGGCTTGGATTATTGTGGGGTCCACGCATGTGCAACTTGCCCCGGAATCCACCAGGGCCGTCATCCGTTGCATTGGTGGAATTGGTTGATTGGCTGCGGTCAAGGCGTCGGCGCGTGCCTGGGTAACCTTCAGCACAGCGGTGATAATCGGTGCGCCATTCGTAAATTGCTTCGTGAAATGCGGCATTAGACGGTTGGTACACGAGTTGGCGCAACAAAGCGCGTGACGAACTGTACCTGCTCGATTGCCTGAATTTGCTTGACGAGGAATGGCTCCAGCTTGAACCGGGCGTACCCCTCTTTGATGGCGTCCTCGTAACTGGTAAAGGTATTAACCACATCCGTGCCATGGATCAGCGCGAACTTGCCTTCACTTCCCTTCCATTCAGGAAGTTTGCTCTTGAAGGTTTCCAACTCTTTTTCCAGCGCCATAATGCACTCCCAGCAGCGTTCCCGCATTTTCTCTCAGATTCAATTGTATTGCAACTACGAACATAGCAAATGCGTCTCACTGGCCATCCCGAGCGACCTCAGATTAGACTCTTTTCACCCGACACACGAAAGCGGCTTTGGCATAAAAGTCAGCGCGAGCGCCCCTTCCGCTAAACTTAGCTCTGTGATGCCGCACGCCCTGGCCTTTGCCGTGGAGATAGCGACTACGGTTCTGGCCGTGGCGGGGATGGGATACTTTATGGGCGCGCTGGTCGCTGCGCGGCTCTTTCTGGCTGAGCGCCGGCGGCGGCTGCCCGAGTTCGCACCCGGGGTGAGCGTGCTCAAGTCGCTCAAGGGCGTCGACACCGGCATGATGGACGCATTTCGCACCCATTGCAACCAGACATATTCCGGCGACTACGAGCTGCTCTTCGGCGTTGCGTCGCTTGACGGACCCGACGCCTCGGCCGTCGAAGAGTTGCAGCGCGAGTTTCCCGGGCGGGCCATCAAACTGGTCGAATGCCCGGAGCGGCTGGGCACGAATGGCAAGGTAAGCACGCTGATCCAGGTTGCCAGGCAAGCTAGGTACGAGTTTCTGCTCATCAACGATTCCGATATCTCGGTGGGGCCGCGCTATCTGGAGCAGGTGATGGCCGGTTTTGCCGCTCCCGAAGTTGGCATGGTGACGGCGCTCTATCGCGGCCGCGCGCACGGCACGCTGGCCTCGCTCTTTGAGGCGCTGGGCATCTCGACGGAGTTCCAGCCTTCCGTGCTGCTCTCAAAGCTGCTCGAGGGCGGGCTGCGCTACGGGCTGGGATCGACCCTGGCCGTTCGGCGCGAGGCGCTGGCCAAGGCCGGCGGACTGGAAGGGCTGGTCGATCAGCTTGCCGACGACTACGAGATGGGCGCGCGGATTTCGAAGGCCGGCTACCAGGTAAGGTTGAGCTCAGCGGTGGTTGAAACTGCGGTTCCGGCTTACGACTGGCGCGGATACTTCGACCATCAACTGCGCTGGCTGCGCACGGTGCGCGACGCGCGGCCAGGCGGATACGTTGGGCTGATCTTTACGCACGGCTTTGCGTGGGCGCTTATCAACGTGATTGCCAGCGGATTGAGCCCGTTGAGCCTGTGGCTGCTCGCCCTAAGTCTCTTCCTTCGACTGGGATTAGCGATGACGGTTGGGGCCGAGTTGCTGAACGATCACCAGGTGCTCGGTTCGCTTTGGCTGCTGCCGCTGCGCGATCTGCTGGCGATTGGGTTGTGGGCCGCCGGGTTTGCGGGCAACACGATTGTCTGGCGCGGCGAGCGATTCCAGGTAAAGGGCGGAAAGCTGGAGAAAGCGGGCTAAATGCTGTTCACTTTGAGGACCTTCGCGTGGGGGAGTTTCTACCAATCCCACCCTAAACGCAAAATGCGCGTTTAGGATGGGGCAGCCCTTTTGATGAGGAACTCTTTTCACAGGACCAGCGTATTATGCAATAAGCAAAAGGGGCCTGTTCACGCTCAACGGGCCCCGGAAGAATTGCGGGAAGTGCTGCACGATGCAACTCCCGGAACCAGCATCGCTGCCTGACGCGCCGGATGCGGCTGAATCGGCGGAGCTTGTTTATGATCTTCGTTCCGGCGGGCGGTCCGACGAGTTTTATCTGCGATGCGGCCGTTTAACCGATCGTGTTCTGGCCGAGACGGAGAAAAAGGCCGGCAGGCTGATTGCCGGATTCAGCCGTTATCTCAAAGAGGAAATGAAGGAAACCGCTCGCAGCGAGGGCGAGTACGCGCTCGATCTTCTGTTGCTGGGGCTGCTGTCGCGCCGCTATGGAGACGCTGCGTGCAGAACTCCTTTGTGGGCGGTGCGAGTGGCGCGGCTCGCCGGCCATGCGCAACAAAGATGGCCGTGGGCCAAGCCGATCACCGGCAAGATTCGAACAAGCGTGCTCTCCAGGTTTAAGGTCGCAAACGAGCCCAATACGGCGCCCATTACGCGGCCCGACACGCAGAGTGACACGACAGTCCTGCCCGAACCCGAGCCGGCTCCGGCGTTGGGTGAACGGCACTCGTCCTTTTTGCGCTTGATTGCATGGCTGGGCGCCACCGGCGATTTCGATGCCGAAGTGAAGAGGCTCGTGCGCTGGCACCTGTATCTCCGCTCCCTTCCCGCTGCCGAAGCCGAAGAGACGTTGAGGATTGCCGAGGATTTGATTGATTGGTTTGCGAGCGAAGCCGCCGGCGAGTTGGGCGGCTATACGCAGGGAGTAGAACGGTTCCTGAAGACGGAACATGCGCGACGCGGACTGCGCGAGGACTCGTTTTTCTGCGCCCAGGAAGCTGTGGAATACGACATGAACATGGTTGCGGCAGAGATCATGAATCGCGGATTGCGCTCGGAATTTGAGCACGCATCGCGTCGCGTCGTCCTGGTGCCGGGATGCATGAGAGGCGAACGAGCAGCCCGCTGCCGCGCGCGCAGCAAAGGGCTCGATCTCGAGTGCACGGCCTGCGATCCGGGTTGCGCCGTGAATCGAATTACGCTGCGGATGCGGGGCCTTGGTGCACAGGTGTACATCGTGCCGCATTCGACTGGCTTTACGAGCTGGCTGAATCGCTGGCAGCACGAACGGGATACAGGCGTGACGGCCGTGGCATGCATGCTCCACATTCTGCCGGGCGGGCTGGAGATGCGTGCCCGCAACTTTGCCGCGCAGTGCGTGCCGCTCGACTATCCGGGTTGCCACAGGCATTGGCGCCGCCAGAGTGCTCCCACGGCGCTGAATGAAGAGCGGCTGGTGCAGATTGTGTCAGCGCGTTAATCCGCAGCGCTGGCGGAGGCGCGGGTTTCGTCTTCCACGTGGATCGATTCGATGTCGATCTTGAGGCAGGTGCCGAGCGCGCCAAAATCCGAGACCCTGCGTGAGCGGTGTTCCTGCTCGAGCAAAGCGAGCGCGGAGCCGGAGGTGCGGAAGATCTCGTACCAGATGTTCTGCGCCTGCCACAGGTTCAACTCGAAGGGCAGCTCAGACAAAGCCCGGGCCAACGCCAGGGTGCGGTCAAGGGCCTCAAGCGAACTCGCGGATCCCTGCAGATCGACCATCGCGCGCTTCATGCGTTGGTCGGCGATATAGGAGAGCGTGCTGGTATCGAGTTGCACCTGGTCGGCTCGGGCGAGCGAGAGATACGAGCGGAGCTGCGCCAGATCGACGGGATCGGTTTCGATAGTGCGCCGCAGGCCGGCGTTGATGGCGAATCCGGCGGCCAGCAGTAGCGCCGGGGGCTTGGGCAAACCGGCCTGGGAAAGGAAATGAAGCAGGCTGGCGTGATCTTCGTAGATGGTGGTAAGCGAGTTCTCAACGTGGGTAAGAGTTGAGTTGAGAATGAGCCTGACGATGCGGCGCTGCTCATCGCCGAAGAGCGAGATGAGCGAGTAATCGGCGTGGCCGTAGAAGCGATCGAGCAGGCGGATCACCTCAGGAAAATCGGCCCGCAGCACATGGCCTGCGGATTCGGCCACAAAAGACTCAAAGGCCGATGCGTCAGATTCGATGTAGGGCTTGACCGCGGCAGTAATGTTCTGGTCGCCAAAGTGGAGAACCGCAAACGAGAAGACCTGCTCGCGGCCGGTGATGGCGCTGGTGATATGCACGCGGCCCAGCGCCAGTCGCCCGCGGCCGGAGTTAAAGATCTCGTAGGAGATGCGCCGCACGCGGTAGCAGTAAAGATCGATTTCGTCGGCATACGAAGAAAACACCGAGCTGATGGCGTAGTGCGCGGCGACCTGCTCGAGCGCGAGCTGCATGGTGTCGACGCTTTTTCTGTAGATATCGGCGCCGGTGCCGGCCTCAGGCTTGTTTGACTTTGCCTCGGCCATGCGCGCCGTGAAGGCTGCTTCGACGGGGTCTGCGCGATCGCCGAAGATGCGGCGTGCAAGCTGCAGGACACGCGCGGCATAGGCGATGATCTGCACCGCTTCAATGCCCGCAATATCGTCGAAGAACCATCCGCAGCTGGTGTACATAAGTTGCGCGTGGCGCTGCATCTCCATCAACTCGAGCGCGTGTACGCGTTCGGTGCGATCGAGGGTATGGGTGGAGTGCTCGGTAAAGAAACGATCGGTGTTTTCGTCAGTGCGGTTGAGAATGACCCCGATATAGGCATCGCGCGCGGCCCACACATTGCGGAAGTATCGTGCGCCTGTTTCTTCAGTCAACGGCGCGAGCGCGTCGCGCAGTTGGTCGAGCGCCTGGCGCAGCGGCGCGCGCCATAGCTGGTTCCAGCCTGCGTGGCCGGCGTTGCAGCCGCAGTTCGAACGCCAGCGCTCCACACCGTGCGAACAGCTCCACGAGGTGTTGTCGACAATCTCACATTCGTACTCCGGCGGAAAACGATCGAGAAAGCTGGCATAGTTGGTGAGGCGAACGGTCTTGTCCTTGCTGAGCTGGCTGAGCGCGAATGCGAGTGCCATGTCGCCGTACTTATGGTGGTGGCCGTACGATTCGCCGTCCGTGGCAACATGGACCAACTGCGGCTCAGTGCGATCTTTGAATCCGGCTTTGAGGCGCGCGGCAAAAACTTCGCCGGAGTTGAGCAGGCCCTCAAACGCGATGGCTCGCGAGATGGGGCCGTTGTAAAAGAAGACGGCGATCGAGGCGCCGGAAGCGAAGCGAACCAGATACGGCCGCCGGGTATCGACGGTCGCGTCGGGAGTGGTTGTCCACGCGGCAGCCGCGTCGTTGAGCGGGCGAATGCGCTTGCACTGGTGGGGCGCGAGAATGGTGAATTTGATTCCGTGCTCGGCCAGCAGGCGCAGCGATTCAGTGTCGGCAGCGGTTTCAGCCAGCCACATGCCCTCGGGCGGCCGGCCGTAGCGGCGTTCGTAGTCGGCCATGCCCCAGCGAATCTGGGTAATCCGGTCGCGGTTGCTGGCCAGCGGCAGGATCATGTGGTTGTAGACCTGCGCCATGGCCGAGCTGTGGGAGCGAAAGTTTTTGCGACTCGATCGCTCGCCGTCGAGAATCATGCGGTAGGTGCGGGGCGCATTCTGTTCGAGCCAGCTCATGAGCGTGGGCCCGATGTTGAAGCTGATGCGCGAATAGTTGTTGACGATGGAGATGATCTGGTTGCGGCCGTTCAGAATGCGCGCGGCGCCGTTGGCGGCGTAGCTCTCAGCGCAAACGCGCTCGTTCCAGTCGTGGTAGGGAGCGGCCGAGTCCTGCGTTTCAACGGTCTCAAGCCATGGATTCTCGCGCGGCGGCTGGTAAAAGTGACCGTGAATGCAGATATAACGATTGGTTGCAGCCATCAGATTCCTGCGATGAAGCGCGCTTAGACATTTTACGTCGAATTGGCTATATCCCCGGCGGAGAAGGAGTAAGTGTTTCCCAATCCAAACGGAGTTTGGAGGGGCAATCGGCCCTCAGGTTGGTTTAATCCAATTACGTGCGCGCGGAGCGGCCTGCGGGCGGTGTGTTTTTCGCGAGGTCGCAGGCACGCCACAGGTACCAGCTGGCGACGGAGCGGAACGGCGCCCAGCGCTGGCCGCGCTTGAAGACCACGTCGGGAGCGGGCAGATCGTCAGCCTCGATGGGGCGCGATTTGGGCACGCGCATGAAGGTGAGTGCGAAGCCTTTGCGGACGCCGTAATCGGTGACAGGCAGAATGTCGGGCCGGCCCAGTCGGAAGATGAGCAGCATCTCCACGGTCCACGGGCCGATGCCGCGCACTTCGGTCAGCCGCTCGACAATGTCGGCGTCAGACATTTTGTTGATGGCGGCGTGCGAGGGGACGGTGCCGTCGAGGGTCTTGGCGGCGAGGTCGCGCATGGCTTTGATCTTGTTGCCCGAGACGCCGGCGGCGCGGAGAGGCTCGTCCGGCGTGGCAACAAATTGTTGGGGCGTGGGGTCGCCGCCGAAGTACGCGCGCACACGGGCGTGGATGGTGGCCGCGGCCTTGCCGTGAAGCTGCTGGTAGAGGATGGACTCGAGCAGCGACTCGAAGGGCGAGGCGGAGCCATCGAGCCGCATGGTAAACGGGCCCGCACGGTCGATGAGCACCGCGAGTTTGGCATCGCGGGAGCGCAGGTGAGCGACAGCTTCTTCGCGGTCGAAGGGAAGTTTGCGGATGCGGCCGGTGTGCATCATGGGTGGAGTGTAACCGATCCACAGCCGGCTGCGCCTTACTTGGGCGTCGCGGTTGGAGTGGTGCGAACGATTTGAATGCTGGTCGCACCGCCAGACGCGTTCTTCCTTTGCGTGATGAGGACCCTGACCGAGGTTCCGGCCTGCCCCGGCACATCGAATTGCGTTCCTCCAAATGGCAACGTGATCAATTGCGCACCAGGGCCCGCTTTTCCTTTGTAAAAAGCAATCACGTTGTCGGTTGAATCGGAGGTCAGGAAGAAGGCGCTTAGCTGGGTGAAGCCGCTGGTCTCAGTGCGAGCGCCGGTTACGCAGCGGGCCCCTGGGTAGAAGGCCATGCCGAGATCGCTTTCGGTGATCTGGCCGGGCGGAATGGTGTGGATGGTGCCAAAGGGCAAGTTCATCGTGACCTGCCCATTGGCGTCTTTGTGAGTGGACTTGGCGACGTACCAGACACCAAGGCCAAGCACGCCGACGGCGATGATCCCCAGGACCAGGAACGCTCCAACAACGATCAGCACGACCTTGGTTGCGCTGATCCCCGATTTCCTGGGAGTTGCTGGGGGCTGCGCAAACGATGGTTGCCAGGGGGGTTGTTGAGAGCCGGAGGGCTGGGGTTGATCGGCCTGAAATTCTGACATGGCTGCTTCCTTTTTTGGTGAACGGCTCTCTTGTGAGTCGAATGGATCCGATTTCTGAATTGCAGAAACTATACCGCAAATTCGAGCCGCCGCGGGCAACGAAGCAGCCGTTTCGCATCGATTTCGGATGCGGACAGCTTTCCCAATTTGCTTTGCGGCAGGCAGTCCTCCAACTCGGCCACTAACGCCACCCCGCCGCACGCCTTTACCATGGATAGTTAAGCAGGGAGCAGCAAAACGATGAAGATGCGTCCGGGTGCGCCTACAGGATTTTTGCTATGCGGCAAGGAGTGGACTGACGGCGATACGCTTGAGGTCCGGTCGCCATGGGACCAGGGGTTGGTGGGCCGCGCCACCATCGCCACCCGTGCCGACGCGCGGCAGGCGGTGAATCACGCAGCGGCCAGCCTGCGGCGCACGCGAGCGCTGCCGCGCTGGAAGCGGCGTGAGATTCTTGAGGACATTGCCGCCGCGCTGATCGAGCAGAAGGAGCGCTTTGCTCAACTGATTGTTGCCGAGGCCGGCAAACCGCTGCGCATGGCGCGGGCCGAGGTCGACCGCTCGGTGCTCACCTTCAAGACGGCGGCGGAAGAGACCATCAGGCTGGGCGGAGATTCGATTCCGCTGGACCTGACTGAAGGCAACGAAGGGCGTTGGGGGCTTTTGCACCGGTTCGCGGTGGGTCCGGTGCTGGCGATTACACCCTTCAACTTTCCATTGAACCTGGTGGCGCACAAGGTTGCGCCCGCCGTGGCCGCCGGCTGCCCAGTGATTGTGAAGCCTGCGCCGCAAACGCCGTTTACCGCGCTGGCCCTGGGCGAGGTGATTCTGAAGGCCGGTTGGCCCGAGGAGGCGCTGGCGATTCTGCCGCTCGCCAATGCCGATACTTGCTGGCTGGCTGAAAAGGAAGACCGGGTGAAATTGCTGAGTTTTACCGGTTCAGCGAAGGTGGGCTGGGAATTGAAGGCGCGTTCGAGCCGTAAGCGGGTGCTGCTTGAGCTGGGCGGCAACGCGGCGCTGATTGTGCACAACGACTGGCCCGATCTCGACGAGGCCGCGGAGCGCACGGCTCATGCGGCGTTTGGGTTCGCGGGGCAGTCGTGCATCAGCTTGCAGCGGGTGTTTGTGTCGCGCAGCATCTTTCAAACCTACCTGTGGAAGGTGGTTGAGGTCGCGGCGAAGATGGCCACGGGCGACCCGGCCGAGGAGGCGACCGAGGTGGGACCACTGGTCAGGCCCGAGGAAGCCGACCGCGTAAGCGAGTGGATCAAGGAGGCGGTGGACGGCGGGGCCAAACTGATAACAGGCGGCGAGCGCAAGGGCCCGGTGATCACGCCGGCCATCCTCACCGGGACTCAACCCGGCATGCGTCTGCGCGATGAGGAGGTCTTCGGGCCGGTGGTGACGATTGAGCCTTACGACGACTTTGAGGATGCACTGGCCGATGTGAATCATTCGAAATATGGGCTCCAGGCCGGGCTGATGACGCGCGACGCGGGCCGCATTCTGACCGCATTCCGCGAGCTCGAGGTGGGTGCGCTGATTGTGGGCGACACGCCTTCATGGCGGCTCGACCCCATGCCCTACGGCGGCGTGAAGGACTCGGGGCTGGGCCGCGAGGGCATCCGCTGGGCGATCGAAGAGATGACCGAGCCGCGCATGCTGGTGATGTCAGGAATCGGATAGGGAAGACGGATGACGCATCGGAGGGCGCGAGAACGGCTGCGCCCCGATGCCGGTTGCCGTGAATCAAAAGCCGGTGCGGCTCTGTTTCCGGATGGTTTTGATTTCCTGCGCAGGAATGTGCAGGAACTCGAGGAACTCCTGGTGCTCCTGGGGAGCGGAGTGTTCAAACTCAGCGTGCCAGCGGTGCATCTGTTCGTCGCTCAGCCCGCATGCCTTCATGATTGAAACCCACTTTTCTTTGGTAATCATCTTTGCCTTTCCGAGCGCTTTAAGCTTGAGCAGTTTAAGGATCGACTGCTGGTGCGCGCGCAGAGTGCCGATTTCGGCGTCGATTTCCATCAATCGCCGGCGCAGCACGCGTTGCGCATCGCTTCCAGGACGGTCGAGAATCGCGCGAATATCTTCGAGCCTGAGGCCTGCGTTGCGATAAGCGCGGATCTGCTGCAGGCGCCGCAGGTCCGCCTCGCCGTAACAGCGATAGTTTCCGCCGCTGCGCTGCGGCGGAGGCATTAAACCGATCGATTCGTAGTACAGGAGGGCGGTACGGGCCAGGCCGCACCGCCGGGCGAGTTTGGTTACCGTCAACATCGTCCATCTCCACTGTGAACCCTATAGTTATAGACAGGTCAAGAGAATACGCAGATTTTTTGCGCGGGGTTGGATTCGGGCCATGAAACGGACGGGGACGGAGGCTATTGGACCGACATTTGCAGCATCTCTTTCACGTCGGCGGCATGGGGCCCGTCTGGAGCCAGCTCAAGATATTTCTCCAGCGCCCGGCGGCATTCGGGCGCGATAACAAATTTGCCGTGGTCGTCCGCTTTGGCGTCGGCGAAAATCACCGAACCCAGCACAAACCATGCGCTGGCATTGGTGGGGCCGGCAATGACGGCCTTGCGGCAGGCAGGGAGAGAATTCTGCAGGTCGCCGGCGTTGTAGTAAGTGGCGCAGATGTTGAACGTGGGAACAGTCGGATCGGATGCCAGCGCGGCAGAGCGGTTATACACTTCAATCGCGTCAGAGTTGCGGTGAAGCACGAGCAGCGCATTGCCTTTGTTGAGATAGATCTTTGCGACGAGGTCCTTCCAAGCTGTGCCGGGCTCACCCTGGGTGGGCTTTTCAGTCTCGGCCACGGCCAGGGCGCGATCGAGAGTGGCAAGCGCGGCTTGACTGTCATCGGCATAGATTTGCGCGACACCCAGACTAAGAATGTGCTCGGCGGTAGGGCTCTGATCAATCAGTTTCTGAGCATCTGCAATTGCTCCCTGCCAGTCGCGGGCCTGCATGGCCTGAGAGTATGCCGCATTAAGAGCCTCGGGAGCAGGCAGAGGTTGAGGCGCGGGCCCCTGAGCGATGAGCAACGTGGTCGCAACCAAGGGAAACAATAACAGCCGGACCAGTTGATGGCGGTGCATGGATTATCTCCGATCGAAAAAGGCAGCAATTGCAGGAATGGTGAAAACTTAGTCCCATTTTTGCGTATTTGCAAGCGGAGAAATCACAACGCTGGGTGATAGATGGACGGAAGGCTGGGCATGAAGGCGCGCGCCCGGGGACGGGTGAACCTACTCACTTACCAAGAGGAGCTACGGACGGCAGGCGCGAAGAAACACACCCAGTACACTGGATGCGAACGGCGGCGAATCTTTGAGATATTGGCCACCGAAGACGCCAACCGGTTCGGGTTGGAACCGGCGAAGTCGGATCCTACTTGGCCTTTGCCTTGGCGCGTTGCGCGGCCCAGCGTTTGCGCTGCGCTTCGGCAATGCGCTTGCGCGCATCAGCGCTCAGCACGCGCTTCTTCGTAGCCTTCTTAGCGGCTTTTTTAGAGGCATTGGCTTTGGCCGGAGCCGGCTTTAAAGAACCCATACTGGCAAGTAGAGAACGGGCTTCAGTTAGACGCGCGATCTCTGCATCGATTTCAGCGAGAATAGAATCAATTCCCATAGCAGCTATAGAATATAGGATGACCGAGCCACTTGACTACCGGACCACAATAAAAACCTTGAATAAGTCGAAGTAATGATCCTTTATATCGTAACTATCGCATCTTCAAAGTCGGTGCATACCGCAACCTCGAGGCGCAGTCGGCGCGACCATCATGCAGCGCCGGACTTCGCATGATGCCCGAAGGGACAGAGTAGCTCTGAAAATGCCGTAAGCGTCTGTTACACGAGCGTGTCGGCATAAAAGCGGCGTGAATTCGTACAAGAGAAAAGGGACGTCCTGTGCGGGTCGTCCCCTGGACTTTCTTAGTTGGGTTGTCGACTATGCGCCCAGATACATCACATGAACATAAGTGCCCAGGCGAACGTTATAAGCGAGATACCAGCCCACGTGATCGGGATCATCGTAGATGATGATCTCGTCCGAGTCCCACAACCAGCCATTGCAAAAGGCCACATCGAAAGGTGCAACACTCCAGAACCAGCCGTTGAACCAAAACCTGCCTGGTCCGCCGCCGCCCAAATGCCACACATGGTGCGGGCCGAAGCCGCCGCTAAAGTGGCCGTGTTCCCAGGGGTGATCGAGATGGTAGTTAGGATCGTTCGGGCCGGTGTCGTGGCCGACCCAGGTTTTGCCGTCGACGTGCGGCACGTTGGGGTGACCAGCCTTGTCGCTGTAGTTGTGTTGCGGCTCATAGGTGTGAGGAGTGCCGTGATACGGCGCGGGTCCGCGCGCGGGTGGGCTCGGCCGGTGTTGGGCAAAAGCCGGCAGAGCCATCAGAAGCAGTCCGGTCAAAACACTCTTGATGATGCGCATAGCTTCCTCCTTGAGGAACCGTCGAGGGTTTATAACCTTTCGAGGGTTCCAGAATCGGCGTCAAGCCAGACATCTTACTCACGGTAGATGGAAGCTCGCAATGAAAAGTTGTGTTTCGGTTGCGAATTTCAATTTTTCGCGATCATGCGCTGACCGCGGCCGGAGCGCGTCGCCATGCGTACAGCGGGAACTGGTTGGCAAGCTCGGCCACCTCGCCGCGGATATGTTCGAGCGTCGCTGCATCGTTGCGATGTTCGAGGGCCTTTGCGATCCATGCGCCGATCTGCCGCATCTCGGGCTCCTTCATGCCGCGCGTGGTGAGCGCCGGCGTCCCCACGCGAATGCCCGAAGGCTTGAGTGGAGGATTGGTATCCCACGGGATGGAGTTTTTGTTTACGGTAATTCCGGCCTTACCGAGAGCAGCTTCAGCTTCAGAGCCAAGAATGCCTTTCTCGAAGACATCGACGAGCATCAGGTGATTGTCTGTTCCACCGGAAACCAGCCGGAACCCCGCTGCCTGCAGTGCTTCGGCAAGAGCCTTGGCGTTGGAGACAATTTGTGCGGCGTAGCCGCGGAACTCGGGGCGCAGAGCCTCAGCCAGCGCCACGGCCTTGGCGGCCACGATGTGCATGAGCGGCCCGCCCTGCTGGCCGGGGAAGACGGTGCGGTCGATCTCCTTACTCAGTGTCTGGTCGGGCTTTGAACCGATCACCATGTCTTTGCCGACGATGATGAGTCCGGCGCGAGGCCCGCGGAGGGTCTTGTGCGTGGTGGTGGTGGTGATGTGCGCATGCGGAACCGGCGAGGGATGCACGCCGCCGGCAACCAGTCCGGCGATGTGCGCCATATCGAAGATATAGTACGCACCGATCTTGTCGGCAATCTGGCGCATGCGCTCGAAGTCCCACAGCCGCGCATAAGCGCTGGCTCCGCCGATGATGACTTTAGGCTTCTCCAGTAGCGCGATCGATTCGAGTTCGTCGTAGTCGATTTGCTCGGTGTCGCGGCGTACGTGGTAGAAGGTAGTGCGATACAGCTTGCCGCTGAAGCTGAGGCGATGGCCGTGGGTAAGGTGGCCGCCGTGCGAGAGATCGAGACCCAGGATGGTGTCGCCGGGTTGCAGCACTGCCGCGTAAGCTGACGCGTTGGCCTGCGAACCCGAGTGAGGCTGCACATTCACGTGATCGCCGCCGAAGAGCTGGCGGGCGCGGTCGCGAGCAAGATTCTCGACGATGTCGGCGTACTCACATCCGCCGTAGTAACGGCGCCCAGGGTAGCCCTCGGCGTATTTATTGGTGAAGACCGAGCCGGCCGCTTCAAGCACGGCTTCAGAAACAAAGTTTTCGCTGGCGATCATCTCCAGCCCCTCGTGCTGGCGGAGGGTTTCCTGGTCGAGAGCAGCGGCAATTTCAGGATCGGCTTGGGCGAGGGTGAGCGACATGCGGTCAGTCATAAGAGAATTCTACGGCAAAAGGGGAACGGGCACAGGCCGTTCAGCAGGCATGCGTGGAAGCGGTGAAAAAGTTTGGATCCCGACTGGAATGAGCGGCAGGAACGCCGCCTGAGTACACTGGAATTGAAGGGAAAACAGCGTTGATGTTTGAAGCTCCGGTGAAGATGCGAGGGTGGATGGGATTTGTGACGATGCTGCTGGCGGGTGCTGCGGTTTCAGCTGCCGGGCAAGCGACAGGATCGGCGGTATCCATTGACCCGGCCGTGCTGGCTAAGGCCAATGCCGGCGATGCGGCAGCCCAGGTTCAGGCTGGCGAGAGCTGTGCGGCGGCGCGCGATTATCAGCAGGCAGTTGCGTGGTACACCAAGGCTGCGAACCAGGAAAACATAGCCGCCGAACTCGACCTTGCAAGTCTCTATCGCGATGGCCGAGGTAAATTGTTTGCGCGCGACATGACGCAGGCTGCGGCGTGGTATCGCAAGGCCGCTGACCAGGGCGATGCGGGCGCGCAGGGAACCCTGGGAATGCTTTATACGCTGGGCCAGGGTGTACCGCAGAATGATGTGGAGGCGTATTACTGGCTCGACCTTGCAGCGGCGGTGAAAGGCCCGCACCAGGAGCAATACGCGGCCAACCGCCAGAACGTTGGCACGCGCATCACTGCCGATGAGCTTGAAGAAGTTGAGGAGCGCGTGGCTCAATGGAAGGCGAAGCATCCCAGGCCGGATGCGCAATAGCGGGTGGGCGAGCCGACAAGCCGGCGCGCGGTGTAATTGCCTGTGGAAGTGTGTTGCCAGCAAAACTGAAGGCACTTATGGACGCTCTGCAACGGGATTTGGTTGAAGAAAATTGTCGGCGCGAGTGCAACTTTGTTTTTCTCTCTGGGTTTTGGGTGGACATGGGCACGAGGTCGAAGCCGAGGCCCCAAGGAGAGGAAAATGAATCGGACAGCACTTACGCTCGCCGCGGCCGCCTTGATGTTTACGGGCTCGGCCATCGCTCAACAGAGTCAACCTGCGCAGCCAGGTCCCGCCGCGCAGACCACGCCGAATCAGCCGGCGCCGACCGTCAACGATCGCCGCGAAAATCAACAGGACCGCATTGCCAACGGCATCGGTTCAGGTCAGCTCACCGCGGGCGAGACTAAGAATCTGGAAGGCCGCGAAGCCAATCTGAACCGCGAGATCAGGGACGATCGCCAGGGCGACGACGGAAAACTCACCAGCCAGGAGCGGCAGCAGATCAATCACCAGCAGAACAACCTGAGCCGGTCAATCTACTCTGACAAGCACAACGCCGCGACGGCGCACTATGGCAACAACGAAGTAGGGGCACGCCGCGAGAATCAGCAGGACCGCATTGCCAACGGCATTCGCAACGGCTCAATGACCGCTGGCCAGGCAGCGCGCGACGAGAACCGCGAGCAGGGCATCAACCAGCAGATCCACGCCGATCGCCAGGGCAACGGCGGCAGACTTACCGGCCAGGAAAGGGCTCAAGTCAATGGCGAACAGAACCGGATGAGCGGCAGGATCTATAGCCAGAAGCATCGCTAATATGCAAGTGAGTAGTAAGTCGAAGATACGGTTATCGACTTACACTTTTTGAACCGGGGGCGCGAGTGCAATGCACATCGCGCCCATTTTTGTGAGCGGGTTTGCGGCAACGTTTCATGAGACGCAGATGCGGAGCGTAACCGGAAAGCTCGCGCGTATGCTTGAAGACATGCGGGCGAATTGGCGGGTCTCGATGCGCGCCGGCGTCTTTGGACTGGGTGTGCTGTGCGCGGTTGCCGCTGCGGCGCAGGCACAGGCGCAGGCGAGCGCGGTGACGCTGACACCCGCAATTGTCGTGGCGGGCTCGCCGGAGCTGATCCGCGTGGCAGCACCCGCCGCAGCCGAAGTCGATGGCGAATGGCTGGGACGCAAGATCGAGTTCTTTCACACCAAGGATCGGCGCGCGTGGATGGCGTTGGCCGGCGTGGATGTGGAAGCAGCAATTGGGCCATCAGATCTGCACATCACCGTGAAGAGCGCAGATGGCGAGACACGCGATTTGAGCGAGACCGTTGCGATCCACGGGGCGCACTACCGGACTGAGACGCTGAGCGTGGAGCCGAAGTTTGTTGAGCCGGGTCCGGACGAAATGAAAACGATTCAGGGTGACGTAGCGCTTAAAGAGAAAGTGTTTGGCACAAGCCTGCCGGAGCCCGAGTGGAGCGGGGATTTCATCGCGCCCGTAAAAGCGCAGCCCACCGACAGCTTTGGCGTGCGGCGGACGTTTAACGGAAAGCTGGCGAGCATTCACAAGGGGATGGATTTTCGAGCGGTTTCGGGGACGCCGGTTCATGCGGCGAACAGCGGCGTGGTGGTGTTGGCGCAGAAGCTTTATTTCGAGGGCAACTGCGTGGTCATCGATCATGGGCTGGGGCTCTACACCATCGCAATGCATCTGAGCCGTATCGATGTGCACGAGGGTGAGCGTGTGGCGAAAGGCCAGCGTGTTGGATTGAGCGGCGCGACAGGACGCGTAACCGGCCCGCATCTGCACTGGGCGGTGCGCTGGCAGGGCGCATATCTCGATCCGGCGAAGGTGCTGAAGATGAATTTGACGGGCGTTCGTTAGCGCGACAGCGCTTCTTCCTCGATTTCCGCAGACTTCGCAGAAGCGGATGAAAGTCCGGCGGCTTTTTCTTTGCGCAGCGCCTTGAAGGCGCGGTAGACAAACCAGCCCAGATACCAGCCATCGATGAACTTGAAAGGCGTTTCGCCGGTGGTGTAGTGGCCGCAGGGCAGGACGCGCGGCTCAAAACGCACGCCATAGTGGCGGAATGCGTCGACGACCTGGAGCGAGTATTCGCGCGGAAAGGTGAGGTCGTAGTTGGCATAGACCATCAGCACTCGCTTCAGAGGCCCGCCGGAATCGGATCCGGCGAATTTGGCGTAGTAGTAGCAAGGGCTGGCGGCCGCCCACAGTGCCCGCACGCGATCCTGGGTGAGGCCGGCCTCTTCCAGCGCCTGCTTCACGTGGCGAGTGCTCTGGCCCGCCCAGGTGACATCTCCAAACGCAGTTGACGCGTGGTTGAAGGCGTTCACTCTCAGGCGCGGGTCGTGGGTGCTGGCCAGGAACGCATAGCAGGAGCCAAGGCTGGTGCCGAGGACGCCGAAATGCTCGTAGCCCTGCTCTTCAAGCCAATCGAGGCAACAGCGGATATCGACTACGGCCTGGCGGCAGGCGGAAATAGACCGGCCAATGTTGGCGCTGACGCTATAGTCAGAGCGCTCCAGTTCGCTGGGACGGCGAATGTCGTGATAGGGCATGGAGAAGCGCAGCGCCGAGATGCCCATGCGGTTGAAGATGGCGCAAAGCGAATTATGGCTGAAGCCGTCGGCGTTCCACTGCGGCATGACGATGATGGCCTGGCGCGGGCGCTTGGGATCTTTGTGCTCGGGCGCCGGGTACCAGCGGGCGTTCACCTGGTCGTTTTCAGGGTAAGGAGTGCGCTCGGGCGAGGTGAAGCGGAGGAACTGCGCCTTGGCCATCTTGCCCTGTTCGGCCAGTTCGCGCAGTTCGGCTTCCTGAGCCAATGTCTCGGGCCGCACGTTGGTGGGGAAAAGCTGCGGATAGCGCTCCTCGAGACGGAAGTCAGTGGGGCGCTCGTAGCCGAAGAATTTGTCGCTGTGGCGGATGAGAAGCTGATTGATGCGCACCATGGCAGCCTCGGCCGCGGCGGGATCGCGTTCGACCTCAGGCCCGGGAATTGCGGAGGCGAAGCCGCGCGACTCGAGGAAGGGCGCGATCCACTCGAATCCCCACTCGAGCGGGCGCACCACGCGATTTTCGTCGCGCGTGGTGAGGCGCGTCTCCCACTCGTACATCCAGCGCGCGTACCAACCAGTCAGCATGGGTCTGCTTCAATTTTATCAGCGTGGAAGACGACGCCGGACGGCATATTGGCGCACACGCCCTCTCAGGCTCCTGCCGCTGCGCGCTTGAGCGCGAAATAATCGGCTGCGACCCATGCGATGCTGAGCAGCAGCACTGCGGCAATGATGACCTGCGAGATAGCGCAGTAGAGACACCAGACCTCCAGCGCGTACTGTTCGATCATTGACAACCGGAACGCGAAGAGGAAACCGCCGAGCGCGACGAGAAGATTGAGGAAGCGAAAACGCGCGAAGGCCAGGCCGGCGAGCAGCAGGTAACCTGCGATGCCGATGGCGGCGACCGGCACGTGCTCAACGACCGAGAAACGGCTGTGGTTCACGATGCCGCAGTCCCAATGTTCGTTAATGGAGCATGGCTCGGTGCCCGTGTCGTAATGGACGCGGAGGGCCAACCCGGAGACGATGGCCCCGGCGAGCGCGAGGGCGAGGAGGACATAGCGCATGAGTCCGATTTTATCGGACGACTCCCGGTCGATTTGGTTCGTCGCAGCGGCTGGGCCCCTGATCGCTGATAGGATGTGGGCATGTCTGCGGCAAACCAGGCTGGTCGGCGCGTTGCATTCTTCGGGGGGAGCTTCGACCCGCCGCATCTCGGCCACCTGGCGGTGGCGCACGCAGCGCGCTCGGGCCTGGGGCTGGACACGGTGCTGTTTGCGCCGGTGGGAACGCAACCGCTGAAGAGCCGCGGGTCCAGCGCCAGCTTTGAAGATCGCGTGGCGATGACGCGGCTGGCCATTGCTGCCGAGCCGGGGTTTGAGATCTCATTCGCCGACGCGCCGAATGCATCGGGAGAGCCCAATTACTCGATCGAGACACTGGAGCGCATTCGGGCAGAGCTGGGCCCGGAGTGCAGGTTGTATTTCCTGATGGGTGCCGACTCGTTTCTGAACCTGAAGATGTGGCATCGGGCCGGCGAGATCCCTTTTGCGGCGCCTTTGATTGTTGCGTCGCGTCCAGGGGAAAGGCTCGAAATCGTGAGGGATGCACTGCCTGCGGGACTGACCATTGAGTCTGCTCCCGGCTGCGACCGGACGGCCGGAAATGTTGAAGTACGCGCCTATGAAGTGCGCAACGGCACGGGGCAGCGTGCAGAGTTTTATCTGCTGCCGGGACTGGATTGCGAGATCAGCGCGACCGAGATTCGTGCCAGCATCAGAAAGCAGGATCGGGCCGGGAGGGGCCAAGCTGTACGCCAACGCCTGGTGCCGGGAGCCGTTGCCAGGTACGTGAGGACGCGCGGGCTTTACCGATGAATGACCGCCTGCGCGGAATGTTTACGTTGGGGTAATGGCCGCGCTAGGATTGAGCGTGGAGACTGACACGAACGAATGATAAGTACATCGGCGCACGAACAAACGCGCATATTGGTTCAGGCCGCGGCTGCGGTCTGCGAAGACAAGAAGGGCCAGGACACGCGGATTCTTGAACTCGATCCGGTCGATTCGGGCCTGGCAGATTTTTTCCTCATCACCTCGGCGTTGAACGACCGGCAGTCGATCGCCATCGCCGACGAGATTGAGCTGCGCCTCAAGCGCGACCATGGCGCATACGCGCACAGCGTCGAAGGGCGGCGGCACGGCGAGTGGATCCTGCTGGACTACGTCGACTTCGTGATTCACGTATTCCTGAAAGAGCGGCGCGCTTTTTACGATATCGAGCGTCTGCGCAAGTCGGCGCGGCCGCTTACGCCGGCTGAGTTCGATGAGGAACTGAAGGCCGCGCTCAAGGAAAAGACGCGTGCGGCGCGCGGAAAGGCGCAGGCCGGAGGCGCGGCGAAGAGCAGAGCGACGGCACCCCAAAAAGCTGCCGCGAAGAAGGCCGCAGGCAAGCCGGCAAAGAAAAAGCCGGCTGCGAAAAAGGCCGGAAGGAAGGCCGCGGCCAAATCAGTCACCCGGAAGGGCAGATCTTAGAGCAACGCAACCCGCACGCGCGCGCCGCGATCGAGCTTTACTTCGGTGTGACTGCCCTGCAACTCCGTGGTTCCGTCAGCGCCGATGGTTGTGCTTAATCCAACGCCATTTACAGTGCTGCCTGGCGGAATTCCGCCATTGGTGTCGTCGCCGTGGCCGTAGTTGCCCATGGTTTGCAAACCTTGACTGCGCACGCCTGTGGAGCTTGTTGGGACATCGCCGCTTGCGTCGGGCGGGGGAGCCACGGCCACCAGGCCTCCATGGATTGCGATAGGCGGGTTGTGCTTGACGACGATCTGCTGGAACTTGAGGCCGAGCATCGATATGCCGTTGCCGTCTTTTTCCGAGGTCACGTCGGTAATGACGCCAATCAGCTTTGCGCCCCGCGGAATCTCAGTGCCGTCCTGCAGCTTGGTTTTTTCGGTTGTCTCCGCGGTCACTGTGTCGCCCACCTTTGCCGACTTGGTGTCAATCTTGCTTGTAAGCTCGGCCGTTACGCCGGGTCTCTTTTCTTGCGCAGGGGCGGTGGGCAAGGCAAACAGCAGAACGAAAGCCGCGGCGATCAATAGAGACGGCCCAATTCGACGTATGCGGGTCATGGGAATCCTCCTGAAGCGGGTCCCGCAAGGAGAGCGGAACCTGTCGCATTGAGTTTGGCAATTCTATAGGTTCCGCGTCAATCCGCGGAGCCTCACGAGGGACGAACAAACATCCTCTATAGAGCTGGTTTGAGGCGAGAAGAAGCCAAACTCAAACGGGGGAGAGATTTGAGTCTCTCCCCCGCCGGTTTGATGGCTTTCGCAGGCGACTAGAAGGTGATGACGCCCTTGAACTGCACGAGACGAGGCGAAGCGTCGCCGCCCAGGAACGAACCGAAGATGCTGGTGGGTGGATTCGCCATGCTGGTGATGTTTCCGAAACCCGTCGCATTTACGTCGCCGTTTGGCTGCGCAAAGTTGGGATGGTTGAGGATGTTGAATAACTGGGCGCCGATCTTCAAGTTCGCTCCTTCCCAGCCGCCCAGTGGGAAGGATTTAACCACGCCAAAGTCGGTATCGAAGTAGTGTGGTCCAAGGAACTGGTTGCGCTCCTGGGTCCCAAAGCTGGTTGCCGGAGTGATGTCGTTATTGGCAAATGCGTTGGCAAATGCGCTGCAGACCGCGGTCGGGTTCGACTTGTTGATTCCGCAGCGATTCGATGTCACGGACCCCGGAGCAATGGCGGCCGGAATCGTGTTATCAGGGTAATACTCGCCAAAGGCGACCGGCGTCGCGGCGCTGTCAACCAGGGTGAATGGGTAGCCGCTGTTGTAGAAGAACGTGCCGGAGAGGGTCCAACCGTCGACTGCAAGGCGAGGCCCGCGCCAATGGGGAATGTCGATCAGGTAGTTCCCGTTAAGCACATTCCGGCTGTCGTAGTCGGCGTTGCCGTAGTTGTAACGCAGGTTGTAGGGATCGATCTGGTAGCTGATGTTCCCGTTGCCGAACCCGAAAGGACTGATGCCGCCGTTGGAGACATCGTCGAGGGTGTGCGACCAGGCGTAATTGCCCTGCAGGGTGAGGATGTGCGAACGGTGCACCACGCTCACGATCAGGCCGTTATAGTTCGACATGCCCTCGGTGTAAATCTGGTTCATATAGCCGAATCCGGGAGCCGGAGGTGCAGTGGGCAAGCCAACAAAGCTCGCGTCGTAGGCATTCGACGCAACGTTCTGAACCGGCTCATGCGTGCCGTGATTGCCGACGTAGCCCACGTTCATGCTAAGCGACCTGCTGAACTGATGCTCGACCTGGAGGCTGTACTCCTCGTAGGTCGGGTAATGAATGTTCTGGGCTGCATTGGTAAAGTTGGGCGGCGCCATGCCTGCGTTCAATCCGGTGCAGGCCGTGCAAACGCTCTCGGCGCCGAGGGTTTGGTAGTTGCTCGTGAAGCCGCTCTTATAATTCGCAGCCGTGTTGGATGCCATCGTGGTGGCGCTGTCGGGAAGTCCCGGCTGCGTCAGGTTCACAGTCGGTAGCAATCCCGTGGGATAGCCGGGTCCGCAGGGTAGCCCCGCAACCCCCCCGGGCAGCCCGCACTCCCAATTAAGGTCAGTTTTTGTGCTGACGTTAATGGTCAGCGGGTAGTTACCGAAGAGGTTGTCGGCAATCACACCGGGGAAGACGTCGGTGAACATGCCAAATCCGCCGCGAACCACGGTGTTGGAACCTTCTTTGGGTGACCATGTGAAGCCGATGCGCGGCTCAAAGTAGAACGGCGTGTAGTTAGCAAAGGCCGCCTGGTGATTGGTGGTGATGAGTTGGTTGTAAGGGGTGGTCACCGTGTTTTCCGAGGCGGCCTCGTCAAAGAAGTCATTGTCGAGGCGGACAAAGTTGCTCTGTTCCGAGATGGGATCGAAGTCTTTTTCGAGGCGGAGGCCTAGATTGATCTGGAAGTTCGCAACCGGCTTCCAGTCGGCTTCTGCGTAGGCGCCAAGGATCGAAATGCCCACCGGCTGGTCGCCGGCCGCGGGATTAAGCAAGTAACGGTTGAAGTACTCCTCAAAGACGCCTCCGTTTGCGAACGATGAGGTGCTGCTGGTTTCTCCGTAGGCAGTCAAAAGATCCTTCTCGGTAAACATCAGCGGCGTGGTGAACTGCTGTATGTCGAAGTCGGAGACATCGTCGCGCTTGAAGAAGCCTCCAAACTTGAGCGTGGTTTTTCCCTTGGTAATGCTCAGGTCGTCCTGCACCTGGTACTGGGTGACGTTGCGGCCCTGCGGAAAGGCAAAACCATCGTTGTTCAGGCTGGTGAAGCTGCCGTCGATGAAGTCGAGCGTCTCAGGCGATATGGCGTTTGCTGCGCTCGCGTCGGCCATTTTGAACACTGCGCCGTAGTAGGAGCCGGCCAGCAGGAACTGGTTCACCATGTTGGGACTGAAAGTGTGAGTATAGCCGAGCTGAGCTTCGTAATCGGGCTGGAAGCTGTTGGCGTCGAATGCGGTGGTCAGAGGATCGGCATAGGTGGGCTGCAGACCGCGATCGATCTTCACGTGGAAGAAGGCGTGGTCGTTAGCGCCGATGTTCTGGTCGATGCGGGCGGCCATAAACCATTCCTGCAGCGCCAGCTTGCTGGCAGACTCGAAAGTCAGAACATCGGGGTCAGAGGTTGCAACCGCGTGGCTTGCGCCCGGGGCTGCGTTGTAGGTGCCGAAGATGTTGTTCTTGTAAAAGTTGTATTCGCTGGCCACCTCGGAGTCGGTCGAATTCTGGATGTTATCGAGGGTTGTGGTCTCAAACGAGGGGCTCGGGATATAAACGCCGCCGGTGTTCGTCGTGACAAAGCGGATGCCTTCGTAGTCGACGAAGAAGAAGGTCTTGTCCTTAACAATTGGACCGCCGATAGCAGCCGCCCACTGGTTGTCGACGTCGCCGGGGCGCCCTGCGCCCTGATTATTCAACAGCCAGTTGTTGGCATTAAAGATGGTGCCGTTGTACCAGTAGTTGGCGTTGCCATGAAACTTGTTGCCGCCCGAGCGGCTGATTGAGGTCACCTGGGCTCCGCCGAAGGTTCCGTACTCAGAACTGTAGGCGTTGGTGATTACGTTCACTTCAGCAATGTCGTTGTTGCCGAGCAGCAGGTTGGAAGGGCCTGAGTTGTTCAGGTTGAGGAAGGGATCGTCTTCCTGGCCGCCATTCAGCGTGAAGTTGTTCGAAGTTGCGGGAAGGCCGAAGACTTCAAAGTTGCCGTAACCGCCCTGGGTGTTCATGATGGCGCCGGGGCTGGTCTGGGCCCAGAAGGTGAGATCGTTGCCGGGGTTGGGGAGGTTCTGTGTCTGTTCGAGATCGATTGCAGTTGAGACATCGGCGTCTTCAACCTGCAGCAGCTCCTCGTTGGCTGAAACCTCAACGGTTTGAGCCGCGGCGCCGAGGGCCATGCGAATATTTTCGGTGGTTACCCGGCCAACGCTCACTTCGATCGCGGAGGCGGTGTCGCGGAAGCCCGGGGCTGAAACCTTGAGCGTGTAGGCGCCCGGCTTGAGCAGGGAGACACGAAAACTGCCTGTGCTGTTGGACTTGGTTTGGCTCACAGCCCCCGTGGCGGTGTAGGTTACGGTTATCGTCGCACCCACGATGGAAGCTCCGGAGGGATCGGTCACGGTTCCTGTCAAGTCACCGGAGATGTCGGACTGGGCGTATACGGAATGGACGGCGACGCTACAAACAAAAGCCCCGGCGATGAGCAGGCTACACGCGATGGCGACGCTCTGCAGTCTGAAATACCTCATATTGACTCCTTCAAGTGTGGCTGAACCGGTACGACCGGCAAATTGATTTTTCGTGGTCCTGACCCCGTCGGAACGTGAGCTTCGTGGGGGGATTTCATCAAGACAATGGTGGTTGCAGCAGCTTAACTAGCACGAGCGGTGCCAATTTGGGAGCGGTGCGAAATAATGGTCACGCCGTTGAAATAATGTGACTTATCTAAGGCTGAGTGTCCGGATTTGGCGGCCGGAATATGGAAATCCGTATGTGGGATTCACGATATTGCAAAAACGGGTTAGATTCTGCCCCAAAAGGTGTAGCCCCGAGTCGCTTCGACGCCGTGACGCCCCATTTTGGAACTGCGGTTTTCGCGGGGTTCCAGTGGGTGAGGCCGGGCGGTTTGCGGTGCGTTGCGGTATCCTCCTCTGGATGCAGCTCACCCTGGCTCACATCGGCTCGCTGGGCGGACGAAAAGACGAGTTCGAGGCGCTCACCCAGAACTATCTGGAGCGCTGTTCTGTCTACGCACCCTGCAGCGCGCAGGCATTCAAAACCGAGGGTGCACTCCTTGAGTGGCTGCGCAAACAGAAGGGCCGCACCGCCGCAATGATGGTGCTGCTCGATGTGCGCGGAAAACAGATGTCGTCAGAGGCACTGGCCGCGTGGCTTGGCCGGGTACGCGACGACGGCGCGCAGCACGTGGTCTTTGCCGTCGGTCCCGCGGACGGATGGTCAGATGACGCGCGCAAGAGCGCATCGATGCAGCTCTCGCTCGGCCCCATGACCCTGGCTCATGCGCTGGCCCGGCTGGTGATCGCGGAGCAGATCTACCGCGCGTTTACGATTCTCTCCGGTCATCCGTACCACCGGCAGTGAAGAGAACAGAGATAAGAGAAAAGGAATAACAGCGGTCGGAGCGCGCAATTGCTGAAACTTGTAGACAAAGGAAAAGTGCAGCGCCAGATTTTTCGAAGCAAGGCCGCGGTGGGCGATAATTGCAGGTGCAATGGACGGGGCAAATAGTCTGTCCCGTGTTTCACCGCTTCACTTTTTCACTCTGCCCCTCGTTCACAATCCACCGTTCACTTTTCTCTGTTCTCTTTTCTCTGTTATGACCGACACTCGTCGCGGACTCATTCTCATCAACACCGGCCCGGGCAAAGGCAAGACTACGGCCGCTCTGGGCACCGCGCTGCGTGCGGTTGGGAATGGCATGCGCGTATTGGTGCTGCAGTTCCTGAAAGGCTCGTGGCATTATGGCGAGCTCGACGCGGTTCAAGCCTTCGGGCAGAACTTCGTGATGAAGCAGATGGGGCGCGGATTCGTGAAGATCGGAGGCGCCGAGACCGATCCTGAGGACATCAGGCTGGTTGAGGCGGCGTGGGCCGAGGCGCGCGAGGCCATTAACTCAGGCGAATGGGACATGGTGGTGCTGGATGAGATCAACTACGCCATCAGTTACGGCATGCTCGACCCTGCGTTAGTAGCCGAGGCGCTCAGGGATAAGCCGGAGATGGTGCACGTGATCCTGACTGGGCGTAATGCGCACCCGCTGCTGGTGGAGCTGGCGGACACGGTGACTGAGATGCGCGAGGTGAAGCACGCTTACCAGAAAGGGATTCTGGCCCAGCGCGGAATTGAATACTGATTGCGCGATGAAGACAAACGATTGATTGCGGCCATCCGGAACCACCGGCCGGGTCGCCTGACAGAACAACGGGAGGTCAAATAAAACCGTGGCCAAGAGCACACATTATCGCTGGGCAGATATTCAGGCCGAAGCGATGAATCCCCTGGTGAACCGGCAGTATCTGACCGGCGTGAAAACCATGCTGGCGCGCATTGAGCTGAAGAAGGGCGCGCGAGTTCCACTGCACCAGCACTTTCATGAGCAGATAAGCCAGGTGGTTGAAGGCGCGCTCAAGTTCGTGCTCGAAGAGGGCGAGATGATGGTGCGCGAAGGCGAGATTCTCTGCATTCCGCCCAACGCCCCGCACGAGGTGCTGGCGCTCGAGGATTCGGTGGCGCTCGATATTTTCAATCCGCCGCGCCAGGACTGGATTGACGGCGACGATGCGTATCTGCGCGGCGCCGCTGAAGAGCCGGGGAAATGAGCGCGAGGCTTTACTCAGGCTGCACGCGGCCTATCCCCTCGGCGAGAATCAGCGCTGTTCCGGCGAAGAGGAGCGTATCGAAGATGTAGTCGAGCGCCTCGACCATCTGATCGGTTCCATGCGCCGGTCCCAGCATCGGCAGATAGACGACAATCACCGCAACTGCGATGGCGACGCCCAGCCACGCGCCTGCCTTCTTGGCCCATCGATTTGCCAGAATAAAAGCGCCGCACACCAACAGAAATGCGCCGATGGCGTATCCCCACAGGCGCGCCGCCGGCTCCCATGCGGGTGTGACTTTCTCCAACGGCACTCCGGGAAGGAACTCGGGATGCAGGACAGTTTCAACGCCGTAGAAGATTGCAACCAGGCCGAAGACGGTGCGGCATATCGCAACCATCCGCGATTTGCCACGCGTTGGTTCGCCCATGCTGGCACTGAGCGCGATCAACCCGCTACCGAATGAGATTTCGCGGACGAAGAGCGCGGCGCCAAAGCGATCATGAAACATCGTGGTTATGGCCGGAAGGTCCAACATTGCGACGAATAAAAGAAACATGCCGCCGCACATCAGACCCGACCAGCGAACGGCTTTATCGAAGATCAGGCTCAACGCCGTGGCGATGAGTCCGAAGCCGACCAGGTAAACCCAGAACAACGGCCACGGCATGTATTTGGGAACCATCGACGAGAGGCCGCGTGCCGATGCCAGATGCAGCGCGCCAAAGGTGGCCAGCGAAGCCGCGACAAAGACCCGCCCCAGCGGAATGGCACGATCTGGCAATGAAGCACCCTTGAGATCATGACGGCGCGCCACGATGCCGGCTGCGATGACAAGCAGGCCCGCCGTGCTCATCGATACGACTGTGCGCGAGAACTCAAACATTGAACCATCCTTCCGATCAGGGCTCTAAGCAGTAACGGAGTTAAGAAAGCATTCCTCCCTTATAACGAAATCACCCGGAAACGCAATAGCCACTTCTTTGCTTGCGGGTTCCAATTGCACTTGCCGCTTTGAAGCTCCGAGGAGACGGCTATCGGGTAGCGTGGGACAGGATTGCAAGACAGGACAATGGATTTGTCCAGCTCTCGAGGTGCGCCCGCCATTTACAATTGGGTTCGGTATGTCGTGGTTCAAGCGTGAAGGCGGCGAGTTCGAATCCGAGCCCGGCCCGGGAAGTAACGGCGAGGGCGCGGCCAGGAACGTGCGCACCGAAGGTCTGTGGATCAAGTGCCCCGGTTGCCGCGCCACCATCTGGAAAGCCGACCTTGAGGCGAAC
>DATJSB010000266.1:0-4791 GCA_035504315.1 Occallatibacter sp.
TTCCCACTGCCAGGCCGCGTTGATGGCAAAATGCCTCCCGCAGCAATCCACTGGCTTCAAATTCGGAAACCAGCGCCTCGACCTCAGAATGACTGCGCCGCCTCCGCACCACCCCTGCTTCACTCATACATCAAGTCCAACACCTAACCTCGCCTTATGAAAGCGTGCGTTGGTCTGACGGATACGGTCATGTGCCAACGCATCGGTAATGGTGTGCAGCTGATGCATCGAGCTTTCAATGCGATCGAGCATGCGATTAAGCGTGTGGGCCAGTTGGCTGACCTCGTCGTTGCGGCGTGTTGCCGGGACCCGCTCATTGAGACCGGAGTGACCTATCCTCGAAGCCGCCCGAGTGATCTTGCGGACATGGCTGAGCATGCGCCGGGTGGTAAGGAATACGATGCCGAAACCCAAAAGTACGACCAACAGCCACAGAAGAAGGAAGCGAAAGCGGAGTTTCGTCAACACCCTCAGCTCGTCCCGCTCGGAAAGTCCGAGATAGATATGGCTGCCATCGCTCATCTGCAGGCAGGCTACTCGAAACGGGACAGGAAATCCGGGTACGCAATCGACCAGGCGACTGACCGGCTGTCCTTTCTTTAAGTCTCACACTCGTAGCCAAACCGTTTCCCAGGCCGTCCCAGTTCCCGCTCACTTCGTCTGATTGGAACCTTCTACCAGGGCATGATTTTGACCACTGGTTGCACGGCGGCGAACTTATTCTTGGGTTGATGCCGGTCAACTCTGGCTTTTTGGAGTGGCAGTTGCGCTGACGGATTGTCCGAACATGTTCAGCAGAGCCGAAAACGCGCTGGTGAGCCTCTCCGGGGTCACTGAATCCGGGAGAGGGATGGTCAATGCCGGGCGGTTCGTCCGGGCATCGCGCGTGAACAGGGTGGGCAACACTTGAGCCGGGCGGGGTGCGGGAGCGGCCGTGGAACGCGCCGCCGTGCTGCCCGTGGCAATCGATTCGATCAATTTCAGACCAGCCTCGATGAACGAGGCCGCGGCAAGTTCGACGCCGTTGCCGCCGGGAGTTGCCGGAGGTGAAGGACGAGTGCCTGCAGGCACTCGTACCGTTGCACCCGCTAAACCAGCGGACTGCGTCTGCACGTCCTGCGGAAGAGCAACCGCCTCGGCCGGAGCGTGATCAATTACCGGCTTCGGCCGTCCCGGTTGTTCGGCGAAAATCTCTTTCACAGCCTGTAGCATCGTCTTGCGGCCCAGCTTGGCGAAGCTCACCTCGTCCGTGGGTGAATCGAAGACTCCGGCAAACAAAGATTTCTTCAAGGCCAGCGTCTCCCACACTCGATCCTCGATGCTCTTCTCCGTGAGCATGTGAATCACGTGCACCGGGCGCGACTGTCCCAGCCGATGCACCCGCCCGATACGCTGCTCAAGGCGGGCCGGGTTCCACGGAGGCTCGAAGTTTACCACCACCGAAGCCGCTTGCAGGTTGAGCCCCACGCCTCCCGCATCGGTAGAGAGAAAAACTTTGCAGGCCGGATCGCTGCGAAACTGCTCGATCAAGGCACCGCGCTTTCGCGATGGCACGCCACCATGAAGCGACACGAATCCTATGCCCAGCTTACGCAACTCCTCGCCTGCCAGATAGGTCATCCGTTCAAACTCGCTGAACACCACCACTTTGCGTTCTTCGCCCACGACAAAGTCGGTCATGATCTCGCGGAATTCCTGGAGCTTGGGCGAATGATGCGTCTGCTTGTCGAAGAGGAATGTCGAGTTGCACAACATGCGCATGTTCTGGATGTAGCATAAAATGCGCTTTTGATCGATTTCGGAGAGCCAGCCTTGGCGTTCCCATTTGCGCATGAGCGCCGCCAACATGTCACTCTGCTCGTAGTATGGTTCAGCCTGCTCGCCGGTCAACGGCACGCGGAGAACCTTGTCGGTTCGTTCGGGCAGGTCCTTCAGCACCTCCGGGCGCGTGCGACGCAGCAGGATTGGGGCCAACTGCTCGTGAATCTGATCCAGGCCGCGATAGCCAGTCAGACGGCCTTTCTCATCCACCACACGGTGCTCGTCAACGAAGCGGAAAGCCGGCCCCAGCCTGCGGCCATCGACGAACTCCACCACGGAAAACAGCTCCTCAAGTTTGTTTTCAAGCGGCGTACCGGTAAGCACCAGGGCGTAGCGGCTTTTCAATTGCTTGATCGTGCGCGCTGTCGCGGTGGTCCAGTTTCTGATTCGTTGCGCCTCGTCGAGGACGATCAGATCCGGGCGCAGGTCCTGCATGTATCGAATATCTTTGAGAACCAGCTCGTAATTGGTGAGAGTGAAAAACTCCGGGGTGGCATACATCGCACGGCGCTGCGGCAACAGGCCTTCGACGATCCTCACCGAGCGATCGGTGAACTTCTCGATCTCCGTCTTCCACTGGTATTTGACCGAGGCCGGCGCAATCACCAGCACTCTCTCGATGCCCCGCCGTTGACGCAAGAGTTCGGCCGTGGCCAGTGTCTGAATTGTTTTGCCAAGCCCCATATCGTCCGCCAGAACCGCACGCCCGCGACAAGCTGCAAACACTGCGCCACGCACCTGATAGGGCAGAAGCTTGGTTTTCAATATGCCCGCGGTCGGATCCTGTCCGCGCTTTAATTTAGCAAGCAGTTTCCGCTCCAGTTCCAGACCTTCGGCCAGCTCATTTTCCCGATCGATGTAATCCAGCACGTCACTGTAGATGACCGCCTGGCCGTCGGCTTTGCGCAGCGCCTCCAGCACCTCGGAGAATCGCAGATAACGCTCGCGACGCAGAAAACCGTTGGCGTCGAAGTATTCCGCCGCGAGCGACAAGAGCGCAGGAGACGGCGAAGCGGGCATGCGCAGCCGCACTTCGATGGCGTTCCCATATTGAAGCGAAATCGAAGCACGCGTGCGCTTGAACTTCCCGGTTTCCAGCGTCTTCTGATGGCGCTTCCGGAGCTGCAGAAGCATCGCTTCGACATGCTTGCAGGTTCCCAGCGTGTTTATCGCGAAATCCGGACACGAGCAATAATTCTCAAAAAGCCCCAGGCCGCGAATCGCCAACTTATAGGTCCGCCCGCTGGCCGACTTCACACTGTAATCGCCATAAGGCCCGGCTGCGGGCCGTTTCAAGATCTTCAACGGAGCCGCCGCGGCCCTTTCCTGCCGCGCGGCGATTTGCTGTTCAATCAGCATGGAGAGGTCCCTTCTTTAGGAGCGTACAACACGCCGGGGTCCACAGTTCAAAGGTCAGAGCGGTCCTGCGCTCGCCAAGCCGCCAAAATCTCGTCGATCTTATCGCGGACGGTCTCACGGGCTGTAGCGCGGTCCACTCCTCGTTCCAGAAGTTTGTCGTACTCGGTATGGTTATGCCGGACCGCTGCGACCACTGCCGCAGTCAAAGCGTGCTCCTCTAGATTCCTGCCCGCCTCTGTCCGCCCGACTCGCCCGCTTCCCCTGGCGGCGGTATGTTCGGCGATTGCCGCGAGTTCATGAGCTGGGCAGCCGGGGAACAAAGCCCCGATCTGTTTCGCCATGCGAGTAACCAGCTTGCGGTCTTCTTCGCGCCGTCGGACGGCCTCGCGCGCGCGGCCAGCGGCCCTTTCATCCGCATCTTCTGCACATTCCTGCTCGGCTTTTTCCAAGGCCGATGTCTCGACGAGGATACCCTGTCTCTCGTAGCGTTTTCGGGTACGGCTAAAGCGGACCACCACGGCGTTTCGCGCGCTATGCTTCGTTGCCCGCCGCGTCAAGGCCACGTCGCCCGCGGCAAGAAACTCGAGGTCGCCGAAACCGGCGCACGCCAAGCAGAGCAGCTCCCCGGCTTCCATCAAAAGAAACGATCCCTCGACCAACTCCGCGCAGCACTCTGAGCACTGCGCGTCGCGGAGAATCTCAATTACGACTAGCCGTGGAGCGCGATTCTGTTTTTCCTGGAGTTTCTCTAGCTTGCGCTCAGACAGCGCGGGCGATATGTAGTGCGTGGAGTAGTTCTTCTCGATCACTGGGTCTCCGCTCTTGCTGAATTGCAAAGGAATGGTCCCTGACCGCGCTCTACGCACGTAGCTGGCTTCACTTGGCTTCAGGCCTTTTTCCCGAGCCCAACGCCGGAATATTTCCAAGGAAGAAGAAATCTTGTGGAGGTTTCCTTGAATCGCTCACTCCAGGTAATCCACCCGCCCGTTGCGCCAGGAATCGACGTGCGTGGGCAACAGGAGTCCCATTCCGCACAGCACATCAATGGCGCTGACGTATTGCTGACGCGACAAAGCGGTTTCCGCAGCACGTGCGACTCGCTCTTCCAACGTGAGTTTACGACCCGATTGTGACATGGCAACGATAGCCTCCGATGACGCACCCAATCTGCAATTATCAGCGACACTGCGCACCCCAAATGACCAATCGCTGCTCTGCGGAATCCGTGGGTCAACAGTTTCACTGGAGAGAATCGGCTCGCCATACCTCCCAAAACAGCGGGAATACTCCTATAAGGGCTAGAACCTAACCACCTCCCCTAAGCTCTCAAATCTAGTGAGGAATTGCCCTTTTCGCTCGATTCGGCGATACTGAACTTGGCCCGAACGGGAGGGGATTGCCACGCGATGTCTTTCCAAGTGACTGATGAGATGTCACTTGCATCCAGACTCTGACCAGCGCCTTATAGGCAGCCGAAAGTAGCACGTTTGGCATCGCACCGAGCGGAAAGCAAGCTTCCTAGTAGCCTTACCAGCAGTATTTCGACCCTCGATTTACCTTAAGTTGTTGAAAATAGTGGCGCTATCGTCTAGGGGTTAGGACGTGAGATTC
>DATJSB010000267.1:0-24937 GCA_035504315.1 Occallatibacter sp.
GCGCGCAACATCGAAGGCGTCGAGGCCGAGTTTGTGCTCACCGGGGCGGTTGCGCTCGACAAGCCGCCACTCTACTCGGTAATTGTGGACCGCATATCGCACGACATTCCCTTCTATCGCGCGTTCCTCAAACACGCGGCCATCAACGGCGCCATCATTATCAACAATCCCTTCTGGTGGTCGGCTGACGACAAGTTTTTCAATTACACGCTCGCCCGCAAGTTGGGCGTGGCCGTGCCGCCCACGGTGATCCTGCCCCACAAGCTGCACCCCGAGGGCACCACCGACCGCTCCATGCGCAACCTTGAGTATCCGCTCGATTGGGACGCGGTCTTTGCCTACGTGGGCGAGCATGGATTTATGAAGCCGGTTGACGGCGGGGGCTGGCGCGACGTGCACCACATTCACAATCGCGAGGAGTTCTTCAAGGCCTACGACCAGTCGCGCGACCTTTGCATGATGTATCAGAAGGCCGTCGATTTTACCGAGTACTTCCGCTGCTACGTGGTGGGACAGAAAAAGGTGCACATTATGCCCTACGACCCGCGCAAGCCGCACGCCGAGCGGTACGTGCAGCAAACCGCGAAGGGCGTCGCCGCCCGTCTGCTGCTGAGGCGCATCGAGCAGGACTGCCTGAAGCTGTGCCGGGCCCTGGGCTACGACCTGAACACGGTGGAGTTCGCCGTGGAGAACGGCATCCCCTACGCCATCGACTTCATGAATCCCGCGCCCGATGCCGACCTGCACTCGGTGGGCGAAGCGAATTTCGAGTGGATTGTGAATGCCATGGCCGACCTTGCCATTGCCAAGGCCCGGATTGCGCCGCACGTGCCGGAGCTGCGCTGGGCGCCGCTGCTGGGCGCAGCCGCTGCGAAATCAGCAAAGAAGCCCGCGAAGAAAACAGCAAAGATGGCCGCGGTAAAGAAGACGGCGTCGTCGAAGAAGGCCGAGCCAAGGGCTGCTGAACAAGCTCCCCCTCCGGCCGAGGTAACGGCGCTGGCCGAAGCAGCGACAGCTACCACTGAACAACCCTCCAATTGAGGCATCACTTTGCTAGGGCATGCGCGATCTGCTTCACACCCGCTCGATACTCGATATATCCTTCACTGAAATGGCCGCGCGCCAGCGCGAAAATGCCCCGTGTTTGAACAGGATTCGAGTGGAGGCAAACAGGATGCGATTCGATTCAGTAGTCTTCTGCCGCAGAGCGATCAAGGCCGCGGTTCTACCGTGCGTCATTTTGATGTCTTTCCTTGCCGGCGCAGCGTTTCACGCGGGTGTGACCCGTGGCGATCGCGTAAAAGCCGCTTCTGACCATGTTTATCAGCTCATGATCTATCACGCATTGCCAGGCAAGGCTCCGGCTCTCGAGTCAGTCTTCCGCGACGTCTCGAAATTGCAAGCCAGGCATGGTCTCAATGCCGTTGGCTATTGGGTTCCGGAGGGAAATGACCCTGCCTGGGATAACACGTTTGTATACGTCCTGGATCATCCCAGCCGCGACACCGCCGAGGCCAATTGGAACGCGTTGCATGCCGACCCTGAGTTTCAGCCCTATTTCAAGGCCGCAGCGCCTCTGATTCAGCAGGCGAATGGAATCTACCAGGTGGATCTGGTGTACATGCGTCCCACGGACTATTCCGCCCTGAAATAGTCTTGGGTAACGACGGCGAACACAACCTGAGCCGCCCCAGCGAACAAGCGGCGTAGGTTGCGAACATGGCTCGCGACCTCAATCTCTACCCGGCTTTCCACTGGCCCGCGCACGCCAGCCAAGTTATCCTGTAGCCGGATGAGGGTAACGACCATCTACAATGCCTCGAGCGGGGTGCCCGCATGAGCACGCCGCGCTGGGGCGCCGGCTTCTCAGCCGTATCGCGCTTTGTGGCCGAGATTGAAGCGGCTGCGGCGAATCCGGGCTCGCTTCGCCCTGGATACCTGCTGGCCGGCGACGAAGTTTTTCTTCTCGACCGCTGCCGCGCAGTCGTGCTCAAAACCTTTGTCCCCGACGATCTCCGCGATTTCTGCCTTTCCGATCTCGATCTGGCCAACACAACCATCTTTGAAGTGCTGGACCGCGCGCAAACGCCGTCGCTGATGGCGCCCTTTCAGGTGATCTTCATTCGCAGCGTGCGGCAGCTTTACACGCGCGGCGCAAAAAAGGAGGAGTTCGCCGCTCTCGACCGCTATTTCAAATCTCCGAACCCGCAGGCGCTGCTGATCTTTGTTGCCGATTTTCTGCGCATCACCAACGACACGCGACGCATGGAGATGGATGACAAAAACCGCTTTGAACGCCTGCAGGAGACGCTGGGCGCGCACTGCGGCATGGTTGAGCTGGCACGCGTGAGCGACGAGGACGCGATGCGCTGGGCCGTGGCCACAGCGCAGGCCGCCGGCGTGAAGCTCGAATCCGACGCAGCGCGCGAGCTGGTAGATTCGCTGGGCGCGGACATGATGCTGGTTTCGTCGGAGCTCGAAAAATTGCTGCTCTACGCGACGGGCCGTGGCCGCATCACGCTGGGCGATGTGGAGACCATGGTGCTGGGCGCCAAGCAGCGCTCGCTCTACGAACTCACCGACGCCATCAGCGCCAAAGACCGCGTGCGGGCGCTGGCGCTGCTGCACGGTTTGCTGAACAGCTCTGACGCCGGTGAAGATGCGGCCATCGGGCACCTTTACATGCTGGCGCGCACCTTCCGCCAGATGCTGGTGATTCTGGAGAAAAACGTGCGCGACACGCGCGCGATATGGCAGGCACTGTGGCAGGGATTCAGGATTCCGCCCTTCGCTGCCGACGACCTGATCCGACAGGCGCGGCGCTACAAGAACCGGCGCGAGTTGACCCGCGCGCTGCGTCTCGTGGCGCGCGCCGACCTTGAGCTGCGCAGTTCCCCGCCCGACAAGCGGCTGGTGCTGGAGCGGCTGGTATACGATCTGGCCAGCGAAGCCAGGCCTCCGGCGCTGCTGCTTGGCTCAGCGCAGCTCTCGTTCGAGAGCTAGACACCGTCGATACCGATTCCTCAGGCTGCTTCTTCTTCGGGCCGCTTCTTCCACAGGCTGCCGCTTCCACAGGCTGCCGCCGGGTGCATGGCAAAACGCTGACTTCCCGACTCAGGAACAGCTTTTAATGAGTCCCATGCTGGATCAGGCAGGGACCGTACTTTTTGTCGGAATGCTGAATGTGATTGGTAAGCCAGTTGCGCAGAAACTTGAGCAGGTCGATGTTGACCGTGTACTCGCCGCGCTCGAATCGCGCGGCATAGTCGCTCACTTGTTTGGTCAGGACCTGGTGCTCATATCGATGGCCTGCCAACCCGGTGTATTTTGCCGAAGCCATCATGGCTTCTTCGGCGGCAAAGTGATCGCGCGTGTAATTGATGAGTTTTCGAAGCAGAGGCCCGGTCACGTCTCTTGCATGACCTTTCATCATGGCGTCGTATAGATCGTTCAGGATGCCCACCAGCACCGCATGCTGACTGTCAATAGACCCCACCCCTACTGAAAGACTGTCATTCCAGGTCAAAAGCGGCATAGTGCCCCCTCTCGCTTATTCATCGGACGGGCGCAGAAAAAGTTGAGCGCCCGGGAGGGGCAATGACCCGGTCGGCTGGGCGGATACCTGCACAGGCGCCGTCCCTGGGGAGCAAAATGGGATGGATGGAGTTTGTGACGCCGGCTAACGTTGCCGCGGCAGTTCTGCTGCTCATTCCCTATCTCGCTGCCGCGTTTTGGGGTGGCGCGACGGGCGCACGCGTGCGGGCGCTGCCGGCCTGGGCGCAGACTGCGGCTCCGGTTCTGCTGTGTGTGCCCTACGCGCTGGTGGCGGGGGCGGCGGGGAAGTTCCAGTGGGGATGGTTCGCGCTTTACGCCGCGCTGCCGGTGGCGATTGCGGCGCTGGTCAGGCAGGCCGCGCCGGCCGGTTACGGCGCTGAGCGAGACACGGAGGCGCAATGGGAGCTGCGCGAGCGCGGAAGCTGGCGCGAGTTCGTGGTGCTTGCCGTCCTGGGCCTCGCCGTCGATCTGCGCTGGTTTGAATCGGCCTGGCCGGCGCACTTGGCAATCTTCAATAAAATTCTGCTGCTCGACGCGGGGATCTACGGGTTTGTCCTGGTGCGCGATCTCGAAGGGACGGGCTTTAACCTGCGGCTGCGCTGGCGCGACCTGGCAACCGGCCTGCGCGAAGCCGCGTTTTATACCCCGATTGGGCTCTTGCTGGGGCTGGGCCTGGGCTTCCTGCACATGCATAACGCGTGGCCGGGCCTGATGCCGATCGGGGGCGCGTGGGTGTTCACGTTTTTCTTCATTGCCGTACCCGAGGAGCTGTTCTTTCGCGGCTGGCTGCAGAATCTGCTGGAACGGCGACTGGGGCGAAACGCGGCACTTTTTCTCACTGCCGCGCTCTTCGGCCTGGCCCACTTCAACAAGCGGACCACCTCCTTCAACTGGCGCTACGTGCTGATGGCCGCCATCGCCGGCGTGTTTTACGGCCGCGCGTGGCGGCGCGACCGGCGCGTGGGCGCCTCGGCCGTGACCCACGCAACAGTGGATGCCATCTGGTCGCTGTGGCTGCGGTAGGGCCTGGTTCGGTTGGGGTTCGGGTCTATTCCTTCGGTGAGGGCTGAACCACCGGCAAGTGGCGATGATGCGGATGGTGCGAATTGTAGGTCAGGTAGCCGAGGCCGACGCGCATGTTGTGGTCGAACGTGCCGGGAACCGTGATGGCGATGGTGATTCCAAGAATGGCGTGGGCCAGCGCCAGCGGATAGAGATTGCGGTAGCGGAGAAACAACAGGCACGCGGCGAAGCCCCAGACGAGCGTGATGGGGGCGAGAAACGGGCTGGGCAGGTGGGCCGCTGAAAAGAGCCCCGCTGCAGCCAGCGCAGCCAGCCAGGCGCGCGGAATGACCCGCAGGAACCGGGTCAGAAACATCCCCTGCAACAGGAACTGCTGCACTGCGGACCAGATGGCGTATGCGACGTACGTGCCGACAAAGGCGAGCACGGTGCGCGGCATGTGCAGCGTGCCCAGTCGCGCGGCCACCAGTATTGCGGCGGCGGACAGGGCAAGGGCTGCACCCACGATCCAGGACGAACGCCAGAAGTTTGCCGCGCGCATCCCCGCCGCGGCCCATCCGTCGAACGAGAGACAGATGATGGCGGCCACGCCTGCCGCCGCCACCCACCAGAGGACGCGCTGCGCGGCGCGCGGCGTCCAGATGACCATCATGATCAGGGCATAGGCGATGAAGATTTCGGCCAAGTCGCGGGCTTTGCCGCGTCGGAGCATTGCATTGTTTTCCGTCGCGGTGGCGGCACTTGCTGCAGTCATACTTTTCGAAGTTGATCTCTTCCTTGAGACGGTTAGCGCCGATGCGGGCCGTCGGGCCCGCCCGGCATATGAAGTTTGACGCAGAGAATCGGAAATCGAGTCAATGGAAGTGGGATAGGGCCGGTTCCCAAGGAAAACGCGGCAAACCCCAGGGCGCTTGCGGCAGCCATGACTTTGACCGCGTGAATTCATGTTGCAAGCCGTGGGCTCGAACGGGACGATCTCTGACGTTCAGCACAAGACGCTCCGGCACAGTAAAGGCTGACGGCCAAGGAACTCCACCTATGCATCCGCGCGGGAGCGCAACAGGTGTTCGCACGCTTTGTGCGGAGTGATGTGACTCGCGGAGTTACCGAGTGTTTGCGCCGCCTCCTTTGCCCGGTTCGAGGCTGCCGTCCATGATCAGCGCTCCGGTTGACGCACTGAAGATGGCATAGGCGCTGGAAAAGGTGGCGGTCTTCGTGGCCATTGGACCGGAGAACGTGAAGGTTCCGGTGAGGGTGACAAAGCCGACGGTCGCGCTGTCGTCGAGGCCGGTGGATTCTCCCTGCAGGCGGTCTCGGGCCTGCGCAGCGGTGATGAACTCGAGATTGGATACGTGGATCTGGTTGGGGTCTGGCTGGTCGAGGAGAAAGCTATGCGTGGCGAAGAAAGCGGCGACGTCGGCCTGGGTGAAGGGCTGCGGTCCCGGCTTGACCTTGAGGGCAGGGATGCCGTGGGGGTGCATGGGCGTTCCCTGGGGCAGTTGCATGGCGATCTTCTGCTGCTCGGGGGAGTGCCTGTGGCAGCCGGCGAAGGCGCCGGCCGCGGCGGCGAGGAGGATGGCGGCGAGAGGTTGGATGCGCATCGAGCTTCTCCTTCTTGCTTAGAGCCCGTGATCCACTGTTCCGCGCGGGGAAATTTGGCAACAGGCTCCAGTGACTCACTGAATGGGCGCCTTATTGGCAGCAGTTGGTTGAGAATATTCCGCCATTGGATCCAGAAAGCGAGGCGGGAATCAACCATGAAGCATTGGGAGGCGCCTGGCTGGTGACGGCACCGTTATCGACCTCGGTGTTGTACCAGAAGATGTATTGGGAGGTCAGCGGCGAGACGGCCCAGAAGTTCTGCTGAAACTGGGAGGGCGCGGCAGAGGCGCCGGTGGTGCCGGCCAGCTCGGTACCGATGTCGATTTCGTTCGCCGTCATGGTGTTGCTGGTGGATGCGCCGTTAAAGAGCACGCTCAGGTTGTCGTTATAGATCCAGACCTGATAGACGCCGGGGCCTCCGCGGGCATCGAGAATGATCATGAAGTGGGTAAAGTCGGCGACGTCAGCCTGATTGAGGAAGTGATTATTGTAAGTATTTGAAGTCATTGGCCGGCTATCTGCCCAGAAGTAGTAGGGATTCCCTTCGCCCGGGAAGGCGTGATAGCCTGCTTCGACCCAGCAGGCCCCGAATCCGTTGGAAAGGCAGGCCTGACTGTGGTCATCTCCCAGCCACATCTCGTTGTTGATGAAGCCGCCGCAATTGCTGGGGCAGTTCATGGCGATTTGCAGGATGCTGGTGTAGGAGCCAAAGTACTGCGGCTGCTCCTGCCAGTGCGTGTATCCGTAACAATGACCGGTGCTGGGATTCCCACACGAGTAGTTGCTGGCGTGGGCGGGTCTCGCTGAAATGACGATCAAGAGACATAGCACCGCCAGCGGCCAGTGTTTAGCCCCGCGTCCAAACAGTGCGAAGGTGTTTCTCATGGTGTCCCTCCTGTGAGTGCAGAAAACGATAGCCCAACCGCAGAAGAAGATGGCCCATGCTGAGGAAGAATGTGAGGAAGGCGTAGGCGAACAACTCAGCCTATGCGTCGAAGCGCGGAGAGAAGCGGGGATTACCTTCCAATCCGCACCCGGATTTTGGGGCCGGGGGCGGCTTCGCAGCATAATGCGCCTCGTGGTGGCGAGAGTCAAGAGAATTCAAGAGGGGGATCAAATGCGCGGATGCCTGCGGGGCGGACGGGGTACATCAGGGGCCTGTGGGTTGGCGCCGGCCCACGGCCCGAATGGCACCGCCGGTTCCCAGCTACTCCAGAATCGCCTCCGGCTGCGGCTCGTTGCCGCGGGTCGTCAGCGCAACAGCCGCAGCCAGGATCAGCGCTCCTCCAAACCATGCGTATGGCCCCAGCTTTTCGCCCAGCAGCTCGACGCCGAGAATGGAGCCGAGGGCCGGCTCGATATTGAGAAAGACTCCGGCGCGCGAAGCTGGCACGTGATGGATACCCCAGTTCCACAGCAGCGTAGTGGTTGCCGTGCATAAAACGCCGCTGATGGCCAGCGCGATCCAGGCGGTTGCGCTGACGTGCACAAACGGCGGCAAGGCCACTCGAAAGTGAGTGATGGGCGAAAGCGCCCAGGGGCCGAAATCCATCACGATGAGCATCGCCGTACCGCAGAGAATGGTATAGGCCGTTACCACGATCGGCCGGTGCGACTCCATCAGCTTCTTGCTCAGCAGAACCCAGGCCAGCGCGGTGAAGAGCGAGAGAATCACCAGAAAGTCGCCGGTGAAGGTGGGTGTTTCGCGGCCCGCGGTAACGTGGCTCCCGCCCAGGACCACCAGGGCCGCCCCGGCCGTTGAGCCGCACAGCGCGAGCCACCCGAACCAGTCGAGCGACTCGCCGGCGAAGAGGGCCGCGGCCGCAGCCAGCAGCACCGGCATGGCGCCCACCATCAGCGCGGCGTGGCTTACCGTGGTCCGCACCAGCCCGTGAAACTGCAGCAAAAACTGGATGGGGACGCCGAAAGCCGCGGTCAGCAGCAGCAGGCGAATTTCGGCAGCCGTAAGACGAACGCGATTGCCGAGGGCCACGGGCAACATGCCCAGCGAGGCAAACAGAAAGCGGTAGAGCACCATGTGCTCCACGCTCATTTCGTCGAGCGCAAGCCTGCCGAAATAGAATCCGGTACCCCAAAGGGTACCGGCCAGCGCGCAGGCCCCGTAACCGAAAAATCTGAATTGACGGCCGCTGCCGTGATTGGCGGGCGACTCTTTTCTGCTGATTGGCATCCGTCTTTAGGTTCGCACACAGGGACGGTTTTGGATCTCATTACTCACATCCCGCCCAAATCGGCGAGAATACAAGACGATGAGCAAGCGGCAGCGAACGAAGGTCTCTTACGCGAGCGCGGCCCTTTTCTTCTCCGCCGCGCTCCTGTCCCTGCTCGATTTGCGTTCAGCAGCCGCCCAGGCTGCCGGCCAGGGTCACCCTCGCCTTGAGGTCAAGGAGCGGCTGATCCCCAGTCACTTCCTTCCCGACCCCTCCATCCCACCCAAATGGTCTATTCCGGTTGAGCCGCTGGGTTTCTCGCCGCCTGGCCCCATTTACCTGGGCGCGCGCAACACCATGGCCTCGCTCGATTTCATTGGCGAAGACAAGCTGCTGTTCACCTTCCGCGTGCCCGGCCTGCTGCATCGCGACACCACGAACAGCGAAGAAGACGAACGGCAGATTCGCGCCGTTCTGCTCGACCTGCCGCAGGGCACCGTGGAAGCCGAAAATGTGTGGACGCTGCATGACCGCGCCCGCTATTTGTGGATGCTCAATAACGGGCATTTTCTGCTGCGCGACCGGAACCATATCCTGGTAGGCGATCTCAAATTGAACCTCAAGCCTTACCTCACCTTTCCCGGGCCGCTGAAGTGGATCGAGGTTGACCCCACGCAGCAGTACATTGTGACGAACTCGCGTGAGCCGGCGCCGTCGGGTACGGTGAAAAGCGGAGACGGCAGCGTTTCGAGCTCGGCGCCCGGCATCAGTTCAAGCGCCGCAGCCGGCATGGATGTGGACGATCAGGACGGCGGACGCACACCTGATGTCGTGGTGCGAATTCTGCGCCGGGACACGGGCAAGGTGATCCTGGTGAGCCGGGTCCGGAGCGCAGTGCATCTTCCCATCAACGACATGGGGTACCTTGACGACCTCGACGGCGTCGGCTGGCAGCGGATCCTGAACCTGAACTACTTTGACGGCGGCAGCCGCATATTGGGCAGCGTGGACTCGACCTGCGAGCTGAGGGACGATTTCATTTCCGCACACGAGATTCTGGCCACGGGGTGCTCCACGAATGGCGGCGACAAGCTGGCGGCCATGAACACCGACGGCAAAGTGCTTTGGGTGGACGTGGTTCCGGCGGTTGCGGTGTGGCCCCAGATGGTGATGGCGCCCAACGGACGGCGGATTGCGCGCGAGACGCTGGGCACAACCCACGAAGTCAACTCCTATTCCCCGCTCGACAGCGACGATATAAAAGGCCAGTGGGTAACGGTTTACGACGCAGCCACCGGCGACATGGCGCTGGAGACCCCGGCCAGCCCGGTGCTCGACGCAGGCGGGAATATGGCCATCTCGCCCTCGGGCCGCAGGGTCGCGGTGGTGAATGCCGGGGCCATCCAGGTGTTTGAGCTGCCCGACCCGCCGCCGGTGCCCGCAACGGTCAACGACAAGTGACTACCATGCATCGATATGTACAGCCCAAATCGCTTTTGGGAATCGCTATCGGGAATCGATCCGGCCGCATTCGGGACGGGGGCGATTTCGCTCTCCGCCCGGGGCCCCCTGCTGCGCTAAACCTGTGTAAACTGAGCGATGGGAGATCGCATTTGACCACGGCTCTGGTTCAGTACACGGCTGCGGCGGTAAGCGACCGCGGCCGCAAACGTCCATCGAACGAAGACGCATTCGGATACTCGGTTGAGCACGGCGTGTACGTGGTGTGCGACGGAATGGGCGGGGCGGCGGCAGGAGAGATTGCCAGCTCCCTGGCAGTGGATGAGATGATGCGGCTGCTGGTGGCCGAAGAGCCGGGCGCGCCCACCGCTGAAGATGCTGTCAAGGCCGTCGCCGCCGCCAACCAGGCCATTTATACGCGCTCCCGTCGCAATCCCAAACTGGCCGGCATGGGCACCACGATGGTGGCGTTGATTGCCGCGGAGCGCCAGGTCTGGATACTGAACGTAGGCGACAGCCGCGGCTACCGGCTGCGCAACGGAGCGCTCCAGCAGATGACTGAGGACCACTCGCTGGTTGAGGAACAGGTGCGCATGGGCCGGATGAACCGGAGCGAGGCGCTGCGCTCTCCCCTGCGCAATGTGATCACCCGCGCGCTGGGCACCCAGAGCCAGGTGACGCCCGACGTCTTTGCCCTGGAGGCCGAGCCTGGCGACCTTTACCTGCTCTGTTCTGACGGGCTGACCCGCGAGATCTCTGACCGCCTCATCGAGTCACTGCTGCGGCTCGACCTGCCCCTCGACGAGCTCTGCGACCGCCTGGTAAGCGCCGCCAACAAGGCCGGCGGACACGACAACATCACATGTTTGCTGGTTCGCGCAGGCTGAAGACAGGGGTCAGAGAACAGTGAACAGAGATCAGTGTGATCAACTACCAGCTTTGGCTACTGGCTTTTCGTCCCTATTCCCTAGTCCCAATTCCCTATTCCCTGGTCCCTGCTTCTCAGTACCCTTCAATCACATCCGCAACCAATTGCCTTGCGAAGTTGCGCGACAGCCGCTCGACCGCCGCCGGGTCTTCCTGGATAAACGTCGGCAGGGCAACGGTGGACTGGTACTGCTCGCGATAGGTGTAGTTGTCGTTCTTGTAAAGCACGCGGCCGTCGCGGGCTTTGAGCGTGACCGCAACCACGATGGTGATAACGAAGCTCGACGTCTGCTGGGTGTTCGAATTGTAGGTGAGCGGCGTAACCACCTGCTTGAGTATGGTTCCGCGCAGTACGGCGTCGGCATTGGGGTTGTCCGAGGGCGTCACCCTGAAGCCGGTGCGCGCCGCAAATTCGCGGATCACGGCGCCGGTCATCGCCGTCTCAGTACCGTTGGCTTCAGTGCGCGTGGCAAAGACGGGAATGGAGAGGGTTCTTATATCGGGAGGCAGGTGCGTGGCCGCGCCCAGGGTGTGGTAGCCGCAGCCGGCCGCGGTGAGCAACAGAATCCCCGCCGCAGCGTAATGAATCCTGCCGGAAAAGAACGGGCGCATGAAGAAATCTTATCTTGCTAGGTCCACGCGGTGGTGAACATACCTAAGCCGGCGCGCGGCATTCCGAGCCCATCGGCCCGGCCCTCGAAATACATCGCGTTCAACTCCCCCGGCGTATGAATCTCGACCCGCGTGAAACCTGCCTGACGGAACTCCTGCTCGAGCTGCGCTGCTGTGAAGAAGAGCCGGAATGGCTCGCCGGCCGCGGCCACGCGCCCCGCCAGCGCGTGGAAGACGGGCAGATACCGGGGATCGAGGGCTTCGGGAGGCTGGGCAAAGTCGAAGCAGACGCCGGAGCCCGAAGGCAACCGGCCGATGGTCTCGAGGGTTGAGCGGAATGCGGGCAGGCTGAGATAGGGAACCACGCCGAGCCATCCAAAGAAGGCGGGCTGCAAGGAGTCGAAGCCAGCGGCTGCGAGACCTTCGGCGAGGGTCATGTGTTCGAAGTCGAGCGGAACGAACGTGAGGTTCTGCGGGATGGGAACGGATGCCGCGGCCAGCAGCGAGCGCTTCCATTGCTGCGTGGCCGGAAAGTCGACCTCGAAGACGCGAAGCTGCGCGAAGGGATTGCGATAAGCGAAAGTGTCGAGGCCGGCGCCCAGAACGACGTATTGGGCGAGGCCCCGCGCGACCGCACCCGCAAGACGATCCTCAGCCAGGCGGCTGCGCGCCACCATGAAAGCCCGAAAGGCGCGCGCGAAACGCGAAGACTCTTTCTCAGGGTCGTAGGCGAACTCGCGGCCGAGCAGCGGGATGGCGATGGGATCGTTGAGAACCGGCGGCTGGTCGAGCACCTGGTGGACGGCGCGGCGCTGGGCCACGCGGAAGGCGGTGCGGCTGGCGCGACCAGTCTGCATGGATCGAGTGTATCAATACTGGAACTACGGGCCCGCCAATGCGGAGCGGAGCAATGCGGGGCGCGAACGCTGGGACCCGGCGCGTAGCATGTTGCCATGAGCTGGATTGGATGGGCATTGCTTTCGGCGCTCTTTGCCGCGGCCACCGCGCTCTTGGCCAAGGTGGGCGTGGCGCATGTTGACTCGAACCTGGCCACGGCGCTGCGCACAACAGTGGTGGTGATCTTTGCGTGGGGCATCGCGCTGGCTCTCGGCAAGCACGGCGAGATTCGCTTGCTCGACCGGCGGACGATTCTGTATCTCTCCCTCTCCGGCTTGGCCACGGGACTCTCGTGGTTGTGTTACTTTCGGGCGCTGCAACTGGGTCCGGCCTCGCGCGTGGCGCCGCTCGACAAGCTCAGCGTGCCGCTGGTGATGATCTTCGCGTGGCTGCTGCTGGGCGAGAAGCTCAACGCTGCGGCGATGATCGGCGGCGCATTGATTACAGTGGGTGCGATGGTGATGGTGCTGGGATGAAGCCAGTTGTCGGTTGTCAGTGATCAGTGTTCAGAGAATGCCCTTGTGGCACAGCGTTTCTGACCAGCTCCGCTAACAACGCTGACTCCGCTAGCTCCGCTCCCTTTCCTATACTGATGAGAATGACTTTGGCCAGCAAAGACCAGGCGCCCTCAGCCGCACCCATCCAGCGCATCGTGCTTACGGGCTTCATGGGCTCGGGCAAGAGCACCGTGGGCCCGATTGTTGCGGCCCGGCTGGGATGGCGGTTTGTTGACGCCGACAACGTGATCGAGGCCGAAGCAGGATCGAAGATCGCCGAGATTTTTGCGCGCTATGGCGAGGCAGCCTTCCGCGAACTGGAGCACGCGACCATCGCTCGATTGGCCGCGACCGGCAACCTCGTTCTCGCCCTCGGCGGCGGCGCCATCGAGCGCGCCGAGACACGCGAGTTGTTGCTCACCGCCGCCGGAACCCTGCTGGTGCATCTCGAAGTGGCGCTTGAAACCACGCTGGCGCGCTGCGCAGGCACCGAGCACGAGCGTCCCGTGCTGGCCGACCGCACCAACCTCGAAACCCGCTACGCGCGCAGGCTGCCGCTTTACCGCATTGCGCATGTGTCGGTTGCAGCCGATGCTCTGACGCCGGAGGAGGTAGCGGATGCGGTGGTGAGGGCGGCGGGGCTCGCGTAAACCGCAACGGCAGAGCAGACCCGCTCAATCTAGCCTGGGGCAGCGGGCCGCGCGATCATGTACTGATCGCGCAGCCCGAATCGTCTGTAGAGTAGGCCACTGATTTGATGTGATCTCCTCAGCGGCGCCTCGTCAAACCGTGCGTGCAGTTTTCCCGCACACGGCTTTCCGACTGCCTTCGGCCCGCCGCTTTACGACCTCACAAGGCGACCTGACCGGCGGATTCGGCATACCTGCTCCTCAGGCTGTAAAGCTTGAAGAGCCCCTGGTATTCGTAGAACTACGACGGCGGATGGTCCCAATACCCCGGCAGCACTGAGATGACTGATTCGCTCGTGTTTCCATCACAGCGTCGGCCTTCCCACGTTTCTCGGCGGGTCGGCTCCTGCATCACCCGTTTCGGGGCCTGCTCTGCGTTCACTCTCATTACCGCCTGCATGCTTGCCCAGTCGCCTTCGCGACCCTCTGCACCGAAGGCTTCCGCGGCTTCGTTGCCTCCACCGCTGCTCCCATTGCTACCCGGCGGAGCGATCCAGTTCCAGGGTGGAATTTGCACCCACTGTTGACCAGCGCCTTTTCTCGGCGCACGAGAGATGCGGGCCAGTCCCAATGCTGTTCACTTATGGAACCTGCACGCCGGGGAAGTGCCGGCCAATCCCACCCTTTTCGCAAAAAGCGCGAAAAGGATGGGGCACCCACTTGGTTCTGACTGCGAGCCGCCAATACAGTATTGGAGCTAGCCCCCTAGTTCCCTACAAGATCTTCATCTCCTCCGGATCCCAATTCACCACCGCACCCCGCTCCATGCTCAGGTTGCTCAGCAGCGCCGCTCCGGCTGCGCGGAAACCGAAAACCGCGTCCTCAACCACCGGTTGCCGCGACCGTACCGAGGCAAAGAAGTTCCTCAAGTGGTCGTAGCTGTCGGAATAGCCCTGCGGCGCAACATACTTCTCATAACCCACCGCCGGCTTGCCTCCTGGATGCTTGCGCGGATACTTGCGGTCGTACTCGGCCTGCATCTTTTTCTGCATTGCCTCGGTAAATGTGCCGATGGTCAGACCGGGTTCGGTCTCGCGCGGCACCCGGTTTACGCTCACCCCATCCCAGCCAATCTCCAGCGTCCCTTCCGAGCCGGTGAACACCAGTCCCTCGCTCTCTTCGCCGCCATCTACGAAGTTCACCCGCACGCTCAGGTTGAATCCCTCGGGATAATCGAACAGCCCCAGCACCACGTCGTCTGTGTCGCGGCCATCTTTCCAGAACCTCAGTCCTCCCGTGGCCATCCCGCGCGTCGGTCCCTTCGAACCGGTGATAAAGTGCGTCCCGCTGAACAGGTGCACAAACAAATCCCCGGCCACGCCACTCCCGTAGGCATTCCATTTCCTCCACTGAAAGAAGTGCTCGGCGTTGAAGGGAATCTTGGGCGCCGCGCCAAGGAACCGCGGCCAGTCGCAGGTCTCGGTCGACGCATCGTCGGGAACCGTATAGTTCCACGCGCCCATCGACGAGTTCCGGTCCCAGTACGCCGTCACCATATTCAGTTGTCCGATGGCGCCTGAAGCCAGCAGTTCCTTCGCCTTCAAATAAATCATCGAGCTCACCCGCTGGCTGCCCACCTGCAGGATCCTCGCCGTCGACTTCGACGCATCAATCATCTCCTGTCCGTCGCTGTAGAGATGGATCATCGGCTTCTCGCAGTACACATCCTTTCCTGCTTTCATGGCGTCCACGCTGGCCTGCTTGTGCCAGTGGTCGGGCGTGCCAATAATTACCGCGTCCACATCCTTGCGCGCCAGGATCTCGCCGTAGTCGCGCGTCGTGAAGATATCGTTGCCCCACAGCTCCTTAGAGTGCTCCAGCCTCCCGTCATAGCAGTCAGCCACGGCCACCAGCTTCACGCCCGGAACCTGCAGGGCCGTCTTCGTGTCGCCCATCCCCTGTCCACCGGCGCCGATCAGCGCAATCTGGATATGGTCGTTCGCCGCGACCGTCCCCACCGGCTCCTCCTCCATCGCCGCCAGCCCATGAACCCGGCCTCCAAGCACCGTCGCCGCACTCGCCGCGCCTGTCACCCTTAAAAAGTCCCTGCGATTCATCCCCGACATCCCCTGCTCCTCCCAGACTCTGATTTTCCACCGCCTACCGCCATACCCACCATACATGGCGCAGCAGGGTGACGTTCCCGGGCGCCGGCGACGATTCCGGAAATGAAACTCTCCGGACCGGTCTCCCGTCAAATCCCAAGAGAGTTCCTGCGGGCGACTGTTGATTCACCCGAACTTTCGATGTCGCAAGCTGGATGCTATCCATGCCGACGGTTGGTTAATAGACCGCTTCTCAACCGGAAAGAAGGCTCGATCGTTCAGTTTCCCTTGCCCGTGCGACGCGCTGCGACTCTTACATAGAACCGGGTCGAGCTAGAACGACAAAATCAAAACTCCTTTTGATGGGAATCATGAGACACTTCCTCTTTTTCTCCCGTGGGTGCATGTGTGCGCGCAAAAAGTCGAGCGTCGTTCTGCTTACCTTTCTTTGCGTGGCGATGTCGTTGCTTTTCGTTCCATCCACAAAAGCACAAAATGCCGCGCCTGCCGGCTCCGGCAGCATTCACGGACAGGTGATGGACGCCACGGGCGCCGTGATTCCCAATGCAAACGTTGTTGTGTCCGACACATCTGGAAGGATTGCGGGGAAGACCACTTCGAACGGCGTAGGCGAGTTCACGGTTCGAGGACTTGCCACCGGCACCTACAGCCTGACTGCGACCGCAAGTGGATTCGCCGCGTTTTCAAAACCCGGAATTCAAATCGCAGCCGGGCAGTCGAAGACCCAGAATGCCACATTGCAGATCGAGGTCCAGGAAAAAGTTGAAGTGCAGTCCGAGGCGAACACCATAAGCACCAGTCCTGAAAATAATGCGAACGCCATCGTGATTCAGGGTAAGGATCTGAACGCTCTGTCGGATGATCCCGATGAGCTGCAGAACGAACTGGAGGCGCTCGCCGGACCCGCAGCCGGGCCGAACGGCGGCCAGATCTACATTGATGGATTCACCGGCGGACAGCTTCCACCCAAATCGTCTATTCGCGAGATTCGAGTAAATCAGAATCCGTTTTCGGCGGAGTACGACCGGTTGGGATACGGACGGATCGAGATCTTCACCAAGCCTGGTACTGGCGCCGTGCATGGCGAGATTCAGAATTCGGGGAATTATTCGGCCTTCAACTCGGAGAACCTGCTGCTGAAGCCGGGCGTGACCGAACCGCCTTACTACTCGTGGTTCCTGCATGGATCGGTCGGCGGACCCATCACCAAGACTTCTTCCTATTTCGTCAGCGTCTTCAGCCGCCAGCAACAGAATGAGAACATCATCCTGGCGACTGATCCGGAGAGCATCACATCCACGAACACCACCGGCAACCCGCTCGACGAGGCCTATGGCTACCCAACCTCACGTCTCGACGTGAGCCCGCGCATTGACTTGCAGTTGGGAAAGTCCAACACGCTGACCATTCGCGAGACTTATAACCGGTCGGTCAGCACCGACAGTATTCCAAGCACGGGTCTGACTCTGCCTGAGCAGGCGACCAACAGCAACGAGCAGGAAAATGCACTGCAGGTCTCAGACAGCTGGGTACTGAGCAAGAACCTGGTTGACGACATCCGCTTCCAGTACCGCAGGATTCGAGACACATCGAGTTCCATTTCCAGCCTGCCCGGATTCTCGGTCGAGGGTGAGTTTAACGACGGAGGCAGCTCGGACCAGAATGTGCAGGACCACGAAGACGATCTGGAGTTGCAGGATTATTTCTCCGGAGTGAAGGGAGCGCACTCGCTCAACTTCGGCGCGAGGTTGCGGGCTTACCCCGACGTCAACCTGACCACCAGCGGCAGCAACGGCGCATACATCTTTGCAAGCCCTTCATCGTTCGTGGGCTGTCTTCAAACGCCGCAGGGTTCTGCGCCGCCATCAACCTGTGTTCCGCAGCAATACACCTATACGTCCATCGTCAATCCAGTGGCCAGGGCCACTCTGTTCGACGCAGCACTTTTCTACCAGGACGACTGGAAGGTAAACTCTCGCTTCACACTCAGCTACGGCCTGCGGTGGGAAACACAAAACTGGATCAGCGACAAAGACGACTGGGCGCCGCGCCTGAGTTTGGCCTATGCACTTGGTCGAGGCTCAGGGCAAAAGCAGGCCAAAACCGTGTTGCGCGCCGGCTACGGCTGGTTCTACCAGCGCTTCACCGTAGCAAACGGGTTTGGCTCCAGCGCACCCTACGTCATCAACACCATTCACGAGAACAGGGTGAATGAGCAGCAGTTCATTGAGACGTCGGGTATCGTCTTCAACCCGTACACAACCACGCCGCTTTCGGCTAATTCGTCGGGCGCCGCGACGGGAAAGAATGCGCCAACCTATTACACCATTGCCCCCAATTTGCACGCGGCCAATGATATGGAGGGCGCCATCGGAATCGACCGCCAGTTGACCAAGGCCATCACCGCCAACGTCACCTATGTCTACTCTCAAGGAATCCATCAATTCTTCACCGACAACCTGAGCGCGGCAGCGGAGTTTCCTCTCGCCAACGCCTACGGCGATACCTATCCCTCAACCGCGCCGTCCGCGCCATCGACCAACAATCTCCAGTACCAGTCGGGCGGGTTCTACCGCGAAAACCAGATCATGGCAACCATCCGCACAACCTACCGGAAGGTGAGCTTCATGGGGAATTACACGTATTCGAATGCGCTGGGAGACACCAGCGGCGTGGGCTCAGTTCCTTCGGATTCGAGCTATCCGGGGTTGGATTACGGCCGCACCAGTTTCGACATTCACAACCGGTTCTTTCTCTTTGGCAACTTTTCTTTGCCGTGGGCCGTGTCAGTTTCTCCCATGTTTGTTATCAACTCCGGAACTCCCTTCAGCATCGTTACGGGGAGCGATCTGACCGGCAACAACCAGTTCAACGCGCGTCCCACCTACGCAGCAAGTTGCTCTGAGCCGAATGCGTTCAGCACTAAATGGGGATGCTTCGATACCCTGCCGTACGGAACGGAAAACCCTGCTGCCGGAACCCCGATTGAGCCTTACGCGGCGAATGAGAGGATTGCGCCTTACGGATTAGGTACGGGACCTGTGAACGCGAGCTTGAATATGCGGCTGAGCAAGGTCATCGGTCTCGGGCCCGAGGCGGAAGGCGGCGGAGGCGGAGGCGGTGGTTGGCATGGCGGAGGCCCGGGCCTGCACGGCGGCCTGAGCGGCAGCCAGGGCGGCATAGGCCGGCTCGATCAGTCCGTTGCGAGGAAATACAATCTGACGTTTTCGGTGTGGGCCAGCAACGTTCTCAATCACGGTAACTACGGCACGCCCAACGGCGTCCTTTCGCTGGTGCCCAACAGTTCCGGAGCACTTGTGCCCCAGCCCAACTTCGGACTCTCGCAGACGACAGGGGGCCAATTCTTCTCGTCTCAAACCGCCGGCAACCGGAATGTATCCCTGCAGGCGATGTTCAGCTTCTAGCGCGCTCAAAAAAAACTCGACCAATGCCTCCGTTTTCGACCAATGCCGCCGTTTTGAAAGGGCACGGATTTATCCGTGCCAATAAGATCCATACGATGATTCGGGGTTTTAACCCCTGCGCAGGCTGCGGAAAAACTCGACCAATGCCGCCGTTTTGAAAGGGCACGGATTTATCCGTGCCAATAAGATCCATACGATGATTCGGGGTTTTAACCCCTGAGCAGGCTGCGGAAAAACTCGACCAATGCCGCCGTTTTGAAAGGGCACGGATTTATCCGTGCCAATAAGGTCCATACAATGATTCGGGGTTTTAACCCCGGAGGAATGGCCTGCGCGAATTTCGCCGAGTTCGATGGCTTTTCATCGACCTTCTAGGCCCCGCCCACGCGAAGCGAAACCCTTGATTGAAATCTCGCCCGCTGACCCGTGGCTTGCTGGCTCGCTGACTTGCCGACTCGCTGGCCCGCTGGCTTGCTGGCTCGCTGACCCGCTGCCTCGCTGACTCGCTCCCGCAACGTGCGCAGTTGTAGCATCCAATTGTGCCCAATCTCGACACCCCAGTCATGTACCTGCGCGGCGTGGGCCCGCGTATTGCGGAGATGCTCCACGTCAAGGGAATCCAGACCGCCGAAGACCTGCTCTATCATCTCCCGTTCCGCTACGAGGACCGCCAGAATCCCCGCTCGATCGACGAGTTGCAGCCCGGCGAAACCGCCAGTGTGATCGCCGAGGTACGCGGCGCCGCCCTGCTGCGCACTCGCCGCAGCCCTCTTTTCGAGCTCACCCTCGGCCAGGGCCGTCGCGCCATGAAGTGTCTCTGGTTCCACGCCACCTATCTCGACGGCAAATTCCACGCCGGCCAAACCGTCGCCGTCTACGGCAAGATCGAGCCCTCTCGCTCTTCGACGAATCTGAAAATGATCCAGCCGCAGTTCGAGATCCTGCCCGATGAGACCGAAGACGCCGAAACCCGCCTCCTCGAAGTCGGCCGCCTCACGCCGGTCTACGAGTCGCTGGGTGGCAGCCGCCTGGCCTCGCGCTGGCAGCGCAAAGTCATCTTCAATCTGCTCGAATCCACGCGCGGCTTCGTTCCCGAATGCCTCCCGCAGGAGATGCTCTCCCGTCTCGGCCTCCCCAACCGCGAAACTAGCCTGCGCGAAGTCCACTTCCCGCCTGAAGGCACGCCATTCGCACAGCTTCAGAGCTTCTCGACGCCCGCCCACCGCCGCCTCATCTTCGAGGAGCTCTTCTACCTCGAGCTCGGCCTCGAACTCAAGCGCCGCCGCATGAAAGAGCGCAGCGGCATCGCCTTTTCTACCAGCGATAAGGTGCGCGAAGCCATCCGCGAGGTGCTGCCGTTCCACCCCACGGCCGCTCAAAAGCGCGCCCTCGGCGAAATCGTCAACGATATGCGCGAGCCCTCGCCGATGCGCCGCCTGCTACAAGGCGACGTCGGCTCCGGCAAAACCATCGTCGCGCTGCAGGCCATGATCATCGCCATGGAAAACGGCTACCAGGCCGCGCTCATGGCTCCCACTGAGATCCTCGCCACGCAGCACTTCCTGGCTGCGCGCAAGCTGCTTGAACGATCCACCCGTAAGCCGCGCATAGTTCTGCTCACCGGCTCGCTCGACGAAGACCGAAAGCGCACCAACCGCGGCCTCATCAACCGCGGTGACGCGCCGCTCGTCATCGGCACACATGCCCTGATTGAAGAAAAGGTCGAGTTCGACCGCCTCGGCCTCGTGGTCGTCGACGAGCAGCACCGCTTCGGCGTGATGCAGCGCTTCAAGCTGATGAAGAAGCCCAATCAACCCGAGCCCGACGTCTTGGTGATGACCGCGACACCCATCCCGCGCACGCTCGCACTTTCGCTCTACGGCGACCTCGACCTGAGCGTCCTCGACGAACTCCCTCCCGGCCGCACGCCCATCGTCACTCGCCGCGTCGGAGACGAGCGCTCGGCCGAGGTCTGGGATTTCGTCCGCAAACAAGTCGCACAGAAACGTCAGGCGTATGTTGTCTACCCGGTGATTGAAGGCGCAAAAGACGACCAGCCCGAGCTCGACTTCAGCCACGATCCCGAGGGTGAGAAACCACCGAACCTTGGTGCCCCCGGTCCCTCGCACTTGGGGACCGGGGAAAGCACAACAAAACGCCCACGAAAAGCCAAAACCACGGAGCTGTTTCCCAGCGCGCACCTTGAAGCCAACCCCAACGCGAAATCTGGCCTCAAGTCAGCCGTCGAGATGTACGAGAAACTGCGCAGCGGCCCGCTTGCCGGTCTTCGCGTCGGCCTGCTTCACGGCCGCCTCGATGCCGACGAGAAAGACGTCATGATGCGCCGCTTCCAGCGCGGGGAGGTCGACGTGCTCGTGTCCACCACGGTGATCGAAGTTGGCGTTGACGTACCCAACGCAACCGTCATGGTGGTCGAGCACGCCGAGCGCTTTGGCCTCGCGCAGCTCCACCAGCTTCGCGGCCGCGTGGGACGCGGCGCCGCCAAAAGCTACTGCATCCTCATGACCGGCCCGCGCGTCTCGCCCCTTGCCGAGGAGCGCCTCAACGCCATGGTCCGCACCCAGGATGGCTTCGAATTGGCCGAACTCGATCTCTCCATGCGCGGCCCTGGCGAGTTTTTCGGCACCCGCCAGGCCGGCCTGCCCGAATTCCGCGTCGCCAACATCGTCCGCGACCGTCAGATCCTTGAGCTCGCCAAGCAGGAAGCTGCGCGCTTCGCCGTCGATCCCGGCCCCAGCGTCACGCCCGACGAGCGCGCCCGCGTCCGCGCCCGCCTCAAAGAAGCCTGGCAGCGCCGCTACGGCCTCGTTGAAGCTGGGTAATGCAAGGGACAGGGGACCGACGGACCGAGGAAACGAGACGAATCTTAAAGGAAAGAAGCTTGGGAAAAGGACGAAGCGAATGGACGATATCTCGGTTTTCTCCCCGCAGGAACGGGAACAGATTCGTGGGGAACTGGTGGCCGCCGCACGGGCGGACGGATGCATTGACGGCGCTGCACATTTGGGCTCAATGGCTCTAGGGGAACTCGACCGCTGGTCCGACATTGACCTCGCTTTGTGCTTGGCGCCTGGTGCCGACGTGAATAAGGTGTTGCTTGATTGGACTGCGTGTTTGTATCGCGACTATTCGGCCGTGGCGCACTATGACGTCAAGAGAGGTGACATCTTGTATCGTGTGTTCTTCCTCGACAACACACTGCAGGTTGACCTCTCGTTTTGGCCTTCTGCCAAATTGCGCGCGATCGGCCCAAAATTCAATTTGATCTTCGGCGACGCTGCAGAACCGATTCCGGCGCCAGAACCTGATTCGAATGACCTGATCGGAATGGCGTGGCTTTACGCGCTGCACGCTCGTTCGAGTATTGCGCGTTCTCGGCCATTGCAGGCGGAATATATGCTGAGCGGAATGCGGGATAGCGTGCTTGCGTTGGTATGCAAACGTCTTTGCGTGGCTTCTGTGCAAGGCAGAGGGCTTGACGATCTTCCCGAACAACAAAGGGCGCGAGCCGTGGAATGTCTGGCCCGATCACTGGAACCAGCGGAACTCAAACGCGCTCTTCGGCTCACGGTTGATATTCTGCTCGAAGAGGTGCGGTACGCCGCCCCTGACATGGCAACGAAATTGGAGCGTCCCTTAGATAGAACCGTGAATTGCTTGGCCTTTGACTAAGCAGACAAGTACTAGATGGCGCCTGGGTCAGCTTTTGCAGAATCATCGAATTCATCTTCGACCGGCTTTGAACGAAAAACTGGCAATCCGGGGCCGACCCGCCCTTCCCCCGCTTACGCAGTGCCTTGGATCGCCCCATTTGCCACCATCTCCGCGGGAAACGTCTTGACCTCCAGATCGATGCTGGCGATTTCGGCGCCGCATTCGCGCTTGTGGTTGCAGGTGCACTGGCACAGCTCGGTAAAACGCGTGTGTCCGGCCTGGCTCAGCTCCAGCCCCGCCCCGATGAGCACGCTGTAGATGTCAATGCATGCCTGCCGCTCAAACTCGAACAGCATGTTGATGGTGCCGGTATCGTTCGCCCCCCGGCACAGCACCCAGCCTCCGCAGCCGAGGATGGCGCCGGTCAGCGTCTGCACAAGGTGTGCCGGCTCGTCGGTGGCAACTGCCCTCATCTGCATGGCCCAAGGGAGCGTCGCTTCCCGTATGGCCTCACTTTGGCGCATCCTCGTCCTCGCAAGCGGTTTATCGGACGGATATTTGCGCTTATAACGGCTGTTGCTAACTGAAACGCCCCCTGCCTTGCTTTGCGACAATCGCTGCCGCCCACCCCCCACCATCCCTTCCGCAGGTAATTGACTCCGCCCCCGGCCTGATCGCCTTTTGGCTGCGCTTGCCTCTTTCACCCCTTCACTTTTTCACCGCTTCACCGTTCACCGCCCACTGTTGTAGCTTCATATACAGCATGATCGTGGGCAGCGGCATCGACCTGATTGAAATCGAGCGCATCCAGCGTTCCGTCGATCGTTTCGGCGAGCGCTTCCTTAACCGTGTCTACACCGCCGGCGAGCAGGCCTACTGCCTAACCAAGCGTCTTTCTGCTGAGAGCTTTGCGGCCCGCTTTGCCGCCAAGGAGGCTGCCGCCAAGGCCCTCGGCACCGGCATCAGTCACGGGGTAAGCTGGCTCGAAATTGAAGTTGTCAGGGAGGCCAGCGGCAGGCCCACGCTCCACTTCCACGGCCGTGCCGCGGAACGGGCCGCACGAATGGGAGTTGTCCGCTCCGCGCTGTCTCTTACCCACACTGAACAACTGGCCATGGCCAGCGTTGTCCTCGAGTCCGGTTCCTGACTCGCCCATCTCTGTTATTCTCATGGCATCAGGTCCGTCGACCGTCCGCTTATTTGCTTTCGCGTCTGAATCTTAGTGAATGTCTGATTCTAGCTTTGCAAGAGGAGTGACGTGCCCAGCCGTAAAGAGATTCAGTGGTCGCAACTGAGAGTGGGTTCACTGGTCCTGGCCGGCGTTGCCGCGCTTGTCGGCTTGATCTTCCTCATGTCCGGTTCAACCGGCGGCCTGTTTTCCAAGAAAATCACCCTCCTCTGCTATTTCAAGGACGCACAGGGCCTTAAAGAAGGCGCACCGGTCACGCTGGAAGGCGTCACCATCGGCAACGTGCGCCACATTCGCGTCGATCCGTCGCACAATCCCAGCCCAGTCGAAGTGGTGATGAGAGTTGCCGCAGAGTTCCAGAGCGGTTTGCACATTGATTCGACGGCCGTCATTACTCAGGCCGGCGTCCTTGGCGACAGCTTTGTTAACATCGACTCAACCCGGGCCAGCGGCCCGCCCCCGCACAACGGCTCTGTACTCACAGCGGCCGGTTCGCCCACCCTCCAGGACGTGATCCAGGCCAGCCAGGACTCGCTCCAGAATTTGCAAGGCACCTTTGGCAAAATCGACAAAGTACTTGACTCCATCAACTCCAACCGCGGCACAGTCGGCCGTCTCATCAACGATCCCAAGTTCGCCGACCACTTTGAGGCCATCGCCGCCAATCTCGACACCATGACCAAAGCCATGTCCACCGGCCAGGGCACCGTGGGCAAGCTCATCAATGACCCCACACTCTACGACCGCTTCAACTCCGCTGCCGACAAGCTCGACCAAATCACCACCGCGCTGAACGACGGCAAGGGCTCAGCCGGCAAGTTTCTTCACGACGATGAGTTCTACAACAACCTGAATGCCGCGGTGAAGAACACCAACGAGATGGTGACTCAGATCAACAAGGGCGACGGCGCAGTGGGCAAGCTCATACACGATCGGGCCTTTGCCCAAAAGCTCGACGACACCATCACCCACCTCGATGGAATTCTCAAAAGCGTCGACGCCGGCGAAGGCTCCGTCGGCCAACTCTTCAAGAATCGCACCACCGTCGACAACCTGAACCAGACACTGACCTCGGCCACCGATCTTCTCAAGGCCATCCGCTCCGACCCGAAGAAATACTTCGTCATCCGGCTGAAGCTGTTTTAAGC
>DATJSB010000268.1:0-31608 GCA_035504315.1 Occallatibacter sp.
GCAGGCCACGGCGAAGACGGCGGCGAACCAGAAGTAAAATCTGCCTGCCAATCCCTCCGGCGAAAGAAAGCCGAGGCCAACCACCGCGGCGCAGTGGTTGAGCGTGACCAGGGCAAAGGCGCAGAAGGCCCAGAAAACCAGGGCGTGCGCGATTCCCACCAGCGGCCGCTGGCTGATCACGCGGGCCTGCAGCATCACTTCCCAGATGAAGTCCCAAACCCGCCTGCCGATGGGCGCGAGCGAGAAGCCGGGGTCTTTCTTCGAGCCGGCGATCTTGTGAAATATGGGGCCGAATCGCCGCCAGAAGCCCCAGCCCGAGGCCACAGCCAGCGCAACGAAGAGGAACTGTTCGATGAGCGAAAAATGCTGCGGTTCAGCCAGCGTTGGAAGGGAGACGCACATAGTCGAACCCCTCACGATACACGATCAGGCAGTGCTGAGTCGCGCCGGCGCTGTGGCTAATTTTTCGTAGCTTTGTACCGTTCCAGCATTGCAGCCGATATTTCAGGATTCGAGGGCCAGTGTCCCCGCCTCTGGCCTGCGTGCGTCTCATAGCGTTCAAGATGCACAGGGTCTGGCTGAACCACGTTCGCCTGCTCCAGAAACAGCAGTCCAGCCTTCTCCGTAGGCATTTGCCCAACAAAGATTTCGGCGGCGCCGAGAGCCGTCTTAAGCCGGGAAACAATTTCAATTGGGTCAATCGGCGTTATCGTCACGAGCGCTCGCCAGTCTGACTCCGGATATCGGCTGTTGCGGCGGATCTCGGCAATCAGGCCTTCCGGTGTAAAGCCTGGCGATTTCTCCACGGCGGCCCAAACTAAGGCGCCGAGAGGAAGGATGGTCTCGTGGACGGTTACCAGATCCACGATGTCCCTGACCTCCCGCCGCCCCGCCGCCGCCATCGCTTTGTTGATTGCCAGATCGACCGGATGCAACACATACCCAAATTCTTCATCGGGCACAACCGGAAAAAATCGGTAGTCGCTGTCTACGACCCATTCAAGGCGAGTCGAATCCTGATCAAGGAGAATTTGCGCACTCTGAATCGAAGGAAGTTGTCGCAGCCACTGCACGCCGTAGCCGGCTTGTTGAAGTGTATGCGCGTCCTCCCGAGCGGCCTCGGCCACGCGCTCTTCCCGGTCGTGGAACACGTCGATATCGCCCGAATACCGGAGCGTGTTTCGATTAATTGGAATCGAGCCGCCAATGAAACTCTCAGGATTACGCTGGGCGGCCAGCAACCTGAGAACGTCGCGCTGAATTCTAGTAAGTGGCATGGCAGGCGCGCTCAATTCGCTCCGCCAGCCCCCTGGCAGGCAGATCGCCTTCGACTCGCAACGCGCGCGCCACGGTCAGGGCATCCTCTGGCGTGGGGTGTTCAAGTGGCCGCATGAACCAGAGAGCATGGGCGCGATACTCCGCAAATGCTAGCCTGTAGAGAGTTACATAATCGGCTTGAGAGATATCAGTGCTCATTACGCCATTCTCTCTGAGTATTATGAGCGGAGCCCTTTCAGTTGACAAGGCGGGAACCCGGCCTTGGCTTCTGCCGGAGTGCCTTCAGCACCGTACAATCTTCGGCGAGTCAATGCCGCGGGTCGCGTTGCGGGTATCCAGAACCAGCTTCGCCTCGTCCACAATGGCCGCGTAGTCGTAGGCCGTGTGGTCAGTGACGATCACTACGGCGTCAAAGCTCGCGATCGAGTCAAGCGGCGTGCTCGTCATATTCAGGTCGTAGTGCCGGCCGTGGCCCACATGGCGGAAGTAGGGGTCGTTGTACTCGACCGTCGCGCCGCGCTCGCGCAACAATTCGATGATGGTGAGCGAGGGCGACTCGCGCAGATCGTCGATATCGCGTTTGTAAGCCACTCCCAGCACCAGAACACGCGAACCTTTGAGCGGTTTCGAGTGTTCATTGAGCGCTGCGGAAAGCTGCTCGATGACAAAATATGGCATGCGGGTGTTTATTTCGCCGGCCAGTTCGATAAAGCGGGTCCTGAAGTCGAACTCGCGCGCCTTCCACGATAGATAGAACGGGTCGATAGGGATGCAGTGACCGCCCAGGCCTGGTCCCGGATAGAAGGCCTGGAATCCGAACGGCTTGGTTTTGGCGGCTTCAATCACCTCGTGGATGTCGATGCCCATGCGTATGCAAAGCTGCTTCAGTTCATTCACCAACGCGATGTTCACGCACCGGTAGATGTTTTCGAGCAGCTTGGTCATCTCGGCTGCGCCGGGCGAGCTCACCTGCACCACGCGCCTGAAGATTGCGCCGTACATGGCCGCAGCCAGTTCCACTGCCGCGGCGCTGCAGCCGCCAATCACCTTGGGAATGTCGTGGCGCGAGACCGAGTCGTTGCCGGGATCTTCGCGTTCGGGCGAAAAAACCACGTGCACGCCGCAATCTTCAGGCGCGCGTGTCACTTTAATGCCCTTGGAATTTCCGGCTTCGAGCAGAGGCGCCACAACTTCTTCTGTCGTTCCCGGATAGGTGGTGCTCTCGAGAACGATCAGCTGGTCCTCATGAATATGCGGGGCAATCGATTTAACGGTGCCCACAATGTAACTCAGGTCCGGCTCGTGATGAGCGTCGAGCGGCGTAGGGACGCAGATAATCACCGCGTCCATCTGCTCGATCTCGCTGTAATCGGTAGTGGCGTTAAAGCCGGACCTCCGCGCCTCTTCGATGGCTGCGGGCTCAATGCGCACGATGTAAGAGAGACCGGAATTCAGCATCTCCACCTTGTCGGGAGCGATGTCGAAGCCGGTTACGCGAAATCCTTCGCCGCTGAACAGCAGTGCCAGGGGCAGCCCCACGTAGCCCATGCCGATGATGCCGATGCGCGCCTCGCGCGTTTCCATCTTCCGGCGCAGCGAATCCAAGCGATTCTCCGATGCAGTAGCCACGTTTCGATTGTAAGCGGAGCGGAGCAATGAGGGCAGGGAAGTGGCGTGGTCACAAGCCGTCCCTGCCCGCGCCCTGTATGCTGAGAACGATTCTTTTTGCGGAGGGGTTGTGGGCAAGTTTCTCGTCACCGGGGCAGCCGGCTTCATCGGGCGCTCCATCGCCGCGGAGCTACTGTTTCGCGGAGAGCAGGTTCGCGGTATCGACAACTTCATCACCGGCAAACGCTCCAATCTCATCGGCCTTGAAGCTATGGAGTTTGTTGAAGGCGATCTGCGCGACCCGGCAGCCTGCGCCCGGGCCTGCCAGGGAATTGAGGTCGTTTTTCACGAGGCTGCATTGGCCTCGGTTCCGCGCTCGGTGGCCGACCCGGTGGGCACCAATGAGCATTGCGTCGTGGCCACGCTTAATCTGCTGGTGGCGGCACGCGATGCCGGAGTGCGACGCCTTGTGTATGCCGGATCGTCTTCGGCATACGGCGACACCCCCACCCTCCCCAAGCACGAAGGCATGATTTCAAAGCCGATCAGCCCCTATGCGGCGGCCAAGCTTTCCGGCGAGCAGTACATGCAGGTTTTTGCGCGAGTGTACGGGCTCGAAACCGTTACGCTGCGTTACTTCAACGTCTTCGGCCCCTATCAGGACCCCACTTCGCACTATTCCGGTGTGCTGGCCATCTTTTGCCGCAGGATGCTCGCCCGGGAACAGCCCACCATCTACGGCGACGGCGAGCAGAGCCGCGACTTTACGTACATCGACAATGTCGTGAGCGCCAATCTGCTGGCTGCAGCGGCGCCGGCTGAAATTGTCTCGGGAAGAGTGGTCAATGCCGCCACCGGAACACGGTTTACGCTCAACCAAACCTTTGAGATCCTCCGCGAGCTGACCGGGTACGATGGCAAGCCCGCGTATGGTGCGGGCCGGGAGGGCGATATTCGCGATTCGTTGGCCGATATTTCGCTCGCCCGCGAACTGCTGGGCTACCAGCCGCTGGTTGACTTTCGCGAGGGTCTGCGGCGGACCGTGGAGTGGTACCGGAGAAGCGCATAGACTCCCCCGTACAGCTCAGCGCTTCCCCGCGCAGTTCAGTGCGTCCCCGCTGCCGGTTTTCCACCGGTTCACGGGAGCCCAAAACCGTCTCCAAATCATGTGTGATCTAAAACACCAAGAAATATGGCGAAAGGCGTAACACTACGGGGGACCTCGCCAGCGGCCTGAGAAGTCGAACTGCGTCATTGGCCGCTTGCTTTTTGAGCGAGCGGAGTACCCAGGGTTGCCACACACGATTTCAAATCAGCACGATCCGGCCATAAAAGGCGACCCCGACTCCGGCGCAACGGTCCGGCTCGATTCCGTTCCACTCACCCGCAACAGTTCGGTCACATCGTTCAGCGCCCTTTGGAAGCTTGTGGTGCGGCGGTTCAGGCTGGTGCTCTGGATTGAATGCGCATTGCTCTCTGCCTGCCTGATTTATTGCCTTGTCGCCCCCAACCAATATGAGGCAGTTGGCCGCATTGAGTTGCGCAGCGGGCCGCCGTCGCCGCTGAGCCTGGCGGCAAACGAGCCGGCGGTGACTGCCTCGTTGCTCGGAACTCCCCTGGCTCTGGAGACCGTAGCCGGAGTGCTGCGCAGCGACGAGCTCGCCTGGCGCGTAATTACCGGGCTCAATCTCTACCGCCAACCTGGTTTCGAGGGCCGTTTCAATGCGAAGTTCGCGGGCTTTAACCCCGGCGCGCCCACGCCCGATGCCGAAGCATGGCTGCTGGAGCGGTTTAAACGGCGGCTCGATGTGCAGACCGTTCCACGGTCGCTGATGGTCGAGATTCGATTCCGCTGCCGCGATGGCGCCCTCTCGGCTGCGGTAGTGAATGCGCTGGTTCGCGCCTATGATCGACGCGAGCAGGAGACCGACCTCACTGCGACCGCAGCGGCCTCAGGTTGGCTGAATGGGCAACTGAAGGAGCTGAAAGTCCGTGTGGACGCCGATGACCAGCGGCTGGCGGAGTTCGAAGCCCAACACGGAATGGTGAGCTCGCCTGCAACCCTGGCGAACGGGATGACGGGCGAGTCCGAGCACAGCTCTGCGGCCCTCGAGATGGACGAGCTTGGCCGCCAGGCGGTGGCCGCAACCACCGATCGCATCCTCGCCGAAGCCGAGTACCGTGCGGCCCGCGACGGAGATCCTGAGCTGGTGATGGCTTCGAGCCCCGACTTGAAAGAAAAAAGTGAGACGGGAAGCGCGTTGCTCGATCAGATCCGCGCCCGGCGCAGCGACCTGGAGCAGGAAAAGGCGCAGCTCAGCGCCGAACATGGGCCAAACTTTCCGCGCGTGGTTGAGATCGGGCGCGAGGTGGCCGACCTCGACCGCCAGAAAGAGGCGGAAGACGCCAAGCTGATTGAGCAGTTCCGAAGCAACTGGCAGAGTGCGTTGAACCGCGAGCAAATGGTGCGGGCCAGCCTGGAACAGGCGACCAGTGAAGGTATGAATCAGAACCAGGCGGCCAGCGAGTACGCGGCCATGCGGCAGCAGGCCAATGCCAGCCACGAACTGTATGTGAAAGTGCTTGAGGAGGTGGAAGAAGCGGGGTTAGCTGCGGGCGCGCATGGCTCCAATATCGAAATCGTCGATGGCGCCCGCCAGCCGGTAAAGCCGGTCGCTCCCGATCTGCCGCTCTACATGGCAATCACGTTCTTCGCCGGGCTTTGGATTGCACTGGGAGGTGCGCTGATGGCAGACAATCTCAGTCGCAATCAACTCGCCGCTGCGGCCGTGCTTCTTCTCGTAGTGGCATGGGGGCAACCGGGCGCGCCGGCGCAGGCTCCCACGCCCAACACCTCGGGATTGCCCAGCGGCGTTGTCAATCTTCCCCAATCGCAGGAGACGAAGAGCCTGCCCAATCCCAGGGAGGCTCCTGCAGTCTGGAACCAGCCCGGCGCGCCGCGACCTGGACCGGGATCGGAACCGGCCGGCGCCGAGATGCCGGGACCGATTGGCCCCGGAGACTGGCTGGATGTGAGCGAGTCTCACGATCTCCAATTCCACTCCCAGGATCGGGTCTCGCCCGAGGGCAGCGTTTCGCTGCCGCTGATTGGCGAAATTCGCCTTGCCGGGCTCGACGAACAGTCCGCCGCCAAAGCCATTGAGGCGGCGCTGGTGGCCAAAGGCATGCTGCTTCACCCGCTGGTGACGGTGCATGTAACGGCGTTTGCCGCCCAGGACATAAGCATACTGGGTGAGGTGACGCATCCGGGAATCTACCCCTACACGTTTCATCACCGGTTGCTCGATCTGGTTGCCGCAGCTTCAGGATTCACGCCCACGGCGGGCCAGGTCGTCAATGTCTTCCATCGCGACGATCTGAAGGCCGCAGATCCGGTGATCCTCGATCCCGCCGGCGACGATCCTGCCGGCGACCACAATCCCGAATTGAGTCCCGGCGACACGGTTCAGGTGAGCCGCGCCGGTCTGGTCTACGTGGTTGGGGATTTCGTGCGTCCCGGCGGATTCACCATCGATCCGGCCCAGCAGATCACGGTGGTTCAGGCCGTTTCCATGGCCTGGGGACCCTCCCAGAATGCGGCTCTCACGAAAGCGGTTCTCATCCGCGAACAGAAGGGCGGTCGAACCATCACCACACTCAACCTGAAACGCATGCTGCGCGGCCTCGATCCCGATCTGCCCATCCACAATCGCGACATTATCTTTGTCCCCGACTCGATGGCCAAAAACCTGATCAACCGGACGATGGAGTCGGCCATTCAATCCACGTTAGGCGTGGGCATCTACTCCGGACTCGTCTACTCGCAGAGGTATTAGAGCAGCGCATGCGAAGACTAACCTGGCTCCTGCTCGTTCTTTTCGTCTTCGCCATTCCGTGGGAGTATTCGCTTGACCTCGGAGCCCCGCTCGGCAATGCAGCGCGCATCGCGGGACTGCTGGTGCTTATCGCTGCTGTTCCTTCGGCGCTGTTGGCCGGCCGTGTGCGCACGCCCGGCGCCATGCAGTGGCTGGTGCTGGCGCTTTATCTTTGGATTTGCTGCACCTTCCTGTGGACCATCGACGGAGCCGCGACCCTGACCAAAATGCGGGGCGGTTTTCAAGAATTCATGATCGTGTGGCTGATATGGGAATTTGCTGAGACGCCTGACGATTTGAAGACGCTGTTGCGCGCTTTTGTCGCCGGGTCGTGGGTGCTTGCCATTCTCACCCTGGCAAACTTCAGCTCGCCCCAGGCGATTGCTGAAGGCCAGTATCGCTTTGTGGCCTACGGCCAGGACCCCAACGACGTCGCGCGCTTTCTTGATCTCGGCTTTCCCTTCGCTGCCCTGCTGGTTGGCTGCGAGCGGCGCTGGCCGGCCCGCGTTATGGCTGCCGGATATATGCCCCTCGGCCTGGCTGCGGTGTTGCTGACTGCGTCTCGCGGAGGGTTTGTGGCCGCACTGGTAGCCATCACCGGCTCGCTCATCATTCTGTTTCGCGGTCGCCCCCGGGCTGCCCTTGGCGCCACGTTGGCGTTGCCGGCCGTCGCCGCCGGATTGTGGTTTACCGTTCCCGCTGCGACCTTCGAACGTCTCGCCACCATTCCGGCCCAGCTCAGAAGTGGAGACCTCAACCAGCGCATCAATATCTGGTCGGCGGGCTGGCGCGCATTTGTTCAGGCGCCTGTTTTTGGAACCGGCGCAGGAACCTTTACCGATGCTGCGCATCTCTCTCCCATCGATACGGCGCACAACACGGCACTTTCTCTGGCAGTTTCGGGTGGCCTGTGCGCGCTGTTTCTCGCTACGGCCATTTTCGCGCTGGCCGTGCAGAAAGTTTTCGCGTCGCGCGAGCCATTGCGTCTCGCCTTTGGGATCGCGTTGCTGGTGTGGTGTGTCACGGCAATCGTCGCCTCGGTTGAGGAGAGCAGGACCACGTGGTTCCTGATGGCCGCGCTCGCGGTCGGCGCACGTCTCAGTAACGAGTCGCCGGAACAGGTGGATGCAGTTCTTGCTCTACGCCCGGTTGCGGCGGGGGTGAACCGGTCATTGTTGCTTCCGCGGATCTCCCAGTAAGCCGATCAAGGCATTATGTCAGCCACCCTCCAATTCGCGCCGCCGGCCAGGCTTCCGCAACTGAATCGCGCCATCCTCCGCGCCGCACTCTCGGTCAGCGCCGCGGGAATTCTGGTGAAAGCCGCCGCCACTTGCAAAGAAATTGCCGTGGCCGGCGTCTACGGCCGCAGCGACGCAATGGATGCGTTCCTGGCGGCGGTGCTCATCCCCAGCCTGCTGGTAAACCTGATTGCCGAGTCCATGAACCAGGTATTGGCGCCGGCGCTGATCGGCGTGCGCGAGCGCGAGGGCACGGGGCCTGCTCAGCAACTGCTCTCCAGCGCAATGTTGTGGCTGGGAGTGTTGCTTATTGCCGCATCGGCCGCGATGGCCCTCGCTGCGCACGCCATCTTTCCGTTGATTGCTTCGCACTTTCCAGCAGCCAAGCTTGCGCTCTCCATCCGGCTCTTTTACGCGTTGCTGCCGATTGTGCCCCTCACCGGCATTGCCACCATTTGCACTTCGGTGCTGAACACGGTCGACCGCTTCGCCGTTCCTGCGCTTGCGCCCATCGCGATTTCGGTGTCGATTATTGCCGCCGCCCTTGCCCTCGGACCCCGATTCGGCATCTGGGCAATGGTCCTCGGAACCGTTGCCGGAACCCTGATCTATTTGCTGCTGGTGGCCGTCATGATGCATCGCAGCGGCTATCGCTTCAGGCTGCGCTGGCACGGCATGAGCCCGGCCATCCAGCAAGTTGGCCGGCAGTACGGTCCCGTCCTGCTGAGCGGCGTTGTGGCCTCGGGCGGATTGCTTGTGGATCAGTCGATGGCCGCCATGCTTGCTGCGGGCAGCCTTTCGGCCCTTGTCTATGCCAACCGTTTTGTGAGCGTAGTACTGTCGCTGCTGGCAGGCGCCATTTCGACGGCGCTTGTTCCGCCCATCTCCCGGTTGATTGCCCACCGCCAATGGCGGAGCTGCCGCGCCACCCTGCGCACCTGGGTTTGGATTACCGCGGCGGTGTCGACGCCCATCGCAATCCTGTTGATCGCTGCCGCGCATCCCCTGGTTCGGATTACGCTCCAGCACGGAGCGTTTGAATCCCGCGATACCGCTGTGGTTACGCGGGTGCTCGCCATGTACGCCATTCAGATTCCGTTTTATGCAACCAGCCGCGTGTTCTACCGCTTTCTAATCGCGATGCAGCGCACCGACCTGATCCTTTACTGCGGAACCATCAACCTGGTTCTGGATGTGATTCTGAATTTGTTGTTGATGCGCTGGTACGGCGTTGCAGGCATCGCGCTGGCCACTTCGTTGTGGACCGTGAGCACCTTCTTCTTCCTCTGGTATTGGGCGCATAAAGTGCTCGCGCGTGCGGAACTCTCCGGATCCGCGCCCACCCCGGAGGCCGCAATATGATTCCCAATTCGGCCCGCTATCTGCTGCGTGTTGACGACCTCTGCCCCACCCTCAATCGCGAGCCATGGCGCAGGCTGGCTGTGCTGATCGAGAAACACGGCCTTAATCCGATTCTGGCAGTAGTCCCCGATAATCGCGACCGCGACCTGCGCGTGAGCAATCCCGACGAATCGTTCTGGGAGCAGATGCGCGCCATGCAGCGAGCCAGCGCAGCGATTGCCCTGCATGGCTATCAGCATCGAGCCAGTAGCCGCGGGCGCAGCCTGGTGCCCCTGCATCGTGCCAGCGAGTTTGCCGGGGTCTCCGCAATGGTCCAGCGAACGTGGATTCGCGCCGGTATTCAGATCCTGCGTGCACACGGACTGAACCCAACCATCTGGGTCGCGCCGCGCCACGGCTTCGATCGCCATACTCTTGAAGCGCTGCGCTCAGAAGAAGTTCTGGTTTTGTCAGATAGTTTTGCGCGCAGGCCATTCACGCGCGGAGGAATGACCTGGATTCCACAGCAGCTCTGGGCGCCGCTTGAAAAACGCACCGGATTGTGGACCATCTGCCTGCATCCGAATACGCTGACGGCTGCGCAGCTCGACCATATCGCTGCATTTGTCCGCGAGCATCATTCGCAGTTCACGTCGGTCGATAAAGCGCTTGCGGAGTTTCCTCCCTCGCAGTTGACCTTGCCGGAGCGGCTGCGCGAGCAGTTGGCCTATGCACGATTTGCCGCATCCGGATTCACACAGAGAATGAAGCGTCGTTTTTGGGGAGAACTTGATCGGACCGAGTCGCTTCGGCAGCCCGTGCGCGAGCCTTGCTTGCCCGCCGGGTTTTCGCCGCCAGCAACTTGCGATACAGAGCTTCGTGCCGATCGAGCCCGATCTCGAGATTGAACAGTTCTACAACGCGTCGCCGCGCACATGCGCCCGTCCGTCTGCGCTCTTCGTAGGGCATCGCCATCACGCAAGTCATGGCTTCGGCCAACCCCGCGTAGTCACCGGGCTCGGCCAGCAAGCCCGTTACGCAGTCCAGAATCGCTTCGCAGGTGCCGGGCACTCGGGTTGCAACTGTTGGCAGTTCGCACGCACCCGCCTCCAGGGCCGCCATCGGAAGACCCTCCCAACGCGATGTCAGGATGAAACCGTCTGCCGCCTGCATCCAAGGTTTGATATCGGCCACAAAGCCGATAAATCGGACCCTCTTTGATATCCCGCTTCGTTTAGCCAGAAGCTCCAGTTCCTGTTGCTGATGCCCGGCTCCGGCGATCACCAGCCGTGCCGGGGCGGCGACCCGGCCAAAGGCTCTCAGCATGGTGGGATAATCCTTCACCGGCTCCAGGCGTCCTGCGGCCAGCCACACAAACTCACTGCCCAGCCCCAATTCGTAACGCAGCCGCTCGCGGTCCAGCGCGTCTGAACGCCGGGCCCCCACATCCACGCCGTTATGTACCACCGTGAGCCGCTCCGGGTCTACCATGCCGGCCCTCACGTGGGCCTCGGCCGCGGCGTTGCTTACTGCAATCACCCGGTCGGGCAGGGAGCGGCTCAGCCGGTAGCCGAACCGGCGCAACCACCCCCCGGATGATGCGCTGTGAATTGTGTCCACCACCACCGGCAGGTGAACTGCCAGGCGCGCCGCCCGCGCCATCCACGCGGCGTGCGGCAGATGGGCGTGCAGAATCTCGGGTTGGTGCCGTCGCAGCCAGGCCAGCAAACGAAGCCATCCCCGGGCATCAGCCAGCCCCTTGCGCATTTCGAGGGTAACGTACCCGATCCCGTCGCGCTCGAGCGTCTTGGCGGCATCGCCGCCCGTTCCTGCCAGCGCAACTACCGTTACTTCCCATCCGCGTCGTCGCAGGCCTGCTGCCAGAAGCAGCACCTGCCGTTCAGCGCCCCCGATGCGGTCGATGGTGGGAATCAGCAGTGCGGCGTGGCTCATGCGTTGCCTCTCGCGCAAACCCCATCGATAAGCGCCTCATAGGCCTCGAAGGCGCGCTCAAACTCAAACTCGCCCACAAACTCTGCGTAGCGGCGAGACCTCGGGCCGGCTGCAATTCCCGCGATCGACGATTTCCGGTGCGCGAACTTCGCGGCATTGAAAAAAGCAAGCAGACGAGCCAGTCTCTCCCCGCGATGGTGATCCCAGTGCAAAGTGCGAGGTTCGAGAGCGTTGATAGCCTGGGTCAGCGCCTCCACCAGCCCCTCGACACTTACATCTTTGGCCAGCCAGGCGTTCGCGCTGCAACTCAACAAATCCACCAGGCCTCCTGAAGCCGGGGTCGCCACAATCGGCAACCCGCTCGCCATGGCTTCAATAATGGCGTTCGGCATTCCCTCATGGCGCGAGGACATTACGAACAGGTCAGCGCCCACGTAAAACCCTGCCGGCCGATCCACATAGCCGGCAAATAAAACTGCATCGGCAATCCCAAGCTCGATTGCCAGTGCCTTCAGCCGCGCCAGCTCGGGCCCTTTGCCAACGATAACCAGGCTCGCGTGGGCAAAATCTCTGCGCACCTGGGCGAGGGCTCTCAGCAGCAGGTCAAATCCTTTTTCAGGAGCAAGTCGGCCGACGGCGAGTATATGCGGGCCCTGATCCGGCCATGGGACCGGCTCTGCCAGGCTCTCTAATCCCTCAAAGTCGATCGGGTTGGGCAGCACCGCAATTCGCTCCTCTGCGATTCCGAGTTCTGCCCCCAGATCGTCGGCCATAGCCCGCGACTGGCATACCACCCGGTCTGCATAGCGGTAAAGCGTGCGGTAAAGCCAGCCGCTGTACCAGGGCAAAGCGCCGGCTCTCAGAGACGCTGAGACGGTCGAGTTTTGGCGCACCACCACCGAAGTGCCCGCGGGGAAGAACGGGCGCAGCATGAGCACCATGAAGTTGAGATGAAACATCCCTGACAGAATCACGTCGGGCTTGATGCGGCGCACCAGCCTGAGCACCCCCAGAGCCCCGAATCTGACCCTGAATGATCCAAGTGCATGCACGGTTACGCTCTCTGGCACGGCGTCGAAAGGCGCGGCTTCCTGGGTAACCAGGCCCAGGTGGATATCGTATTTGCTATCTGAAAGTCCGCGCGCCAGCAGAGCCGTCACCTGCTCGGCGCCGCCGCCCCCCAGATGTGGAATCAAGAGGAGAACCCTCAGTCGATCGGCCATGCTGTTCTCGGTAAGAACAGATTGTTGCCGGTTGAGGTGGTTTTGATCTGTGTTTCACATCACGCTTTCCCGCTGACCGAAAATGCTACAGTTCTTTGATTACTTAAAGCACCAAAGTCACACCTATCCGGTTAATTCACCGATGGCCTTAACGGCAGTTCTCGAGCTCGACTCGGTCGCTCCATCCCCTGTCGCCCGGCAGCACAGCATTCTTGTGGGCGTAACCCGTCATGAAACCTGTCTTGTGCTTCGCGGCCGGCTGCGCGCCCTGCGCAAAGCGGGATTCGATGTAACCGTCGTGTCGAGCCCCGGAGTGCTATTGACCCGCACTGCCGCGCTTGAAGGAGTGCGATCGGTGGGCATTTCAATCCGGCGCGGCATTGCGCCTCTTGCCGACCTGATTTCGTTCCTGCGCCTGTGGCTCCTGATCGGCCGCCTGCGGCCTGACATCGTGGAGTTCAGCACCCCCAAGGCAGGATTGCTGGGAACCTTGGCTGCATGGTTGCGCCGCGTGCCCCGGCGGGTATACATGCTGCGCGGGCTCAAGCTCGAATCAACCAGCGGCTTCAAGCGGCGCCTCCTGCTCGGCGCCGAACGGCTGGCTGCGCGCTGCGCCCACGTGGTTCTATGCAACAGCCGCAGCCTCAGGGCGCAGGCAATGGCGTTGGGAGTAGCGCCGCCATCGCGATTGCATCTGCTCGGCGAAGGAAGCAGCAACGGAGTCGAGATTGACCATTTCTCGCCGGGGCGTTCCATGGTGCGCATACGGCTCAGATTGCGGCGGCATGCCAAGGTCGTCGGGTTCGTGGGCCGCCTCACCCGCGACAAGGGCGTGCCGGAACTCCTCAAGGCATTCGACCAGATTCTTGAACGCGAGCCTGAGGCGTATCTGTTGCTGGTGGGCTGGTTCGATAACGGAGAAGACGAACTTCCGCCTGCGCTGCGGGAACGGATCAAAGCGCATCCGCAGATTCACTGTACCGGCTACGTGCCCGACCCGCTGCCTTATTACCGCGCCATGGACGTAATGGTTCTGCCCACCTGGCGTGAGGGGTTTCCCAACGTGGTTCTCGAAGCTGCGGCTACCGGCATCCCGGTAGTTACCACGCTTTCGACCGGCTCGCGCGATTCCGTTGTGCCTGAAGTAACAGGATTACTGATTCCGCCCGGGATTCCCGAGGCGATTTCCGAGGCTGTCTGCAAGCTGCTGGCCGATCCCGAGCGCGCGCAGCGCATGGGCGCAGCCGCCCGAGCCTGGGTCCTCGAACATTATGTCGATGAGCATGTCATGCACCTGACCTCAAGCTTTTACCAGTCGCTACTCGCCTCGCCGCCAGTCCACGAACTCCTCAACGAACCCGCGCAATCCTACCCCGAGTAGCGCCGTCTACCTATCAGCAATATTCTTACTCCCGCCGATACACCGCCTCCCGTAGGGAGGAACGATAATAGCCCAGGGCGAAACCCTGGGTCCGCATCGCAACAAGCCCCTCCGCCCCGTAGGGCCGGCGCGAAACGTAGCCCGCTCGCTCCCCCATCCCCCTGTGCTAACCTCATCCCAAACCGTGAGCACCGAACAAGTTCTATTCCGGCGATAACAGGGGCTCGAATCCCGTTGGAGACACCAAACGAGAATCACCCCTCAACATGCCTTTAACAAGTTGAAGAATTAGCCATGGAAAACGGTCGGTTTCGGGAAAGGAGAAGTTGCGTGGCAGACGAATTCTCGCGTGGCGCTAGCGAGCCGACGAAAACAGATGCAGCCGCATCTGCCGCTTGCACGAAATCGGGAGCTTTCGCCTTAGCCATATCGATAGTGCTGATCCTGCTGATTCCGGCTTGGATTCATCGCCCAAGAGAGGCTGCATTAGGACGCTATGCAGCCTATCGGTTTGATCTGACTTTGAGACTCGATCAACTCGACCATAATCCGTTTTGGATCAAGTTTAGCGCATCTAATAAAACTGTTGAGTCAACGCCGCTTAGCAATCTGCCAAATCCAGTTTCTTATTCAGAGACTACCTCTCCTGACTCCTCCGCGGAGGATTCAAAACAAAAGCATGTTGAATTCTCCAAAACAAAGTCAAGTGAGGCAAGGCCTTCAGCACTCCACGGCTCGGGCGTTCCAGTTGCTCCAACTCTGACTTCTCCCAGCAGATCGTCACCTCCACTTAAGCCGGGTTTACCTGCCCCTCCAACGATCGTTTCGGCCACTATAACAGTCCCAGTCGAAATACCCGAGTTAAAGGGGCTATTAGCTACGCTTAACCAGCTAAATGATTCCGATTTGCTCACTGACAGCCGAAGCTATTCGAGCTTCTATAACTTTTCAATTGCTCGTTGGGCCCAAAGACGCTCCGAATTGCTCTACCGGAATGCAGCTCTCAATCGTTGCCATGCAACAAGAACTGAGGAGCCACACAAGGGCCAAGTCGATGCGAATTTCGTCCCCAAGGTTCCCCCCGATGTGCTGCTAAGTTGCCTAACTCTAAGTGACGTAAGAGAATTGGCAGGATACGAAGAACTTACGCTGAGTAATCCCGATCCAATCGGAGCGAACGCAGGAAGGGAGATCGATTTAAGCCCCGGTGCCCTCCCGCGAGATCTTTATGCAGCGAGCCTTGTCGGAGAGGCACTATCCTTTTTCGTCATGATGTACTTTGCGGCGTTTGCCCGAGAAGCCATGGCGTCGAAAGGATTTCCCACACCAGGAACACTTTTCGGCGCCTTCTCCAGGTCGCGCTGGACCCTCCTCGTAATGCTTCTCGCATTCTGCGCTCCCGTCGTATCCTCCTTCTGGCTGGCCCTCGTGTCGCGAAGGTGGCCCTTGTATGCGGAGAGTGTCCTCGTAATGCTCGCGACAATCTCGGCTTTCCATGAGCTACAACAGAAGTCCTATTTCAGCACGCTAAATCCTCGCATCTGGATTCAGCGCAACGCGAAAAGGACCCTCACGCAATCGGAAGCGAGCCAAGAAAGTGTTGGCCCCACAGACAAAAGAGAAATCGGCGCAACAGCTCCTTCACCTTCTACTTTTCCAACCCAACCGCCTACGGCGGCGGCCGGCTCCAATATCGAGAAAGCACCAGGCCGTTTGGAATCAAAGGGTCCATAGGGATGCGAACCCTTTGCCAGATCAACGTATCGTTTGAGGTTAATCGAGCAAGGCCGTCAATCATTTATTAGCAGTAAAGGATGTGTACCCTCGATTTAACACACGATAGGGGTGTAGACCCCGACTACAAGATGCCGTTAAATCAAGGCCGCAACTGATTGATTCTACGATGATACGAAGTTTTGACGCAGCGAGCTTAGTATGCTTAGATGCTTAGCTGTGTGTTCCAATTGGCACTCTCTTGTGACGCCAATCAAATCGATCGCTTAATCGCCGGATACTAAATAATCGGCAACGTGTACGTCACTCATGCGTCACCCCGACGCCCGTCACGAAATAACCAGCTTGCCGTTAATTTCCCCCTTCTGGCGCATACTGTTCTTATGCGCTGGTTCCCGCTCCACAATTTTGCCCCCTCCCGGAATCGCGAAACAGACCTAAAAGTTACCAGAAAATTAACACCCCCCACCCCCTCCCCCCTGCCAGCCGCTGTGCCACTGTGCCACTGTGCAAGCCGAGCCATATAAATCAATGCGTTACGGAATGCAACCACCAAAGAGCTGCGACACTCATGCCCATTTTTGGTGTAGAAAATCGCCCCTTCGAGCCCAGAAAGGCCGTTTTTCAGGCTTTTTCCGCGCTGCAAAGCTTAATTGTTTTTCAGGCCGATGTTATATGCGAGTTAACAGCCAAAAGCTGGCAGCTTAGGCACTGCTCTTCTGTCAATTCCCCTCAGCGGGAAAAAGCTCCGGCTCAGCTTCGCGCGGCGCGGAAGGCCGGCGGCCCGAAGCGCCAATCAGGCTCAGCACCTCAAGCGACTGGATCGCCTTGTGCGGCACAAAGATGCGCTGGGTGTTGGAGCGGGTGTCGGGCGGAGTGAGCATGAGTCCGGCGCTATCCACCAGCGAGATGTCATTCGCGGCCAGGCCTTCGAGCTCGTCGCCGTCGGCCAGGGTCAGTCGCATCCACAGTCCAGGATTGCGCGGGCGGATGGCGAAGCGCTTGCGCAGCAGGCGCTCGGGATTGGCTGGATCGGCGGCCGAGGCGGGAAAGTCGCGCACGTAGCAAACCCACTTCACCTGCTCCCAGCTCATCCTGATGACTTTGCCGGTCAGGTCGAGAATCTCCAGCTCCTCGCCGTTGCGGCCCAGCTCGGGGCCTGCATAGCCCGCGCACCAGTCGCGGCTGAACTTGCGGACAATGACGGGTTTGCGCGCGCTGGCCATCTAACAGGAATGAGGCTCGACAGGTAGGCTCGATGTGAATTGTCGCACGTCTGATGTGGAGGGATGAGCCAAATCGGTCTGCGCCAAACGCGAAGAGCAGTCTTACGAGGTTGGCGCCGTCTCAGGCTGAGGCGCCGGCGGCGGAATCAGCGGCAGCTCTTCCACGAGCTGCAGGCCCGACGAAGCGAGCAGGTTCGCGACCACCGCAGGCGTCAATCGCGTCGCGTCGAATTCCACTCGCACGGTCTGCGCGCTGCGATCGAGCGTGAGCCCGCGGATTCCGTAAACGTCACGCGCGCGCGCCAGGGCGAGCGCCACCTGCTCAGTGGGCGGAGACGCATAGCGAAACAGGATATCAACATTCGTCATGGAGAAAGGATAGCAGTTTGCGCAGTGTGTGCGATGCGAGCTACTCGTTCTCCATCAAGAGTTTTTTCTTCAACGAGGGCAAAGGCGGAGCAGTATCATTCCGGTCGAGGAGAAAGGTCATGCCTTTTGTAAATACAGACAAGCTTCGCGCCATCGAGCGGCTCCCGGGCTGGCACGGGCGTTACGTTCATTCCGCGAATATGACCTTCGCACACTACGAGTTTAAAAGGGATGCCACAATTCACGCGCATTCGCACCCTGAAGAGGAGGTGTATGAAGTCATCGACGGGGAATTGGAACTCACCATCGACGGCGTAACCGAAATTGCGCGGCCTGGCACTGTCGGAATCGTTCCCAGCGGTTCGCCGCATTCGGTGCGCGCCCTCACCGATGGCCGGGTGATAATCGTCGACCATCCGGCCAGGCCTGAATTCCATTCGCCCGATGCGGAGTAACCGCAGCCGCAAACAGTTGCGTCAGACGCTGCGGCGCGGAACGGCGAGCCATAGGTTCGGCGAGCGAATAAGAAGTTCAACCCTGCCCGATTGCGAGAGCGTAAAACGTAACGTGACCGGTTGAGAAGCGGGTACAGTTCGCGGACCTGCCGGCCGATAGCCAAATTCGAGCACCATTGCGGCTCCCGAAAAGCGCAGATGCAGAATGGGATGCGGCAGTGCGCTGAGAAGTCCGGCGCAGCATGAATGCGTATGTGTCGAAGTAATTGCCGTGCGAGTGGAAGTCGCAGCGCTGCTGTTGGCGAGCAGCGCTAATGCGAGAAGACAGAGACCGAGTGGCGATTTCATGGGCTCACCTCGAATTGCCGTGGCCGGTTAGTAGTCGCTGCGCGTAACGGTAATTGGACCGCCCTCGCTCTGGTTGACGAATTGCGCCTTGCCGTCCTGAGTGAGCGTAAGTGCGAATGTAACGGGAGAGTCATTCAGCGTGCGCGGCGGATGGGCGCGCCGATGGCTGACCTGAAAGGTGAGCGTCTTGCCGTCGAACCTCGGATTGAAGATGGGTTCAGGCAGGCCGGGAGTCGCGGTATAGGGATGGTTCGCGTCTTCCCGCTTTTGAAGGTAGAAGAGAATGGCGCCGGACAGTCCGCCATTCTCATCGGTGACGACGAGGGTGAAAGCGGGCAAACCGTTCATCTGCGCGCGCCACACGCCGGCGATTGGCTCATTGGCGGTCGGCTTGTCGCCGGCCGGTTGGGCTGCGGCGATCTGACCAAGCAAGATCGCCGCGCACAGGAAGGTAAAGATGCGGAGTTTCATGAACCGGTCTCCTTTTGGTTCCTTGCCTTTCACATCACTGCTTGTTGGCGAGCGCGATTGCAGCCAGGTTGCCGCCCAGTCCCATGGTTTCCACCGCCGATGAAGGCACAATGACCATGGAGCCGCGCTCCTTGATGGCTTCGTAGAGCATGTTCATCGCCCGCAGATGCAGTGCGACGGGATCGTTCTTGTACGTGGTTGCGGCCGAGGCGAACTTTTCGGCAATCTCGGTTTCGGCGGTGCCGAGAATAACGCGGGCGCGGCGCTCGCGTTCGGCCTGGGCCTCGCGCGACATGGCGTCCTGCAGGGCGGGTGGAATCTGTACATCGCGGATTTCGACAGATTGCACTGTGATACCCCAAGAGGTGGTCTTTTCGTCGAGAATCTTCTGTAGCTCCTGGCCCAGCATCTCGCGCTCGGCGAGGGCCTGGTGCAGATCGTGACGGCCGATCGATTCGCGGAGCGCGGTCTGCGCGCTCATAGTGATGGCGTCGTTGTAGTTCTCCACTTCGAGAATGGCCTTCTCCGCGTTCCAGACCATCCAGAAGACGATCGCGTCCACGTTCACGGGAACGGTGTCGCGCGTGAGCGTGGTTTCAGCCGATACGTTGGCAACACGCACGCGCTGGTCGACAATCTGGCTTAGAGTTTCGATCACGGGAACGATCATGAAGACTCCGGGTCCCAGCAGGCCAATATAGCGTCCGAAGCGAAGCTTGATGGCCTTTTCCCACTGCCGGACGACTTTGATGGCAAAGAGCAGGTAGAGACCGGCGAGCGCGCCTGCTATAGCGTAGGCGGGACGCTCGGTAACGGCCGTGGCGATGCCCCCGGCGGCAATGCAAACGACGAACGCGGTGACGGCCACAGGGTTGGGTTGTGGTGCGACTTTCGGTATCATGCTTTCTCCTTCGAGGCCGGCCCATCAGGCCAGTTCCTCAGGTACTCCAAAAGCTGTTCGATGGTGAATCCGGCGGCGCCGGCCCGGGCCACTGCGTCGGCCACAATCTGGCCGATCTGGCGCTGGCGTTCGGCGTCGGAACGGGGTAGTTTCTGTTGGCTGATGAAAGTGCCGGTACCCTGGTGAGTTTCAAGCTGCCCGCACAGTTCAAGTTCCTTGTAGGCGCGGACGACGGTATTGGGATTGATGGCGAGATCGACGGCGAGCTGGCGCACGGTGGGGAGCTGGTCGCCGGTGGCCAGCGCGCCTGAGGCGATGGCACCGCGAACCTGGTCGATGATCTGTCGGTAGACCGGGACGCCGGAATGCAGGTCGAGATGAAAGCGGAATGCGGGTTTGACTGGGGTGGTCATCGCTGAAGTCAATGTACTATAAAACTAGTACACCGTAACGCGAATCATGTCAAGAGTGATTTTCAAGAAATTTGCAGTTGGATCGGCGATTGGCTTTATAGGCCAGCGATGAAGGAGCGGATTTCGGGATCGGACCAGTCGGTGGCGCCCACAAATTTGCGGCGAATAATACCGTGACGGTCAATAAGATAGGTTTCAGGCCACATATCGGTCCCGAAGAGTTTGGGGGCCGTCTGGTCGGGGTCGCGGACAGTGGTCAGGTCGACGTGTCGCCGGACGATGAACTGCTTGTAGGAGTCCGCATCTTCATCGATGCTGACGGCGAGGATGGCAAGGTTGGGGTCGTCGTGATGGAGTTGAAGCAGCGAAGGGAGCTCCTCGATACACGGGCCGCACTGACTCCACCAGAAGTTGAGAAGGACGACTTTGCCACGGTAGCTGGCGAGGTGAATGGAGGTCGAGCCGTCGGAGACGGTGAAGTCCGGCGCCGGGACATTGAGCATCTTGGGGTGTGCGCCGCGGTTGCAGCCGGTTGTAAGGCCCAGAGAGACAAGCAGCATGGCGCTGGAGAATAGAAGAAACCGCACCTTTTTATAATACGAGCGGGCAGGAAGTTTCGGAAGCCGCAGGACCAGGAATTGGCGAAAGATGATGGCGAAACGCGAGGCCGGTGAAGGCGTGAGCGAATACAAGCCGGTGCTGGGTCTGAGTGACGATGGTGAGACGGCCCCGCGCACCGATTGGCGGGAGTGGGCTGCGCGGACGATTCCGGGGACGGTATACGCGCAGCCGGAACCGGAAGAGCTGATTGAGCTGACGGTGATTGTGCCGGCGCGCAACGAGCAGGACTGCCTGGGCGAGTGCCTGCAGTCGCTGGTGAGCCAATCGGAGGATATCTTCGAGCTGGGCAAGGAGTGGGAGCTGATCGTGGTAGACGATCACTCCACCGACCGCACGGCTGAGATTGCGCGCGGTTTCGCCGGGGTCGCGGTGATTCAGGCCGGCAAGCTGGAGCCGGGCTGGACGGGCAAGGCGAACGCGGTCTGGACGGCGGCTCGGGTGGCTCGGGGCCGTTGGCTGTTGTTCACTGACGCAGATACGGTGCACGAACCCGGCGATCTGCGGCGCGCAATCCACGAGGCTGAGCGTCACAAGGCGGGGGTATTGAGCTACTCGCCGCGGCAGATTGTGAAGGGCTTTGCGCAGCGGTCGCTGATGCCGCTGGTATTTTGCGAACTGGCGCTGGCCTATCCGCCAGTCAAAGTCTCTGACCCTGTGGAGCGGATCGCGGGGGCGAACGGGCAGTTCCTATTCATTGAACGGGAGGCGTATCGAAAGCTGGGCGGGCACGCCAGCGTGGCCGGTAAAGTGCTGGAGGACGTGGAGCTCGCATTCCTCGCCAAGCGGCGCAAGATCGGATTGCGGTTCCGTTACGCCGAGGACGCGCTGGCCGCGAGGATGTATCGAACGACTGGCGCCATGATTGAGGGCTGGACCAAGAACCTGGTTCTGCTGTTCGACAATGCGCTGATGCTGGCGTTTTGGAGGGCGCTGGATTTCTTGCTCCTCTTTGGGCTGCCGGTGCTTACCATCGAGCTTTGGAACTCGCATCTGGCCGTGAAATCGGTTGGATGGCTGACTGCCGGCTGGGCTCTGGCGTTGCTCTGGGTGCGATCGGTGGTACGCTTCTACGCGCGCGTGGCAAAGTCGAATTTCCCATTTGCAGATTGCCTGATGACGCCTCTGGGATTACCGCTCTTTGTAGCTTTGCTGTACCGAAGCTGGTTCCAGCACCGGGTTCTGAAGCGGGTGAGCTGGAAGGGTAGGGAGTACAAAAGCTAGGGAATAGAGAGTAGGGAATAGGGAACAGGCGCCAGGGACTAGGGACTAGGGACTGGGGAATAGGAAAATATGCGATTGGCTCGGGCGATGGCAAAGGCTCTTCTGATCTTCATCGTTCTTTGTGAGGCGGGTGTCGCCTGGCAATTGTGGAGATACGGGCCTCCGACGGAGATGGTAGTCACCTCGGACAAGGTAAAAGAGACCGGTGAGCTTTCATTTAAGATGGTTCGCGTTCCGCCCAGCGCCAGCGACTGGACGATACTCGCGGCGGTGATTGCGTTGCAGGTTACCCTCATAGGATTCCTTTGGTGGTCTCGGCGAAAGATCGCTCTAGGAAATCGGGAGTAGGAATAGGGCTTGGGACTGAAAATGGGGAGATTGAGTGAACCGGGGGCGCGGGGGTGGGCATCTCTAGTGGTGAGGGTTTGATGATTTTTCTGACGCGGCGGGCTACGTTTTCGGCTTCGCACTTCTACTGGAACGAAGCCTGGACCGCCGAGAGGAACCAAGCCGTGTTTGGCCGCTGCGCGAATCGCAATGGGCACGGGCACAACTACACCCTCGAAGTAACGGTGGCCGGCGAGCCCGACCCGGTGACCGGATTTGTCGTGGATCTGAAGTGGCTGAAAGACGTGATGGAGCGAGAGGTGCTTTCGGAATTCGACCACCGGCACCTGAACCTTGAGGTTAAGGAATTCGGGCCGGGGAAGCTGATTCCGACCACGGAGAACATTGCAATTGTGGCGTGGAAGAGGCTGGAGCCTGCGATTAAGAAAGCGGCGGGTGCGCAGTTAAGCAGGGTACGAGTGTACGAAACGCCCGATATCTTTGCCGAATACAGGGGTGGCGAGTGATTGACCCTGCGAGCAGAGCTACAACGGCGTATTTCGGACGGCGATACACGATGAGTGCGAGCCATCGGTTGCACGTCGATGCGCTGACCGCCCAAGAGAACCGCGCAGCGTACGGCAAGTGCAACAATCCGCATGGGCACGGACACAACTATGTGGTTGAAGTGATGGTCGGCGGGCCCGTGGATGCAGATACCGGGATGGTGATGAACCTGGCGGACCTGGACCGGGTGGTGAATGAGCGGGTGGTGGATCGTTTCGATCATCGTAATCTGAACCTGGATCCGGCGTTTGAGCGTAAGGTGCCAACGACAGAGAATTTTTCCCGGATTGTGTTTGAGATATTGCGAGACGCGCTCCCCGAGGGAAGTCTCGAGCATGTGCGGATTGAAGAGACTGAAAACAATTTTTTCGAATGCTACGGCGCCTGAAGAGTGAGTGTGGAAAGCGCGAGCACGAGAGAGGACAAGCAGGGATGGCGCAGCCAATTGTGGTGAGCAAAGCAGTGAGACGGGCGGCACTGAGTGACGAAGGACTGAGCGGATTCAGCACGCAGGAGATTTACCGCGAGATCCTCGGCCGTCTGGGCGAGGATCCGAATCGCGACGGTCTGTTGGCCACGCCCGCGCGCATCGAAAAGTCTATGGCCTTTTTGACCAAGGGATACGACGAAGACCCGGCGCGGATTTTACGGGGCGCGATGTTCGATGTGGACTACGACGAGATGGTGATTGTGAAGGATGTGGAGATGTTCTCGTTGTGCGAGCACCACATGCTGCCCTTCATCGGCAAGGTTCACGTGGCCTATATTCCCAAAGGCAAAGTGATCGGGCTGAGCAAGATTCCGCGGCTGGTTGAGGTATTTGCGCGGCGGCTGCAGGTGCAGGAGCGGCTTACGCGGCAGATTGCGGATGCAATTCAGGACGCGATCAAGCCGCAGGGAGTAGGCGTGGTGATCGAAGCGCGGCACTTGTGCATGATGATGCGCGGCGTTGAAAAGCAGCACTCCTCAACAGTGACCAGCGCAATGGTTGGCTGCTTCAGGCAGAAGGAGACGCGCTCAGAGTTCCTGTCGCTGGTCAGGCAGCCCTCGGGGAGGCTGTAACGCGAGCTGCCGGCTCGCTTCGAGCTTTACCGCACCCTGCGAGCCGCAGTAATGGAATTCTTCGCCGCCTTCAGCCAGTGTTCCCGCATGGCATTTGAAACTGTCCTGGCCTGGCGCAGCTTCTTCCGCGCTGACTTTCTGATCTCCCCGAGCAGGGCATCATCTTCCGGCTCGTTCAGCGCTTCGCGGGCCACTTGGTCAAGCTGCTGCCAATCGTGCCATTCGCCAATCTGATCCTTGACCGCACTCAACGCATCGACAAACGCCTTGTCCGACTCCGGCAGCGCCTGCAGAACGTAGCGGAGTTCCTTGACCTTGAGCCGGAAGGTATGGATATTGCGCACCGAAAGCAATGGCCAGGCGGCGAGTTCCGCGGTGAGCTCGGCCACTGCGGCATGGAGGGGATCGGCGCCCTTGCGGGCAGAAGCCGACGAGCCCGTGGCGCCGTTCAACGTAGAAGGGGTAGATTTGACCAGGCGGGAGTATTTTCTGAGGCTTCTGCGGGCCATTTTGCTTTCGCGGTCGACGGTCTTGAGCAGCTTGAGCGCGTTTTTGGCGCGTTCGCTGGTGAGAAAGTTGAGCAGACGGCTGAGCGATGGGCCGTTGGATCGGTCGCGCAAGCTGAGAGCATTGCTCATCAGCACGTCCATATCGCGCACGCCGCCGGCCGCTCGTCGAAGCTGTTTAACTGGCTTGATGAGACGTCTGGCCTTGCTTCCGCCGGCGGGCGCCAGCGCCGAGGCGATCGACTCTATGCGCCGCGCCTGAATGCGCAGCTTATGCACCTCCTCGGGAGGAGGGTTCTTTTCGAGGTGCTTGAGCGATTCGCGCAACTTGCGAATAGGCTCGCGCAGTTGTTCAGGGGAATCAGACATCGTACCTATTTAGTTTTGAAGCATTTGCCCCGCGATTGCAATAGCCCGCTTGAACTTTACTGGATATGGCCGGCGGGGCGCGGCCGTATGCCGATGCCGTAGAGTTGAAGATGTGAACGGGCTGCTTGTGGTGGATAAGCCGTGTGGCATCACGAGCCACGATGTGGTGAACCGGTTGAGGAGAATCACCGGTGAACGCTCGATTGGGCATCTGGGGACCCTGGATCCGATGGCAACCGGGGTGTTGCCGCTGCTGATGGGCAATTACACGCGACTCGCGCAGTTCTTTTCGGCTGCTGAGAAGAGCTACACCGGCGTGATTCGTTTCGGCTTTGCCACTGATACTTACGATGCGGATGGGGAACCGGCCGGACCCGACGCGTGGCCCGAGTTCGACGCCATTGTGACGCTGGAAGCCGTGCGAGGGGAGGCAGCGCGATTCCTTGGCGAGAAGATGCAGATGCCGCCACCGTTTTCAGCCAAAAAGATTGCTGGCAAACCGGCCTACAAACTGGCGCGCCAGGGCCAGCGGCCGGAACTGAAACCCGCCAAGGTCCGTATTGACTGTTTTGAAGTAATGGCGATGGACGGCGCCGAGGCCAGCTTCACAATGACCATTAGTTCGGGCGGTTACGTGCGGTCGGTTGCGCATGAGATCGGCCAATCGCTCGGCTGTGGTGCGCACCTGGCGGCTTTGCGGCGTGTGCGGGCGGGGGTTTTCACGATTGAGCAGTCGCATACGATTGAAGAGCTGCAGCTGCTCGAGGGGCAGGTGGAGAACCTTGAGCGCCTGTGCGTGCATCCGCGCAGCTTGCTCGCCGAGATGCCGGCCGTGACCGCTGACGCGCAGACGTTGGGCAAGCTGCGCAACGGTGCCCAGGCCAACCTGGCAGATTTCTCCGCAGCTTCGCTAGTGAAGCTGTTCGCCAGCCAGACCGAACTGGTTGGGATTGCGAAACGGGTTGCGGGAACGCTGTTTCAACCGGTGGTGGTGTTCAGCAGTCAGTGATCAGAACAGTTTGCCAAAAGCTCGTGTGGCGCTTGGATTTGTGAAGGGGCACGACTGGAAAACTCACCGGCGATCGGGTCGCGTGCCGATGCGACGCCTCCCGGAGGGAGGCAAAGATATTAGCCCATGGACAAGTTCGCGTGAGCGAACGCAGTCCTGGGAAGGCAGCATTCAATAGACGCGAGCGCCGTAGGGGCGGCACGAGATTGCTGGCGTTGGAGGCTTTATTCTCCCTGTGGATTTGGAGGGACAACTGAAAACTGGCAACCGGCCACCGATCACTTCACCAGCAGCGGCTTGAGCACCGGCAGCAGCGTTTTCGCCAGGATTTGCGAGCCCTTCGCAGTCGGGTGGATGCCGTCGGGCTGGATGGTGCCGGGAACGTTGATCAGGTCCTTATAGATCATGGGCACAAAGGCAACGTGGTGACGGCTGGCCATGGTGCGATAGACCTGCTGGAACGACTTGATGTAGTCGGGGCCGTAGTTAGGTGGAAGTGTAATGCCGGCAAGCAGCACGCGAATGTGGGCTGCCTGAAGCGATGTGAGGATCTGGTCGAGATTGTGGCTGGTCTGGTCGAGTGGGAGGCCGCGCAGCCCGTCGTTGCCGCCGAACTCAACGATGACGACCTTGGGGTGGAGGGCGAGGATCGAGGGAAGGTCATCGACAGCGTCTTTGGTGGTTGCGCCGCTGGTTCCGCGGTTGAGAACGGTGTAGTGGTAGCCCTCGGCGTTCAGCATCTGGCGCAAGGCGTCGGGGTAGGATTGGCCGTCCTCGAGGCCGAGGCCGGCTGTGATGCTGTCGCCGTAGCAGACGAGAACGCGATCGGCGCCGCGGGCCAGGGACGCGGCGAGAAGAACGAAGACAAGCGAAACTAGAAGAGAGCGTCGAACGTCCACGAAATAAGTGTAGAAGATCGCGTGTTTCGTGGATCGTGCTTCATGATCGGGGCACCCGACCAACCGCTCACGAATCACGACTCACAAACCACGCTTCACGAAACGCAAGGGGGCAACCGGGTGATTGAACTTCGCGATGCGAAGAAGTGGATTCAGAATGGCGCTCGACGCGTCGACATTTTGAAGGGAATCTCGCTGACAATTCCCGCCGGGCAGTTTGTGGCCATTGTGGGCGCAAGCGGCAGCGGCAAAAGCACGCTGCTGGGGCTCATGGCCGGGCTCGATACTCCCAGTGCCGGCGAGATCCGTCTCGACGGCATCCCGATTCACAACCTGGTGGAATCTGAACTTGCGGCCGTTCGAGGCCGCAAAATAGGCTTCGTCTTTCAGTCGTATCAGCTTATTCCCACGCTGACTGCGCTCGAGAATGTTCTGTTGCCGTACGAGCTGAACGTGGAGGGGAACGGGCTGGGCAAGGCGCGGCAACTGCTGGCTGAAGTGGGCCTGCAGGAGCGGGTGGATCACTACCCGGTGCAGCTCTCGGGCGGCGAACAGCAGCGCGTGGCGCTGGCGCGGGCATTTGTGGCCGATCCTCCCATTGTGATGGCTGACGAACCGACGGGGAATCTCGACTCGACGAATGGGCGGATGGTGCTCGACCTGCTGCTCGATCGCAACCGGCGCGCGGGTACGACGCTGGTGCTGGTAACGCACGACGCCGATGTGGCGCATGAAGCCGACCGCAGAATCGTTCTAAAGGACGGGCTGGTAGTTGAGGACACACTACCCGGCGCCTCCGAGGCTCTCGTCCAAAGCGAGGGAAAAAATGGCTAGCCGGATGTTGACCTGGAAACGCGCGGCGTCGATCGGCTGGCGCGATCTGAAATCGGCGCCGGCTAAGTTCGCCTTTGTGGTGGTAAGCGTTGCCGTGGGCGTGGCGGCGCTGGTGGGCGTGCGAGGGCTGAGCGACAGCTTTCGGTCGACGCTGATGGGGCAGGCGCGATCGCTGATGGCCGGCGACCTGAGCGCGCGCATCTTTCACGAGCCAACGCGCGAGGAACTCGACAAGGTCGCGGCCGTAGTAAAACAGAGCGGAAATTCGATCCGCACAACGTGGGTAACTGAGACCGTTTCAATGGCGTGGATGGAGCAGGCGCATGCCCCGCTGTTGGTGTCACTCAAGGCCGTCGACCCGGGCGAGTATCCGTACTACGGCACGGCAGAACTGGAGCCGGCGATGACTTTGGGCCAGGCGCTTGCCGGAGACTCGGCGGTGGTTGCCGACGAGTTTCTGATCCGAATGAATGCACAGGTAGGCGACTCGCTCCGGCTCGGCCAAAAGACACTCAGGATCACTGCCGTGTTGCGGCAGGAGCCGGATCGGATCTCGAGCGGAGCCGGGCTTGGTCCGCGCGTGATGATTTCGGAGGCATCGCTGAAAGAGTCGGGCCTGATTGCGCCCGGCAGCAGGGCAAGCGAACGTCTGCTCGTGAAGCTTCCAGATGTGTTGCCAAAGGGAGTGAGCGCAACAAATGAAACTGCGCAGGTGCGCAGCCAGCTTGAGGCAGCGCTTCCCGACGCACAGGTGATTGATTTTCGCGAGGGCAATCCTGCGCTGAGCCGCGGGCTCGACAACGCCACGGCGATCCTGAGCCTCATTTGCCTGGTGGCCATGGTGCTGGGCGCGATTGGCGTGGCCATGGCCATGCACGCTCACCTTGAGCAGCGCATGGATACTTTGGCCATCTTGAAAGCAATTGGGGCCGATTCTACCGATCTGTTGCGCATCTTTGTATTGCAAACGCTGGGCCTGGGGCTGGCCGGCGCGTTGATCGGAGTGTTGGCGGGAGTGGGAGTAATGGTGGCGCTGCCTTCGGCCTTTGGCAATCTGCTGCCGGTGCACACTGTACTCAGGTTCCCGCTCAAGTCGGGGTTGGCCGGGATGGGCACGGGCGTGCTGACCACGCTGCTGTTCTGCTTGCCGCCGCTGCTGGATGTGCGTGGAGTGCGGCCGGTGCTGGTGTTGCGCCGTATGGTGGAGCAGGGAACCGGCGGATTCAAGGGATTCATGGAACGCTGGCTGCGGCGCTGGCCCCAGTTGCTGCTTGCGGTTCTGCTGGTTGTGCCGCTTGTAGGCATCGCGTGGGCCTTGTCTGATTCGGCCGTAGTGGGCGTAAGCTTCGGCGTCGCTTTTTCGGCCGCGCTGGTGGTGCTGCTCGTGCTGGCCGCGGTCACGCTCCTTGGTTTGAGGTTGTTTCTTACGCTTACGCGGCTGCGGCTGCCGGGATCGCTGCGGCATGGGCTGGCGAACCTCTACCGGCCCGGCAACCAGTCGGCCCCGGTACTGGCGGCGCTGGGTACTGGCGTCATGCTGATCCTGGCTGTGTATCTGATTCAGGCCGACGTCCTGCGCGATCTGCGCTTGACCGCTTCGCCGAAACTGCCCAATGTCTTCCTCATCGATATACGTGACGCCGAAGTTGCGGGCGTGAAGAACTTTTTTGCGCATCAGCAAGGCGTCACACAGCAACTGGATTTGATTCCTGTGGTGACAGGCCGTTTCGTCACCATTGACGGTAAGCCACTGGAGCAGTTCAAAGGACGTCATTTCCCGGTTCGCATGCTCGAAAATGCTGACCTATCCTGGGCCGATACAGTTCCCGAAGGCTACAAAGTGACCCAGGGAGCGTGGTGGAAGAACGCGAACGATGCAGAGATCGCCGTTGACGAAGGTGTAGCAAGCAGGCTGCAAATCCATGTGGGCACACCGATGGAACTTGATACCGGCGGCATCGATCGCACGCTTAAGGTAGGAGCAGTCTATAAGTCTGACGGGCAGCATCTGAGTTCGCGTGTCGTCTTCGTTGTGCCTTCGGGCATGATCAAGGATCAGCCGGCGACCTGGTACGGCGGTGTGCATATCGATCCCCGGCAGGTGGGCACCATGGAACGCGCATTTTTTGCCGCGTATCCGACGATTACGGTCATCAACTTAGCCGATGTGATGGATCGGATTGAAAGCGTGGTCGACCAGATCACGTTCGTCGTGAGGCTGCTCGCCGGGTTCTCGATTCTGGCCGGTCTCATGATTTTGGCTTCGAGTATCGCCAGCACCCGCTTCAGGCGCATGCGCGAAGCGGTTGTCCTCAAGACGCTGGGAGCCACGCGAATGCGCATTGTGCGCACCTTCAGCGTGGAATTCAGCGTACTTGGATTATTGGCTGGGGCTGTTGGCGTAGTCTTCGCCAACGTGCTTACTCGCGTGCTGCTGCATAAGCTCGAAGTGAGTTTCCACTTGGAATGGGGAGCAACAGTGGTAGCGCTCTTGGGCACGGCAGTGCTGGCTACGGCAACCGGCTGGATTGCGAGCTACAGGATCCTGGGACTCAGGCCTTTGGAAGTGCTACGCGAAGAATGAACAAGCAGGGAAGCAAGGTCCAGCGGCGCCGGCCTTCACACCGGGGCTGCGGCGAGCTTAGTCTTGACTCAAGGAGTTGTGGATCGGCGGTGGCGAGGCCCTTCCAGTTTGACCCGGGCTTGGAATCTTTTTATGATGAACAAGCTGGGTCTTGTGCCGTCTAACCGGCAGATAAGCCCGAACAGGCTGCTGGCGGGGCCTTCGCTCTGCTGTTGCTGCCCCCTCGTTCAATGGCAGGACAGCTGACTCTGGATCAGCATATCGGGGTTCGAATCCCTGGGGGGCAGCCAAATAACTCCTTTAAATCACTGTTTGCCGGGTTGCTGTAAAGGCACTGTGCCCAAATTGTGCCCACGCCTCATCCGCTCCTAAGAGCGAGCCCGGATTGCCTCTCCAACCACACGCAGTCCGGGGTGCTGGTACTTCATCGCCGTCTTCACATCGACATGTCCCATAACCTCCATGACGGCCTTGAGGTTGCCGGTGCGCTCTGTCATTTCGGTGCCGTAGTCATGGCGCCCGCAATAGAGCACGAGGTCCTTTGGAAGCCCTGCTTTTTTTCGGGCTCGCACCCATTGCTTGTTGACCAGCCCGCTTGTGATGTGCGTACCCTTCCGGCAGGAAGGAAACACCCATCCCTCCTTGCGGTCGCCGCAGCGGTCGCGGAGGATCGCCTCTGCGCGATGGGACATGGGGACCAGACGCTGGCCGGCCTTGGTTTTCGAGTCGGGGATCTGGACCAGATGCTTGCGCCAGTGGATGTGCTCGATCCGCAGCGGGTAGAGTTCTTTGCCGTTACGGACCCCGAGATCGCGCATCAGTTTGATAATGTCGGCGAGCGGTTGCTCGGCGACGGCGAGCAACTGCTCTTCGGCATCTTGGTCGAGAAGCATCGTGCGCTCGCGTTCTTCGAGCAGGTTTACCTTGGGACTGTCGTGAATGACCTTCCAGTCCTTCCGCGCCTTGCCGAAAATGCGACGCAGGGTGCGCAAAGCGTTGTTCGCGTTCGACGGGGATCCGGGAAACTCCAGCGCGTCGATGTCGTCGCTCGAGATTTCGTCAAGTCTCATCTGCAGGATCGCCTCATTCGGCTCCAGAAGACGCCAGCCATTCTCGTAATACCGGCGGGATGTGGGCTCGATGTGCGCCGACTCAAGCCCGGTTTTGAATCTTTCGCCTGCAGCGCGCAGCGTAGGGACCTTTTGCGGTGTAAATTTCTTACCCTCGAGTGCCTTGCCATATTTGGCGGCGGCAATCTTGAGTGCCCGTTGCTCGTTCGTCTCTCTCGTGGATCCCCGGTGTCTCCTGCCACGGGCTCGGAAGTCGTACCAGAGATACGGGGACCCAGGTTTGCTAAAAATCTTCACGCTCTGCCTCCATTGCAGCCCGCACGGAAGGCATACGTGTGTTCTCCTCGTTGAATCGAGTGAGAACACGAATATCATAGCGAACACGGTGACGGAATACGATGTATTCCGGTCCCACGCCTTCGTAGCGCCATCTCTTGAGCGTGTCGGCTGAGCGCCCAACAATCTTCGCGGCAACCGGGGTGGTGACCGTCTCCGGAAAGCTCTCGGCCCGAGCGCCAGCCTCAATGTGATCCTCGTGGGCAAAGCCAGTGCCCTGGTCCGCCTTTGTCGGAGTGCATCGGTGAATCGGTTGCTTGCGTTTGCTTTTCTGGTCGACCATTTCTTTGATCCTTGCGTCCACGGTCGCTCAGTTCCCAACCGTGACAGAGAGTTCGTGCCGCCTTTGGAATCAAAATGAAAGAACCACTCGTCAACCCAGCAGGACA
>DATJSB010000269.1:0-16463 GCA_035504315.1 Occallatibacter sp.
CCTCAGGAGGCCCCGCAGGCGTTTGCGCAAGCTGTGATCGATGTTGACGGTTTTTGATCCATTGGCGTAGCACATCGGACCTTGGAGATCCAATTCCTCTGGCCCGTGATTCGAGGCTTTCCATTCACGTTTGGCTGATCAACCGGCAGGATCGATAGCATGAAGACTCTGCAACCAGATCTTGGCATTGACGAGTATCTCCGCAAGCGACTGACGCCAGCTGAGGTTTCAGTTCCTCAACTCGCCGGGATTGACATGTACGGCAGATCCATTCCCGCCGGGGAGGTGGGAGGCGATCTTGTCGAGTACGTCAATTTTCAGCAACTTTACGATATCGATGCGCGCATTGCGCGTGCTCTGAAACTGTCCATGGATTACTTGGAGCACCTTCCCGAAGGCATGCTGCCAAGAAACCTGGTGGACGTGCATGTGGGGTGGATGCAATCCAGGCCGGAATTTGGCTATGCCGACGCGGCGGAGTACAGAAAGGCCAAGAGGTCAGAACAACTAAGAATCGCCGAGGACCTGCAAGCAACCCGTGCAACCGCTGGAGTGCTCCTGGTCGACGCCCAGGGCCACGACATCATATCGGCAAAGATTGCGTCGACCGTTCACGACACCTTTCAGGCCTTCATTCTTTCGGACTTGGATCGACATGGAAGAACAACCCCGGACATGTTCGAAAGAATCAATTTGCGCATGGCCGAATCCGTGACTCCGAGAAATGCTCTCGGCTGCGATGAGAAGGAGAATTGGCGGGAAAATGCCACGATGCTCTACGGCGAGATCTGCCCTAATGGTCATTTCCGCTTCGTTGACTTCGGCCATCCACCTCCACTCGTATTCTCCGCGGAGTACGCGAGGTTCATGGATATCGGCAAGTCCTCGATCGTGCAGTTTTTGCCACTTGGCATGACGATTCCGGAGGATCATCCAGACCGAAATAGATATCTCTCCATGGTGCCGCGTGCGCACAGGATGGACCCATCGGAAGTTTCTGAAATTCAACTGATGAATTTCGGAGACATTCTCTTCCTGCATACGGACGGAGTGTACGATGGCAGCGACGAACAGGATCGACTTCAGATCGAACAGGTTATTCGTGAACATCAAAATGAGCCCGCGAAAGCGATTTGCAATGCCGTTCTGGCCCATGCGGTCCGGCAAGATGAACGCTTGAGGCAGCTTGGCGAAGAAGATCGCGTAGACGACAAAACGGTAATTGTTATTAAGCGAACGCAATAGCGTTTCGTCCGCAGGATAGTGATCTCATTAAATCTGCAGAACCACCGCTGTACCGGTTTGGACTCTGGCGGCCTCTATCTGTGGCACACGCGGCCGCTGCCTGGATTAGGCTAAAGCTGTTGCTTAACCACTCGTGTGTTTCCGTCACGCATTTCCTTCGATACGGTCTTTCCATAGACGTTCATCGTGGTTTTGATGTCGCTGTGACGCATAAGGTCTTTGGCATGCGCATCCTTCACCCCGGATGCAGACAGCCACGATCTATAGCTGTGACGAAAGGTGTGCCATCCAATCCCTTTGATGCCCAACTTCGCGGCAGCGGGTTTGAGATAGTCAGTCAGGATCGTGGAGTCGGAATACGGGCCTCCGGTTCGGGGAGATGGAAACACCCACGATTCATCTTGATCCTGCTTCTTTCTCCACAGCTTCAGCACGGCCATCAGTTTGGGATGAATAGGAAGCGGATCGGCGCTCGCGTCGGTCTTGGGAAGTTCTTGAATGCGATTGTGTGTAATCACGCGCCGTACCTGTACAGTTTCTTCGCCGAAATCGAAATCCACCCACTTGAGCGCCAATGTCTCAGATACGCGGAATCCGAAGCATCCGCTCACCAGTACCATCAGGTTGTACGGCTCCGGCAACGATTGAACGTACGTCTTGAATTGGTCAGGCGTCAGCACCACAAGTTTCTTCTGGCGCTTTGTCGCCCCCTTGACCTTAACGAGCTGCATCGGGTTCCGCTGAACCGGGATGTATTCCCAAAGCATAGCCAAATCGAGCAGCCTCGAAAGGATGTTCCGCGCTCTCGCCTTTTGCGCAGCGCCGAACTCGCACTTGTCGAGCCAATTCTTCACGAGGATCGCGCTCACATCGGATGGTCGCACATCGCCGAATTTGGGACGGATGTGCAAGTCAATGAGACTCCGATTTGTCGATTGTGTGCTGTGACGCAGAGAAGGGAACTCTTCTGCATAGTAGCGGTCGATGATTGTCTTCATCGTCGCGCTAATTTTGCCGCTCAGGGTGTCAGAGTTGAGAGCGCCGAGTTGAGGTTCGACAGCTTTACGGACGGATGTTTCCGTTGGATACTTGAGCGCGTCGAACGTCTGAGTTTTAAGTTTGCGTTCCCCGCTCTCGTCGCTACAATAGAAACGGAACTCCCACGCGAATCCGTTTGCGCGGGGAACCTTGCGGATTGACCCATGCTGATACCGGTTACGAGAATGCTTCATTTCAACATCTCCGTCCGAGGCGCTGAAATGAGTGTATCAAATCATGGTGTTATATGGTGTCAGTTTTACGTAAGTTATTGAAGCGGGAGTAGTTCAGTGGTAGAACGTCAGCTTCCCAAGCTGAATGTCGCCGGTTCGATCCCGGTCTCCCGCTCCATTTCCCTTCGAGAAGATTGATTCGCGACACGCGCTGCGCCGCACGCCGGCTCGGCCCGGGCATGCCGCCGGCTCTTGCCGTCTTCGATCGGTTCCAGCTGATCCCGCCACCTGTAGAAAATGCGCCGCTGAACGCCTACAGCGGTTCCAGAATTACTATACCCAGGAGCCACAGCTGCTGAGTGGCATATTCCTCAAGAAAATGCCACCTCTCACCAATCTCAAGGTGGCACGTGAATTCTGGAGCCGCTCTGGCCCTTCCGGCAACTTCACGATGTTGTCACAACTCTCTTCAACCGCTCAACAGCCATCTTCCGAAATACAGTCGGATATCGGCCCACCGATCGCGCGTTCGTCATTTGCAGCCCATTTCACCTCGTAGTGTGCCAATTGCCAATGCCGCGGTTGAAGGGGGCAGTCCAGTTAAACACCGCCCACTTCATGCCCGGATTAAATTTTGGCGAATGACAGGGGCCAAGCGAAGATATGTGCCCAACCGGCGGCGCAGGCTTATCCGCCCAGTTGTGGCAGTTGACCAAACTGCGCAGTGAATAAGCGAATCATCCACTGACGGTGCTGTTCTAGGTATGCTGAGAATCGCTCTGGGTGCGCAGGATCGAACATGGGCTCATCCCAATCAAGGTCTTCCGAATGGAATTTTTGATCGACCGTGGCCTTTGGATCGGGCGGTAGATCCATGTTACGCCCAAAGTAGCGATTGTCTTCGAAGCGGATATTCGTTGCCTCGCCCCAACCCGGCGCTATCTCGTATTTCCCATCCTGATTGCGACTGATTTCATGGCCGTAGTGCGCCGTTCCTGCCACATCAAACGTGTTATTCCGGAAGATCGCGTCCTTAGACCATCCATCCCAACTGCTCACAAGCAGCACCTGCACATCATCTTTTGGAGCTGTGTAGATTGCGTTTTCTTCGACGGTCGTCTGATCGGCCCCACTGAGATTGAAAATGCGGCTGTGATCATCCCGACTGATGTTGTACCGAATGACAGTTCCCGTATTCCCGAAATTTTCATCCGGGTTTCGTTTGCCGGGCGTGCAGATCAGCATGAACCCCCCTTCGTTATCGTGGCTGTAGTTGTAAAGGAAATGCGTGTTACGGGAATTGTAATCTGAATCGAATCCCTCACCATCGTGGGTTGAATGAGTAAACGATGCTTCGTTAAGAAGAAACGTCGAATTGTCGGTGCTCCACGGCCAGATACCGGCGTTGTAATCGCCTGATCGGCTGTTACAGTGGCTCACAACATTGTGCTCAATGAGAGCGCCATCCGTAGCCCAGGGAACGATTCCATCGCCGCCTATATCTTCTGCATAGTTGTCTTCAATTACCACATGGAGGCTTGGAAACCATCTTGAACGAGCCACCTGGTCGCTTTCGCCAGCAATTGCGGAACGATCCACTTTCCAAATGATGTTCCGTTCTATCTCCAGTCCATCGAAGCGGCTTGGCACTTTGTCTCCGATGGTGCGGAAGAGAATCCCGCCGTTGTCCTTGCGCTTGTTGGTCCCATTTACATCGTGAATGTAGAGATCGGACACAACCACGTGATGCGCCGTCCCGAAGTTTGTTACGTCCACGAGAACGCCGCGCCGGAGTTCAGGATCCGCGCCGTGGTTCGTAATCTCAATATGATGCACTTCCACTTCGTCTACATTCTCCAGGCGCACCACATTTTCCACTCTGCCCTCGCCATCGATGCGCGGCAGCGGGCCGCCTCCGAACCAGTCGACTACAATCGGTGCGCCTGTGGCGCCCGAGCTCGACAGGGATAATTGGCCGCTCCAGCGCGAACCGCAATGAAGGAGAATACGATCCCCAGGGTGGAATTGTGTCCCATTGACCTTCTCAAGACTTTTCCAGGGATGGGACGGCGAAGTTCCACCTCCCAAATCATTCCCCTGCTCCGAGTCCACATAGTAAGTAGTTGCGTGCAGACAAGCAGGAGGGAATCGAAATAAGACGACGAATAATAGTGCGGCATGAATCTTCACAACAAGTCTCCGTGAACAAACGACTAATGAACGGTTCAGAATGCAGGAGTGGAATCGGAATCTTGAAGAGATGTGAAATCCGTGACCTGCCAATGATCTCTCCAGTGAATGGTTAGACCGCCGGGATTAGATTCCACCGGCGGCCAGCAGGCATGACGAGCAGGATCAGGGCGTACCCTGCACATATCGTGGCCGGTGATATCTGCCATGAATGGTCCATGTCTATTTCCTTTGTTCCGCCTCAGCGTAAAGAAGATGCCGGGCTGCCGATTATCAGCGGCCCGGCGATGAGACTACTGAATTGCGCCATTACCACTCGAAGCGGGCGCCTAGCTGGCCGGTGCGATTGCCATAAGCACCGGTAACATGGCCAAAATAGGCGCTGCTGAGGTTTGTATTGGGATTATCCCAATAGTGCCGGTTAAAGAGATCGAAGAACTCCGCCCTCAGGGTAAACGTATATCGATTGTCTGCCCCGAACGGCGTCTTCTTCAGCAGGCTGGCGCTTTCCTGTGGAGTCGACCAGCCGCGCCAGTTAGGATAGCCATGGCAGCCGCAAAAACTGGTGGGGCTGTTGCCGAGTTCGCCGTATGTTGGATTGGAAAAGTTTGCCGGATTCACGAAAAGGCTGTCCGGATCGGGCGCTGCTCCCGCAACGGTTGGATTCCAGGATGGATTGTACTTCTTGAATGTGTTTTTGAAGCTTGCACCGGGGGTAACATTGGTATAGACCGCGCTCCAGCCGGGGTAATAGTTCGTAGAACCCACTGCGCCCATCGGCCCGGCGTTGGCGTAGTACACAATCGCGCCGCCTTCCCATCCCGCTACCAAGTCATTCACAAACTTGCCGGATCCTGAAAGAAATCGGCGTCCCAGACCAAAGGGCAGAACATAGGTCGAGTAACCCTTCACTGTATCGTAGGCCTGTGCATAAGTAGACTCATGTTTGTAGTTGTAAGGGTCCTGGTACCAATAGTTAAATGACCACGTGTCAATGAACGCCGAACCCGTATTGCCCGTAGTGCGCGATAAGTTATAACTGAGATCGAGATTGAGCGATCCGCGCTGTTTCTTGCCCTCAACCGTAAATGCGTTATAGCCTGATTGGCCTAGCGGCGAATTGGTGAAGAAAGTACCGCCGGCGTAATCCGCCTGTACCTGAGGAAATGGGAAGATGGCAAAGTATGCTTCTCCGGCAAATCCAGGGTATGGGTAGGGTACGCCAGCCGCGGCGGCCGAACCCTGATCGTACACCCAGTCCCACTCGTTACCGGAATTGATCAATGGTTGGTAAGTGCTCCAGGTCGGAAAGTTGAGCGGGTTTAGCGCGCCGTCGTGCAGATTGCGGCCGCTGCTTCCCAAATAGCTGACTTCGACCACCGCATGTCCGGGCATTTCATACTGCAGTCCAGCAAACCAGCTTTCTGTGAATGCAAGCTGCCGGGTGTTCGGATTGACGTTTGCGGGCCCCCATGTGGCTTGAAGCGCCGCATTGGTTGGGGCAGGCCCGGTCGGCGGAGTATACACACCTGGATAATTCTGTGCGTCCCACTGGAACGCAGGCGCCTGTGCGGAAACCTCAACGACTTGGTTCAACCCGGTATAACCCACTGCCGATCCATAAGGAGTTCCTGAATAGCCATTCCATCCCAGGGGTACAAAGTTGATTCCCGCTGAGGCACGCGCGACCAGTTTGTCGGTAATCTCATAGGATCCACCGATTTTCGGCGCCAGCTGATGCCAATCGGTGTAGGTTTCAAAGCTGCCGTTCGGATTCGATAGCCAAGTGTATGCACCAGGAATGCCTCCGTACACCTGATTGGGAGCAGATATACTCCAGTTCGACCATTTTCCACCTAGTACGTGCAACGGGCGCGTCAGCTCCCAGCGCAGGGAGCCGCTGACGAGAAAGCGCCTGTTGATGCGAATATCATCTTGGCCGAAGAACGAAATCTCCTTGCGGCGGCTATTCAGATTGAAAGTTAGAGCCTGGCTCGCGTTCTGCACTTCGCCCAAAAGGAAGTTTGCAAAGGCCGAGCCTACATAGGGCTGAATGCTGGTGTTCGTCGGCGCGAAGGTGTTGTTTGAAAAATTGAATGACAATGCTCCGCCGGTGTTGTCCAGGTTGAAACCCAGTTCACGATATTCGGCACCGAACTTCATCGTGTGCCGGCCCTTGGTCCACGACAGGGTGTCGTTCACGATGGCGTTGTAGGCGTCGTATCCGCCCGTATAAGTGCTGCCGATGGAGGTTTCCCCAATACCATCTGGAGACCCGGTGAACGTGATGTATGGGAAGTTTTTCAGCGGATCAATGCTGCCGTAGCCCACCTGCTGGGGCCAGTTCGTCGAGCCGGCGATTGAAGTCATGGGAATACTTTTGTTATCAAAAGTGTTGAAAGTATACGCGACATCGTTCAGAAGGTTCGGCGAAAAGATATGAGTTTCATTGGCGCGATATTGACCGCCGATTACGGTCTCTACGCTGCCATCCGACAAAGGTCCGCCGGTTGTCGATCCCGATTGCCACAGCACAGAATTGGTAGCGTTGCCGCAGGCACCGGTGCAGTAGCGTGGCCGGAGCGTATAAATATACGAAGCGGCTATGTGATCGTTCGCCCCTACCGACCAGTCGTATTTGAAGCTAAGTTGAGTTTGATGGAACCAAGGCTCTTCATTGGCAAGAGAAGGATAGTTGTTGGTTACGCCGGCGACTGTCGGTTTGTAACTCTGATAATAAGAAGCAATCTTCTGCGCGATGGGGCTAAGTGGGTCTGTGATAATGTTATCGGGATACACCGTCCCTCTGGGACTGAAGATAGAACCGTAATAAATGGTGTTCCCTGCGGAGTCTGTATAGGGTGTTGTGCCATTCATGATGGGACACGGGCTCACCGAACATCCGTTAGCCGCGGCGGCTGCCGGCAACAACTCGCTGAAATTGCCCGCCAGCATGTCGGTGGTCGGCACGGTGCCATTAGTAGGGGATTGCTGCCAGTTCGCCTGCAGGTACTTTTCATAGGCTGCGTAAATGTACATCTTCTTAATGCCCAGCCACTTTTTCCAGATGGGCCCTCCGCCGCTAACTCCATAGTCGAAATAGCGATAGTAAGCGCGGCGATACTCATCAACGCAGGCCGTGTCGCCTGCAGCGCACTGGGACAGGTACCAATTGTCGGTCCAGTCATTTGCGTTCAGGAATTCGTTGTCGAGGAACCCAAACGAGGTTCCGTGAAATCGGTTGCTTCCCGATTTCAGCTCAAAATTCATGGCGCCGCCGCCGGTGCGCCCGTCGGCCGCGCTCAGGCCCGCCGTGTCGGTTTGTGACTCCTGGATGGCGTCCATGCTCGGTTCCTCTTCGCCCAGGTCGCCAACAATGCCTGAGTCCGTCGAGGTGCCATCGATGTACGTGCCTGTTGTAAATGCCTGCGAACCGGAGATGTAGCTTGTCCAGTTGTTACCGCTGACATTGGGCGTAACGGCATAGGCGAAACTGGTCATGTCGCGGCCGCCCACGATGGAAAGAGGCAGGTCGGTCATTTCCTGGGCGTTCATGTTGGTGCCGACCTCGTTCTGCAGTTCCAACACGGGGGCTGCGCCGGAGACTGTAACCGTCTCTGTGGCAGCACCGACGCGCATCATCGCATCTACTTCCACCGTATGCTGTGTTTCCAGATCGATGCCCGTCCGTTCCATGTCCACGAATCCGGCCTTCCGGAAACTCACGTTGTAACTCCCAATCGGGAGGTCTAACAGCGAGTAGAAGCCGAGATTGTTGGCTACGGTCTTAAACTGCACTCCGGTCGTTACTTGCGTTGCCACCACGTCAGCAGAGGCAATGACCGCACCCGTAGGGTCACTCACCGTGCCCGTGATGGTGCCGCGATCCGTCTGCGCTACTGCCGCCAAAGGAATTACAAAGAGCGGCAATAGAAATGCCAAAAGGTGTAAACGTTTGCAAGCCATGGCCTCCATCTCCTTTTAAGTTGTTGCAGTCTGCCGAAGTTCCAAGGGCCTTACACTAGTAGCTCCGCATTTTCCCGGCGGTTTGACAAATCCCGGAATCTCCCCGCTACGGCAGCATTGGTTTCGCCCGAAAGCCTATGCTCCCAATGAGACGTTTGGCAATCATACAGATGTATGTAGGCACTTACCGAAGAAGAGAGAGTTTGAAGGTGGATTCGCGACCGGGGGCGGCCAGGGGGAGGGCCTAAAGATGTACAAGGCCGCGCTGTGCAGCTGCAATGACGGCCTGGGTACGGTCAGTCACGTTCAAGCGCTGAAAGATTTCACTGAGGTGGCATCTCACGGTAATCTCGGCAATTCCCAGTGCAGCGGCGATCTCCTTGTTACATTTTCCCCGGGCCAGAAGCGCAAGCACTTCGCGCTCGCGAGCCGTAAGCGCCGTATCCGGATTGCGCGAAGCGAGTGCGTCTGTAACCGGCGGCGGCAGAAACCGTTCACCCCGGTGCACGCGGCGCAGGGCATCGAGCAGAAGTTGACGCGGCATTCCCTTGATGACGTAACTGCTGGCGCCCGCCTCCAAAGCCTGATGAATGTCTTCATCACCGCGGTAGGTGGTAAGGACGACAAAGCGCGCCTCAGGAAATTCATCACGAATCTTGCGGATACAGGCAACGCCGCCCATACTCTCCAGGCGCAGGTCCATCACCGTCAGATCGGGCTGGTGCTCGCGAAAAAGTGCTATGGCCTCTTCACCACTGCCTGTGTCGGCAACAACTGTCATGTCTGGCTGTGTATCGATAATCGTGCTGATGCCTACGCGCACGACAGGATGATCGTCTACTACCAGCACTTTAATCTTTGCTGTCTCTTTCACCCTCATTGCCTGCCCACACCCTATCAAATATATGTATGTGCCGTCTTCGCGGCACCACAATGCGGACCCGGGTGCCGCGGTTGGGCTTGCTGTCAATTGTCAAGGAACCGCGCAGGAGGCGTACCCGTTCCTGCATCCCCAACATGCCGAAATGACCGTTCCTCGATGAGTCGGGAGATTGATCGAAGCCACAGCCGTCGTCTCGAACCTCAATCTCCAGGCTCCGCTTTGTGAAGCATACATCAATGTCGATGCTCTGGGGATTGGCGTGCGTCACGGCGTTGGCAAGTGCTTCCCTCACGGTCATCAGCAGCTCGTGCGTTGACGATTCACCAAATTTGAATGAGTCGCCCGTAACGCGGCATCGAACCGGCACTCCGGAGTTCGACTGAACCTGCCGCGAAAGCTCTTCGCAGAGCGTTGCCACATCTGCAGCCGACGTCGATGTGTTTCGCAGCGCCCATACTGCCTCGCGCGCCGATTCAATGGTCGCGCGAACTTGGTCGGAAGCATAATTCAGAAGCTGATCACGCAAGCGCGTCTCAGATGATTCAACTTCCAACGCAGCTTCAACCAGAGACGAAACGCCGACACATCCTTGAATGACCGTATCGTGCATCTCTCGCGCCAACCTCGCCCGCTCCTCATTCACCATGTGAAAGCGCAGCTTCATCTGTCGCAACCTGAACCGGTAAACGAGAAAGACCAAACTCAGCGAGGTAATCACGCAACAGGCGAAAAACCAGTATGTTGCGTAAAAATGTGGTTCCTGAACAATGAGAATGGATGCTTCGGAGACCGCCCCGGGGTTACCTATATCATAGGCTTGGACACGAAAGCGATATTTTCCCGGCGGAAGATGTGTATAGTATGCAGTCCGGCGCGTAAATACTTCGTTCCAAGACTCAAGGCCTCCCATTTCGTAACGGTAGCGGAATCCCTCTTGCGAGCCCAGGTGGATTACTGCATAAGAGATCTCCAGCCGCGCGTTTCCCGGCTTCAAAACGACCTTTCCTTTGAGTGGTACGTCTTGACCAGCGGCTATGATGTCTTCAATCCTGATTGACGAAGAAGCGGCAGGGAGTATTCGGTTCACTGCGATATGCACTGCACCCTTGTTGGTCGGAAACCAGACATCCCCGTTTGGGCTGACAGCTCCTTCAGGCTGCAATCCACTATAAAGCGCCGCTGAATCCAAATCTGCCGAATCCTCGTAAAATGTGAGGGCGACTCGGGTGCCGGTTTGAAAGTTATCGAGCTCGCCAACTGGCACACGGGATATGCAGTTCGGGCTTCCGAGCCAGATACTGCCTCGCGAGTCATCGAGTATCTCGTAGATTGTATTGCTGACCAAACCCTGCGCTGTCGTAAGATGAATCAACCTATTAACTCTGTATCCATAAAGACCATTGCTGGTGCCAAACCATAACTCGCCTGATGCATCCTGGGCAATACTCCAAAGTTGTTCATGACTTAGTTCTCTCGTAACTAAGTCATGAACGATCCTGCCGTGAACAATATGACTCAGGCCGCGGCTTGTGCTCACCCAGATATCTCCGCCGCGGTCCTGGAACAGAGCGGTAACACTGAAATAGGCCAATCCGTTGTCCACGTCGTAATTCTGTGAGTGCTCACCTTCCAGGTGGGTCACGCCGCCGTCAGTTCCCACCCAGATGCTTCCGTCCCGGCTAAGCAGAATAGCTCTGACGAAGTTATTCACTAGATCGTGTTCTATGTTAAAGCGTTCGACATGATTGCCGTCTACATGCAGTAATCCGGCGCCATCGGTGCCAACCCATAACCCACCTCGCCCGTCGGGTTCTAGAGTTCGCACGCGAAGGCCGGGCAATCTGGGGATGCTATAGGGAGTCGCCGTCCCATCGCGAATCCTGAAAACCTGCGAGGCGGCGACCCAGATCGTTCCGCGGCCATCGTCTGAAAGTGTTTCAAAGACCGAGTCTGCTCCGCCGGGAAAAGGCACTATGCTGGCCGGCGTCCTGCTCAGCCTGACGACCCCGGCCTGCGTGCCCAGCCAGAGGTTCCCTTCTTGATCCTCGAAAACATCGTTCACCGTCTTGCTGGGCAAATTGTCTGATGAGATATGGAACAGGCGATCATTCTGCAGATAGAAGAGACCCTGCCCTATGGTTCCTGCCCAAAGTCTTCCATCTACTGTCTGCCTTATCACGCTTACCCATGCGGAAATGCCGGGCAAGTCTGACAACTCGCCCGATGGCGTAAGCTGATGTAACCCTGATAGTGTACCCACCCAAGGCGTTCCATGTGGCGCCGAGTACATTGAGGTGATCAAGTTCAGGCTTGGTCCGCCGGGCAAAGGGTATTCCCTGAGAAACAAGTTGCCGCTGAATTCAAGCAGCGTCGTGCCCCCCACCCAAACATGACCCTGTCCATCCTGAACGATTGCGCGGACGAAGATTGCCGGAGTGCCGTGACTGTTATCGATTTTCTTGATGGTCAATCCTGAGACCTGGAATAGCCCCTGATCCGCGCCGATCCAAAGTGTACCGCTCCGATCCTCGAAAATCGCGCGGATGAACTCGTTGGATAATCCGCCTTCTGTTGGATAAACTCGGAATTCTCCGTCCCAGAATCGGATCAAACCACCGCCCTCGGTCCCGATCCAGAGACTGCCATCCTTCGACGTCAACAGGTAATTGACTCCGCGCGCGAGCGATGCCGGCGCAACGTCCCGGTCATAGCTTGTGAATCGTGCTCCGTCGAAACGCACCAGACCGCCCTTGGTGCCGATCCACAGATTACCGTCGTGGGTCTGCGCAAAAGCCTGGACGGTTTGATCCGGCAAACCATCTTTGGCTTCCCACAGCGTCCTGGAAAATCCTTCAACTCCAATTTCCGTTGGCCGCGCGGCGACAGAAGCCGAGCTTGCAAGGAGAACCAGAATGGTCACGAAGGCGCGCATCGGTACGTTGATTGCCATTCATTATAGGCATTGTGCCTCGGCAAAATTCCGATCGGCTTTGAATCCAGCACATGTGTTATCACCCGTTCCTTGTAAATATTGCTTTGTGCTGTACCTTTTTGAGGCTACTGCCCTCCCCAGCCTACCCGGTCCTTTAGCGCTCGCGCGCTGCACCACCATGTCATCGTGCTCAACGAACGTCACCGTAGCAACGGCTCAGGTTGATGGGATGGTTGCGTAGAAAAGACGCACCGCCCCGAGCTCCTTCAAAGACGCCGGCACACCACCATGCCCATCCCCGCCAGCGTGGCCGCCCGTGTTTGCCGACAGCTTTGCTCGCGGTGATGTCATCCAACAATCTGACCTGCTACACCGCTTCTCTGATCTTCATCACCAGGCTGGTCACCGTCTTGTCGCCGGCCAGCAAAAACTGGTGAGGAGTTCCCGCCCGCACGTGGATTAGGTCGCCTGCGCGCAGCTCCTGGCGCATGCCCCCCTCGATGGCCTCGCCGCGCGTCTCGCCCGGTGCAATCACGCGTGCGTCCACAACCGTTCCACCCACCACCAGGGCGGCCGCGCCGGCCAGCACCACAAACAAATCGGCCCACTCGTCGTGCACCTCAACCTCGCCGCTGCGCGCGCGGAACGACAGCATAGCCTTGTGCTGCGGAAACTCGCCGATGGTCTCGCTCGCCGACCCATTGCCGGCCCGCGCCAGCTTGCGCAGATAGGCAGCTCGCTCCAGCAGAACCGCCGGCGTCCAATGCTGCGCCGGATCGTTTCGCTTTTTCCTGGGTGGCGCAGGATCCTCGCCCATCACCGCGCGCAACAGGTTTTCGGGCAACCGCTCCATCTAAGCTCCCCGGTCCGGACCGATATCGACAATAATCCGATCTTGATAGGGCACGGCTTCAGCCGTGCCGTAACCCTCGATTTACGAGACCGGCTTTAGTGTCTGGGTGAGAATTCAGCCCTGCGCCAACTTGCTAACTTGCTATGTCGCTGGGGACCGTCTGGGTACGACGCTAACTCGCCGCCTTTGATTCAAAACACGTCCTTCTCGCGTCCCGGCAGTCCGTTCTAATCTACACTCTTTAGCCGCTGAGGGATCGTTTTTCAAAGTTGCCTCGCTCCTACCCCAGATCGCCCCACTAAAGCCCCGCCAGCACTCTCGCCCGCCTGAAGATCTCAAGAAACATCGTCCTGGTCAACTTGCCCGTGTTGGTGTTCTGCAGTGATGGATGATAGCTGGCAATTGTCTTAAGCCCGCCCGGCAGTTCATACTCAGCCCCATGCGCAAACGTGAATCCGCTCTTGCTTTCGAGCCCTCGCGTTCGCGCCACGTGCGCCAGCAGTCCGTCAAAAGCAATCTTCCCCAGGCACACCACCACGCGCAGGTTCTTGAGCAGCGCAATCTCCCGGTCGAGCCACGGCGCACAGTTTCTCAGCTCACCCGGCGTTGGCTTGTTCCCCGGCGGAGCGCATCGCCCCACCGAGGTTATCAACAACCCTGTCAACCCCATGCCGTCATCGCGCGATACCGCGTTCGGCTGCGACGCAAACCCCGCCTCATATAAGACCGGATACAGAAAATCTCCCGACCCATCGCCCGTGAACGGCCTCCCTGTGCGATTCGACCCATGTGCGCCCGGCGCAAGACCGAGCGCCATCACCCGCGCCTTCTCATCGCCGAACGACGGCACCGGCTTTCCCCAATACTCCCAGTCCAGATAAGCCCGGCGCTTCACTTGCGCTACTTCGGCGCAATACTCGCGCAGGCGCGGGCAGCGGACGCATTCCACAACCGCATCATTTAGCGCGGTCAGAGTCGAAAACTCCGCCGCCTTGTCCGCTCTACGCGCCGTCCCAGCCATTCTGCGATTTTACGGCGCGGGCCGCTAATGCCTATTGCCGAGCCCTTAGACCCTAGTCCCTCAGTCCCTTAGTCCCCCAGTCCCTGCCCTTGTACTTCCAGTCACACGACGTTCATACTCCGGCTGTGATAGCATCCGTTTTTCGACCAAGGCGCGCGGGAATCCTTCACTTCCGCCGCCACGTCGCGTTTGGACCATCCGTATGGATGAGGAAGACGGGAGAACCGGACCCCAACCCCGGCAACTCGGCCGCTTGAACGCCACCACTGGCGTGCCCGTACAATCCCTGCAACAAGATTTCCGCGCCCCATCCTTTCGCGTGGGTGCCCCAGGTCTCGCTTCTGAGACCCGGGAGCCAAACTTCGTTCGCTCGCGAATTTGCGGGCCATCTCTTCAAGGAGCAACACACCATGAAAACGTACCAGGGAAGTGAGATCCGCAACGTAGCTGTAGTGGGGCATGCGCAGAGCGGCAAAACCACACTCGTCGCCGCCATGCTGCATGCCGCCAAAATGACCGCAACGCAGGGCCGCGTCGAAGACGGCTCGGCCGTAACCGCCTATGACGAAGAAGAAGTTGCTCGTCGCGTCACCATGCAGAACGCAGTCGCCTTTGCCGAGTGGCAGGGCGCCAAGATCAACCTCGTCGATACGCCCGGCTTTCACATGTTCACACACGAAGCCCGCGCCGCACTGCTCCCCGTAGAGTCCGCGATCGTCGTCGTTAATGCCCAGAGCGGCGTTGAGCCGGTCACCGAGCGCGTGTGGAGATTCGCTGAAGAAGCCAACGTGCCCCGCATCGTCCTGGTCAACCAGATGGACCACCCCAAGGCCGGCGGCGGAGGCGGCTTGAGCGCCCTCATCGACGACATTCAAGATCGTTGGGGCCGCACCTGTATTCCCGTCCAGTTACCCATCTCCGACGCCAACGGATTTCATGGCGTGGTCGACCTCGTCACCATGGAGGCCTATACCTACACCCCCGCAGGCGATGGCCGCGGCAAAGTCTCAGCCGAAATCCCCGCCTCCCTCACTGCCGATGCCAAGGCCCGCCACGAGGCCCTCGTCGAGCTGGTTGCCGAAGGCAAAGACGAGTTGATGGAAGAATTCTTTGAGAAGGGCACCATCCCCGAAGAACACCTCATCGCCGCGCTTCACGAAGCCATCCGCGAAGACCGCATCTTCCCCATTCTCTTTTCCAGCGGACTGGCCAACATGGCCCTCGATCACCTGCTCGACTTTATCAAGGTCTACGCGCCCGCTCCCGTCGAGCGCGAACCGCTCGCGGTCAAGGCCGGTGCCAACGGCGACTCAGCACCCGCCACCCGCAAGGTATCCGATAGCGAACCCGTCGCGGCCTTCGTCTTCAAAACCATGTCGGACCCCTTTGCCGGGCGAATCAGCTTCTTCAAAGTCATCAGCGGCATGGTCAAGAACGACGCTTTGCTTGAGAACTACACCCGCCGCGGTCAGGAAAAGCTCTCCCACCTCTCCGTCATGCAGGGCCGCAAGGCCGTCGAGGTCCCCGAGCTTCACGCCGGCGATCTGGGCGCCGTAGCCAAGCTGCGCGACACCCTCACCGGCGACACCCTTGGGGCAAAAGGCTCCGAAATCCAGATCGAGCTGGCCACCACGCCCGAGCCGGCCATGACCTACGCCATCGAGCCAAAATCCCGCGCCGACGAGGACAAGCTCGCCCCCGCCATCCACAAACTCATGGAAGAGGACCTGCTCATCCGCTTCTTCCGCGACCCGCAAACCAACGAGTTCTTAATCGCCGGCGCCGGCCAGCCGCATATCGAGGCCATCGTCAGCCGCCTTAAAAAGCGTTATCACGCCGAGGTTACCCTCAAGGCGCCCAAAGTCCCCTACCGCGAAACCATCCGCGGCAAGGCCGACGCCCAGGGCCGCCACAAAAAGCAATCCGGCGGCCACGGCCAGTTCGGCGACTGCAAAATCCGCATGGAGCCCATGCCCCGCGGCGGCGGCTTCGAATTTGAAAACGATATCTTCGGCGGAGCCATCCCCCGCAATTTCATTCCGGCCGTCGAAAAGGGCATCGTCGAGTCGGCCGCGCGTGGCTACCTTGCCGGCTACCCGGTCGTCGATTTCAAAGTCACCCTCTACGACGGCAGCTATCACGAAGTGGACTCAAACGAACTT
>DATJSB010000270.1:0-9670 GCA_035504315.1 Occallatibacter sp.
GCGGCGATGGAGATGCGGCCGCCATCGAGTACGCGCATGGCGTCAATGAAGCCTTCGCCCTCTTTGCCGAGGAGGTTTTCTTCGGGGATTTCGCAGTCTTCAAAGATGAGCTCGCTGGTGTCGCTGGCGCGCAGGCCGAGCTTGTTTTCTTTCTTGCCGGCACGGAATCCCTTGGTGCCTTTTTCCACTGCGAATGCCGAGAGGCCGTGCGTGCCGTGCGTCTTGTCGGTAACGGCGATGACGACGGCGACGTCTGCGTAGCGGCCGTTGGTGATGAAATTCTTGCTGCCATTGAGAATAAAGCGCTCGCCTTTTTTGATGGCGGTGGTGCGGGCGTTGCTGGCGTCGGAGCCGGAGCCAGGCTCGGTGAGCGCCCATGCGGCTAGCCACTCGCCGCCGGCGAGCAGCGGAATGTATTTGCGTTTCTGCGCTTCGTTGCCGGCGAGGAAGATGTGATTTGTGCCGAGCGAATTGTGCGCGGCGATAGTGAGGCCGATGGAGCCGTCGACGGCCGAGAGCTCTTCAATGGCCAGCGCGTAATCGACGTAGCCCAGTCCCGCGCCGCCATACTCTTGCGGAAAGATGACGCCGAGCAGGCCCATTGCGCCGAGCTTCTTGATGGTGGCGTGAGGAAATTCGCTGGATTCATCCCAGGCGGAGACATTGGGTGCGATCTCGCGTGCGGCGAAGTCGCGAATCTCGCGGCGCAGGTGTTCCTGCTCTTCAGTCAATACGAAGGGGTAGAGGCTTTGCGCCGTCTCCAGTGCGGGTTGCATTTCAGGCTCCTTAAGAGCAGTGAACAGTGGACAGTCAGCAGTGAACAGTGGACGGTGAGCAGTGGTTGGTGGTGTCTCGAAACTGACCACCGTTCGCCGTCCACGGTCTTCATGTTTGCAGGACTCCGGGGTTGAATTTCGGGGCTTCGGGGTTGAGGGCGCAGGCTTCTAACGCGTCGACGAGCGTCGAGCGGGTTTGGGCGGGGTCGATGATGGCGTCGATCCAGAGGCGGGCGGCGCCGTAACGCGGATCGGCCTGGGCATCGTAATCGGCGCGAATCTGGTCGTGGATGGCGGCTTTCTCCGCATCGGAAAGCTGCTTGCCGTTGCGCTCGAGCTGTTTGGCGCGAACCTCGGCAAGGGTGGTTGCGGCCGACGCGCCGCTCATCACTGCGTAGCGGGCGGTGGGCCAGGCGAAGAGGAAGCGCGGGTCATAAGCTTTGCCGCACATGGCGTAGTGGCCGGCGCCAAAACTGCCGCCGATGATGACAGTGATTTTTGGAACAACGCTGGTGCTGACCGCGGAGACCATCTTGGCGCCAGCGCGAATGATGCCGCTCCACTCGGCGTCTTTGCCGACCATAAAGCCGTTGACGTCGTGGAGGAAGATGAGGGGGACGAGATTCTGGTTGCAGTCCATGATGAAGCGGGCGGCCTTTTGCGCGGCCTCGGTGTAGATGACGCCGCCGACCTCGATCTTCATCACGCCGGCTGACGGTCCCATCGCCACCGTGTCGCGCTGATTGGTTTTTTGATTGGCAACGATGCCTACGGCGTGGCCGCCGATCCATGCGTATCCGCAGAGGACGGTGCGGCCGAAGTCGGCTTTGTACTCGTCGAATTCGCTGCGATCGACGACGCGGGCGATGACTTCGCGCATGTCGTAAACATTGCTTGCCCCCGGCGCGGGATTGAGGAGGGTGTAGAGGTCTTCGGCGGGGTAGCGGGGCGCATCGCTGGCGGCGTCGAAGGCGCGGCGGCGGAAGAGCTCGGGCGCCGGTGTGCGCTCGCCTATTTTTTCGACGAGCGAGCGGAGACGGGCGAGGCAGAGATGGTCATTGGGTTCTTTGAAGTCGACTGTGCCCGAGATTTCGGCGTGCATGGTTGCGCCGCCGAGCTCTTCAGCGCCGGTTTTTTGCCCGATGGCGGCTTGGACGAGCGACGGACCGGCGAGGAAGAGACCGGAACCTTCGGTCATGAGGACGGTGTCGGTCATGACCGGAAGATAGGCGCCACCCGCCACGCACATGCCCATGATGGCGGTGATTTGGGGAATGCCCATGGCGCTCATGACGGCGTTGTTACGAAAGATGCGGCCGAAGTCGTCGGTGTCGGGGAAGACATCTTCCTGGAGGGGTAGAAATACGCCGGCGGAGTCGACCAGGTAGAGGGTGGGAATGCGGTTCTCCATGGCGATGGTCTGGGCGCGGAGAACCTTCTTGGCGGTCATGGGGAAGAATGCGCCGGCTTTGACGGTGGCATCGTTGGCGATGATCGCGCAAAGGCGATCGGAGACGCGTCCGAGGCCGGTGATAACGCCTGCCGCGGGGGCGCCCCCGAAATCGGAGTACATGCCATGCGCGGCCCACAGGCCTAACTCGAGGAACTCAGTGTCGGGGTCGAGGAGGAGACGGAGACGTTCGCGGACCGTAAGACGGCCTTTGGCGCGCTGGGCCTGGGCAGCCTTTGCGCCTCCGCCCTGGCGGATGGTGTCTTCGGTCGAGCGAAGGTCCGCGAGCAGCGACTCGATGGCGGTGCGATTGGTTCTGGCTCGGGCGGATGCGGGGTCGAGGGACGAGCGCAAACGGTTGTCGAGAGTAAGGTTGTCGGCCATTGTCGGGGAACGTACGAGTGAAGCTCTTGCCTGTTGTTGAGATGCGTCTGAGCGACGTACAGGGCAATAGTACGACGAAAGGCGAAGGGTTGGCTTCTGGAATCAGCGGTGGGAAAAAGGGCTGCAATCCAGCGAGATGTGATTTAGTGACTGGTATAGGTGACTCTGATGACCGCGGACTAAACTTAAGTAACATTACGACCCATTACGCTGTTTACTTGAAGTTAATTCAACGGTATAACGATAAAAACGAGGCGAAGCTAGACCTCAAGAATTGCCCAGTTGTGATGCAATGCATCACAACGCGTTCGTGTCTTCGCTCAAAAACTTGTCCGCTGAGTGGCTAGTTGAAAAGGATGGTTGGACGATTTCCCGCCTTGGGACTCCCTGATATGGGTGAGTGCACGCGCAAGCCGGCTGGTGCGGGAATGTTCAGAGGTTCTGATTCCCGTCCGGCCTAAGGAGTTGAAACCAAACGACAAAGACGCGGGAGCCACCGGGGGGAAAACGGCGTGGAACCGAAGTTCTCGCCAAATCGAAGCTTGGAGAGCTCTGAATCACCTGGAGCCGGGGGAATGTCGATTGCGCTTATTGGTCCCAATGAAGGACAACGCTGGGCTTTGGCCAGTGCCCTTGCCAAGTGCGATGGAGCGAATGTCCGCGAGTTTTCCTCCTATCCCAAATCGCTTGAAGACGCGCCGAGGCTGCTGGAGCAGGTATTCGACGTCATCCTCATCGAACTGGACAGCGACACGGAATTTGCACTGGATCTGGTGGACAGCATAAGCGTGAATGATTCAGCGACGGTGATGGTCTACTCGGCCGGGTCCGATCCGAACCTACTGGTTCGCTCGATGCGCGCTGGAGCGCGAGAGTATCTTACGGCGCCGTACGACGAAGACCTGATCGAGAGGGCATTGGTGCGGGCAACTGCCGCGCGCCATTCTCAAGAGCGGATGCCGGAGAAGGAGCCCGGGAGGCTGCTGGTCTTTCTGGGGGCGAAGGGCGGTTCCGGGGTAACGACGATTGCATGCAGTTTTTCGGTTGCGCTGGCCCAGGATCCGAGCGATAGCACCCTGTTGATTGACCTCGCGCTGCCGATGGGGGACGCTGCCTTGAACCTGGGGATTGCCGCAGAGCACTCAACTGACGACGCCCTGGCGAACCCGGAACAGCTGGATGCGAGCCACCTGCGGCAACTTGTGGTGATGCACCAGTCAGGAGTTGCGGTGCTTGCGGCTCCCAGCAAGGTTGCTGAGGTTGAGGCCACCAAAGGCGCCATTGACAGGCTGATTGAAGTGGCGCGACAGACATTTGACAATGTCGTTGTCGATGTTGGTTCACGACTAGATTTGATGGAGTCCAGCCTGTTCACGAAGGCCACTAGAATCTTTCTTGTCACCCAGGCGGGCATTTCGGAACTGCGGAACTCAAACCGTGTGATTTCACGGTTCTTCAGCCGGGGTGGTCCCAACCTCGAGGTCATCATCAACCGGTTTCAGGCGGGCTCTTCGAGCATGGCCGAGGAGGTGATCGACAAGGCGATTGAACGGACTGTGCGGTGGAAGCTTCCCGACGATTATGCCGCCACGCGCGAGATGCAGAACGCGGCGCCTGGCTTGGTCCTTTCAAATTCGGCGATCGCGCGAACCATCCTGGGGATGGCCAGCTCAGTCATAGGTCGGCCGATTCCCGAAGAGAAGAAGAGGGTTTTGAGTTTCAGAAGTCACAAAACACAGACGGAGAAAACAACCATGGACGAAAAGTTTACGGGCTTACTCGATCCCGCGCCGGCGGCTTATGTGCCGCAGCAGACGGTGATGTGGTCGAAGCCCGATCCGATCGTTTACGGTACACCGCTGGGCGAAGAGCAACTGAATGCGACAGCTTCGATCCCCGGCACGATGGTATATACCCCATTCCCCGGGTATGTACTACCTGCAGGTTCACACTCGATCTGGGTGACCTTCACCCCGGCGAAGTCGGCTGATGGTCCAGTGGTGCAGGCCGAGCTTCCAATCGTGGTTTTGAAAGCGACGCCGTCGATCGCGTGGCGCCAGCCTGCGGTGATTCTCTCGGGTGGCCCGCTAGGCGCAACCGAACTCAATGCCGTGGCCCGAGTGCCGGGAACGTTTGTTTACACTCCCGCGGCCGGTGAGATACTGCCCGAAGGCCGGCACACGCTCAGCGTCACATTCATCCCTCACGACGACCAGAACTACACCGAAGCAGAGGCTTCAGTAGAGATCGCCGTGGTGAGCGCGACCCCGGACATCAGCTGGCCGATTCCCGATGCAATCACGTACGGAGTTCGCCTGGGCGGCAACCAGTTGAATGCAAGGGTATCTGCTCCGGGGACTTTGACTTACACCCCCGGCCCGGGCGCACTGCTGGCGGCCGGCGAGCACACAATCTCGGTGAACTACACTCCGGACCCAACAACCAATTATCTACCGACATCGTCTGAGGTTGTGCTGGCGGTGGCCAAGTCGACGCCGTCTGTGATGTGGCCGGCGCCGGAACGGATCCGTCACGGCACGGCACTGAACCGCGTTCAACTGAACGCAACGGCATCGGTGCCGGGAACATTCACATATACGCCCCGGCGCGGCGAGGTGCTTCCGCCGGGAACCCACACTCTTTCAGCGACTTTCATGCCGGCAGACAGCTTTAATTACACGGTGGTGGAGGCTACGGTCGAGCTTGAAGTAAGCGAAATATCGCCGACCACGATCACGTGGCCGGATCCCGCGCCGATACCGTACGGAACGCAGCTTGGACCCGAGCAGCTGAACGCAACCGCGTCGGTGCCTGGAGCGTTTGTCTACAGCCCCGGGGCTGGCTGCGTGCTGGCGCCGGGAAAGTACACGCTGGCAGTGAGTTTCACGCCTGAGGACACGGAGTGGTTTGAGGAGTCGCACGCTACGGTCAACCTGGTGGTGGAGAAAACCCCTGCAATTGCTTCACATAGTCCTACTGCCACTAAGTCGCCATTGCTGCCTGACAGGGCGTTTGATTATTTTGAGTTTGCGGACTCAGAGCGTGAAGGGAAGACGGGTGGGATATTCCACTCCAAGCCAGAGGTCGAGCGAGAGAGACGCGTTTACAAGGGTGCAGTTTACGAAAGAGGGGAGGACGGCCAATGGCACAGACTAAGCGAATAGCGCCTGAAGCACTGCCGGAAACGCTTCCAGAGGATTTCAGCGCGTGGGATGGCGAGTCCTCCTCTGCCGCTCCACCTGCCGAATCGAAGGGACCCGAAACACTGAGCGTTGTGCCAGCGGTGAGAGAGCGCGCGCAAACGCAAGTGACGATGTTCCCTGCGCAGGTGCCCCCGGAAAGGCCCAAGCCGGCTCCTCCCCGGACGGCGCCGAGTTCCGATCCGGAAGTTGACGCGTTCCTAAAGCGGCTGAACGAGGTGAATGCCGATCTGGCGCCGGTACGCCGGCAGGAGACCGACAATGCGCCAAGATACAGGTCAGCCGCGGTACCGAGCCCTGGAACCGCCACGGCGCGTCTGGAACCACTCCAAGCCCGGTCAGCCGGTGTTGAGCATGAGCTGATTGAGGTCTTCCGTTCAGGTTACAGACAAGCGGAGAAACAGCAAACCGACACTGAGAAGAAGCCGAAATGGGGCACGATCGGAGCAGTATCGGCGGGGGTTCTTGTTCTGGCGCTCGCGGTCGCCATCCCGCTGGTAGTGCACGGAAGAAGCAGCAGCCTGCCTCATCCTGCTGCAACGCCCGCTCAGGCTCCTGCTGACATCGTGGAGGGTACGAGCGCGCTGAAACCGTCACCGTCGGGACCGGCCACCGGGGCGACGGCGACAAAGTCGAGCCAGCAGCCAAAAGTCGATGACCCGCAAGCCGCTGACAGCAGTGACGATGCTTCTCAAGCTCAGGTGTCGGCCGACCAGATGAACCAGCAACTGAACGCCGGCTCGCTGCTCCCGCAGGGAGTGCATCAAAAAGCCACTGAAGTTGCTCCGCCACCGACAGGATTTGGTGTCGCCGGTATGGAAGCCGCGAACGACAGCGGCGCGATCGGCAGCGTATTCAAGAGCCAGAGCAGGGCCAAAATCGGGCCAAGCTCGGTAAAGGTGTCAGCCGGCGTCGCTGGCGGGATGTTAATTCGGAAGATGCCGCCCGAATATCCGCAGATTGCCAAGACAGCCAGGGTTTCGGGTACGGTGGTGCTGGCGGCAACGATTACGAAAACCGGACGTGTGTCGAATCTGCAGGTGATAAGCGGTCCGATCATGCTGCGCCAGGCCGCTCTCGACGCGGTTCGGAACTGGGTGTATAAGCCATACCTGCTGAACAATCAGCCAACCGAGGTACAGACCACGATCAACGTGGACTTTAATCTATAGCAGGACACGTATCTCACCGATAGCGTGAACCCCGGCGCTATAGCGGATCAGGTAGTCCGCTGTAGCGCCGGGGTTTCATTTGCGCGTTCTGCTCACTTCCGCGCCGGACGGCTCAATCACTTATTCAGGTGTTCGGGTCAGTTCCAGGTTTCACGCAATGGGCTGGAGGGCAGCGACGATGGTTCCCGTGCAGCTGCCGAAACCGATGCGCGGCAGGCCGGGCTTTTCGCAGTATCCGCGGAGGGTGACACGGTCGCCGTCTTCAAGAAAGGTTCGCAGCTCGCCGCTGAGCAGGCAGATCGGCTCGGGGTTGTGACGCTTTTCAATGAGACAACCTTCGGCGCCCTCATCAGGGCCTGATACCGTCCCGGTTGCGATGAGGTCGCCGGGGCGCAGGTTGCAGCCGTTGCTGGTGTGATGGGCAAGCATCTGTGCGGGCGTCCAGTAGAGATGGCGCAGGTTGGCGGTGCTGAGGCGCATGGGCGCAGTGCCGACTTGACGCATCAGGCGCGAGTCGAGATGGACTTCGAGGACGAGATCGATGGCGCTCGATTGCATGGAGGGCGGGCGCAGATAAGAGAGCGGTTCGGGATCACCTGGCTCGCGCGACGGGGCCGGCGCGCGGTAAGGGGCAAGAGCGGCAAGGGGCACAACCCACGGGGAAATGGTGGTTGCGAAACTCTTGGCGAGGAACGGGCCGAGGGGCTGGTACTCCCAGGTCTGGATATCGCGGGCCGACCAGTCGTTGACCAGGCAGAGGCCGAAGATGTGCTGCTCAGCCTGCGCAATGGAGATGGGTTGGCCGAGAGGATTGCCGGGTCCGATGAAGAAGCCGACCTCGAGTTCGTAATCGAGCGAGCGCGAGGGCCCGAAGCCGGGATTGCCGGAGGCAGATTTGGTTTGGCCGCTGGGGCGGGAAATGTCTGTTCCGCTTGCAACGATGGACGAGGCGCGGCCGTGATAGGCGATGGGAATGTGCTTGTAGTTGGGGAGCAGGGGATTGTCGGGGCGAAAGAGCGCGCCGACACGGCGGGCGTGATGAATTGAGGCGTAGAAGTCGGTGTAGTCGCCGATCTGGGCGGGAAGTTGCATGCGGGCGTCGCGCATAGAGACGAGGCAGGGTGCGAGACGCTCGCGGGTTGAGAGGTCGGCTTCAGTGCTGAGGAGGGCGATGAACAGGTTGCGGAGATCGGACCATGCCGATTGTCCGAGGGCCATTAGCGGATTGAGCCACTCAGCGGTGCAGGCGGAGTGGAGATGCGTGGAGAGATTTGCGAGCAGGCCGGCCTGGGCGCAGGCATTGAGGTCGAGGATCTGGTTGCCGATGGCGACGCCGATGCGCTGACGGCCGGCGAGGAGGAAGACGCCGTAGGGAAGATTCTGAATGGGGAAATCGGAGGCGGGATCGTTGGCCGATTCGATCCAACTGGTCAGGTGCATGAGAAAGCCTCCGCGTGCGGCGTGTTGGCTGGGATCTGACTCGCCTTCATTTTTCTCCGGGGCTAAAGCCCAAACTCTCTTTCAATGCCATTCAGAGGCCTAAAGGCCTCTGCTCTCTCCGTGATGTTATCCGCGGGTGAGCTCGGCTTTCGATTCGGCCGGCGCGAAATGCTTTTTCAATCCCTGCCAGCACTCGAAGTATTCGTGTTGCAGGATGCGCGTGTTCATGGCGAATTCAGTGGGCCGGATGGCGAGTTGCGTTTCAAACATGAAGGCCAGCGTGTTGCCGAGGTATTGCGGCTTGAGTTCGGCAGAGGAAGCGCGCTCGAAGGTTTCGGCGTCGGGTCCGTGGCCGGCCATGCAGTTGTGCAGACTGGCGCCGCCGGGCAGAAAGCCTTCGGCCTTGGCGTCGTAAGCGCCGAATACCAGGCCCATGAATTCGTTCATCAGATTGCGATGGAACCACGGTGGGCGGAAGCTGTGCTCGGCGACCATCCACCGCGGCGGGAAGATGGCGAAGTCGCAGTTGTTAGTGCCGGGAACGTTGGAGGGCGCGGACAGGACCGTGTAGATGGATGGGTCGGGGTGGTCGAACGAGACGGTGTTGATGCAGTTGAATAGCGAGAGATCGTATTTGTACGGCGCGTAATTGCCGTGCCAGGCGACAACATCGAGCGGCGAGTGGTCAATGTACGCGCGCCACATGCGGCCGAGGAACTTGGTGAAGATGTGGAATTCGCCGTCGCGGTCTTCGTAGGCTGCGACGGGAGTTTGAAAGTCGCGCGCGTTCGCTAAACCATTTGCCCCGATGGGGCCGAGCTCGGGCAGGCGGAACGTGAGGCCGTAGTTCTCGCAGATGTAGCCGCGGGCCTGGCGGTCGATGAGCTCGACGCGGAGTTTGACGCCGCGCGGGATGACGCAGATTTCGCCAGGCGCGACTTCGAGGATGCCAAGCTCGGTGTGAAAGCGCAGCGTGCCCATCTGCGGAACGATCAGCATTTCGCCGTCGGCGTTGGCAAAGAAGCGGTCGCGCATCGGGGCGTTGAAACCGTAGAGGTGAATGGCGACCCCGGTCTGCATGGCAGGGTCGCCGTTGCCGCCAAGAGTGATGATGCCGTCAATGAAGTCGGTTTCTTTTTCGGGCAGTGGAAGCGGATCCCAGCGAAGCTGGTTGGGCGTAGTGGGCGTCTCGTTGAACGGGCCGCTGCGGACCAGGCCGAGAGGCGCTTCTTCGTATGGTCGATGGGT
>DATJSB010000271.1:0-15446 GCA_035504315.1 Occallatibacter sp.
CGCAGCTCCTGCGCGCGCAGTGCCTTGAAGTTGCCGGCATCGAAGCTGACGAGGTCGTGTTCGCGATGCTCAAGGCGCAATATCTGTGCGGCAAGTGTCTCCAGCGCCCGCAGCAACTCACCGTTATGCTGGATCACCAGCGGCACGTCGGGCCCGCCCAGTTCCACGTAAATCTGCCTTCCCTCAAGACCCTCGGGATCGCGCGCGCCGTCGCCGGCCGTGATGCGGAACTTCAGGCGCATCCCGCCCAGCCTGTTGAGTGTGTTGATGAATCCGGCAATCTTCTGTGCAGCCTGCTGCAGGTCGTCGATAGGCATAACAAACAAGTATCGCAGAGCCGGGCCGCCCCGGTGCGGCTGAAAGTGAAGAAATGAGGGACTCGTGATCGCGGAACCCCGCATCGTCTATCATTTTCTGTTCCGCTTTGATTCAGACGGCGGCCCCAGTTACTGGCGCCGCCGGAGGTATAGATGACCCTGCGCAATACTCTTGATACTCATCGATGGATCGTTCCCGTCCTCCGGCTGGTGGGCTTGGCAATTTTCGTTCTGGCTTTTCTTGAGCCGGCGGTGCGCGTTCAAGAAACAACCGTTCTTTCGGGTTGGAAATGCGCGACAATTGCCACCACCGAGTCGATGACCCTGTTCGGGAAGCCGGGTGCCGGCAAGCACCAGTTCATCGAGTACCTGGTTGCCATCAGCGGCTGGATCAACCCGCTCATCGTGCTTGTGATCCTGGCCAGCCCCATCCGCGCGCTGCGAATTCTGCGGCAGATCTTCGCCGTCCTCGTAGTGCTCTGCATGGCGGCCACCTGGGTGCTGTTTTCGAAGCAGCATATTGTGCCGTTGATGGGGCATTTTCTGTGGATCGCCGGCGCCCTGCTCATCCTCATCCCCGAAACCCTTCCCGGCAGGCGCGCCGTGGGCGCAGTCAATGCCTGATCGCCTCTTCGCCGGCCAGTTTTTGAGTCCACTGCGATGCGGCCATTCAAGCATGCCAACGGTTAAGATTTGCTTCAGCCTCTCACTGCTAATGTTGAGAGTATCGTGTCGCCGGCTGCCGTCTAATCCTTGCTGAGGGTGCCTCGCAATCCCCATGCGTGTTTTGCTGAGAGTTTTCGCATTTCTGCTGCCAGTCGCCGCTGCCGTTGCGGCCCACGCGCAGGGAGGGCCCCCGTTTATCACCGACGATCCGGGCACCCCGGGCAATCACCACTGGGAGATCAACTTCGGCTGGATCGCGGATCATAGTCCCGGCCAATCCTATTATGAGATTCCCGATGTCGACATGAACTATGGATGGGGCGACCGCGTTCAGCTCAAGTATGAACTGCCTTTTGCGGCCGGGACCGACACCAGCGGGGGAACAGGATTCGGGCTGGGCGAGTCGCTCATTGGCATCAAAATGCGGCCCTATGAACATCACACCGCGGGCCAGCCGCCAACCGACGAGAACATGACTTTTTCGCTTGGCTTCTATCCTCAGGTCTCGATCAACAATCCAACCAGTTCAGTCCGTCGCGGCATAGTCGAACCCGGCCCCCAGTATTACCTGCCCATGGAGATGACAACCAGGTGGGGGCCGATTGCTTTCAACGGCGAGGTGGGTCGCTGGATCGGCAACGCCAACATGCCTGACCAGTGGGGACGCGGCCTGATCGCCGGCCATGAATTCAGCGACCGCCTTGAGCTATACGGCGAGCTATACGATCTTCAGGCCATCGACAGGATTGGGGCGCAGCCGAAACAGCGCGAGTACACGCTTGACTTCGGCGGCCGGCAGTCTCTCGATAAACAGAACCATGTCCGGCTGCTCTTCATGGGAGGCCGCGCCATCCAGAAAGTGACCACGCAGAACGGCGAGCCAAGCTGGATTGCTTACATAGGCGTGCAGTTCCTGCTCGGACCCAAAGACGCGGAGAATAAGCAGTAGGCGCCGCAGCGAAGAAGGGCAGACTCCCTCAGGATTCTTCAACCATAATCGGCGCCCGTGCCACAGCGTATCCCGTCCGGATTGATGGCGCACGCGACCCGATTTACCCGACGAATGTCATCACCGGGCACGGCGCGTTCACAACGATGTGAAAGGCGTCCGAGATCCGCGATTCGAGCCACAGGTGCGAACTGCGGCGCAGAGAGAGCGCCAGCAGGTCAAACGCCTGTTCCGATATGTACTCGAGAATGCGGGTGTGCGCCACTCCGGTGGCGGCGACGCAGTGTGTCCAGCCGGAATCATGCTACTACGCCGCCGTGCCTCTCTTCACCTGTTCGCGGTCGCAGGGGTGCGGTCAATGGAGCGCTGCCTTGATCTCTCGTTCCATGGAATTGAGGTCGGCCTCGCCCTGAAACTGCGCCACAACCCTGCCGTCGCGGCCGATGAGAAAAGTCATCGGCAGCCCAAGAACCCGGCCGTATAGCTCGCCGAGCTTTGCATCGCCCATCGCCACCGGGTAGGAGATTCCCAATTTCTCAATTACTTTTCGCGCGGCTTCTGCATCGTCATCCATCGAGATTCCGATCAGGGCTAGTCCCTGTGGAGCGTATTTGCGCTGCCACGAATCGAAGACCGGCATTTCAGTCTGGCAGGGCGCACACCACGTGGCCCAGAAGTTCAAAAGCACAACTTTGCCGCGAAGCTTGCGAAGATTGATTGTCTGCCCATGCAGATCGCGCCGCACGAATGCCGGCGCCGGTTTGCCAACCAGCGAACGCGTCTGCGATGTCGCCGCGAAACTTGCAGCCAGCAGTGCGGCGGCACCGATGCGCAACATCCTCTGGCAATAGCCGTGACGGGAGCGCGTCATCGAGTTTGCCCCCGGAAGTTCACCGCGCCTGTTCGACGGGATAACCCATGTTCGCCCAATCGGTGCCGAAGTTATTGGCGATATAGAGGATCTTGAAATTCGTAAATCCCATTTCGCCGAGCAGCTTGTAGGCGGGTCCAACGTTCGGGCAGCGATTCCACGGACAGCAGCCGCAGTAAAGCACGATGAACTTGTTGCGCGGCAGCGAGGCGATGCGATTGCGCAGCATCTCAATTCCTTCGGCTTGCGAGCCAGGCCCCGCGTATTCCGCGCCCGCAATGTGCGCCTGCTCAAACATCACCCGCGACCCAACCTGCAAAATCAGCGGTTTCGTGCGTGCCGGCCCTTGCAGCAGCTTATTCAGCTCTTCGGGTTGCATTAATTGAGCCGACGGAATCGTTAGCGCGCTCGCCGGCTGCGCGGCGAACTGGGCGCGGCCCATAACAGATCCTTGCGTAAAAAATGCCACGGCAAACAGCGTCATCGCCGTCAAAACTGCACTGCATCGAATTCTCATCGTGAGTCGCTCCGCCGATCAGTTTAACTTGCCGTCTTGGCCGCCGCGCTGCGGCCAATGTCACAATAGGCACATGACCGAAAACACGCCATCCGACAACTCACAAATCGACCAACCTGTTCGTCTCACTGCCGCAGAGGCGCGCGTGCTGGGCGCGCTGGTCGAAAAGGAGATTACCACGCCCGACTACTATCCCCTCTCGCTGAACGCGCTGGGGAATGCGTGCAACCAACGCTCCAATCGTGAGCCGTTGATGAATCTCGATGAGGATGAGCTTCGCCAGGCGCTGCACGGGCTCGAGCGCAAGCAGCTTGCCGGCCGTTTCCGCTCCGGCGACGGGCGCGTCACCAAGTACGAGCACTGGCTGGGCGAGGCCTTCAATCTGAACCGCGCTGAAACCGCGCTGCTCTGCGTTCTGCTTCTTCGGGGCCCTCAAACCCCGGGCGAACTGCGCGGCCGCACCGAGCGGTTGCACCAGTTTGATGAGATTTCCGATGTGCTTGCCGGCCTGCAGAAGCTGATGGAGCGCGAACCGCCGCTCGCTGCCATGCTGCCCCGCCAACCCGGCACCAAGGAGTCTCGCTTCGCCCACCTTTTGTCCGGACCCGCAGAGTCGATTCTCTTGCCCGCATCCGCGAGCCCGGCAGAACCCCCGGCTCCCGATCCCGCTTATGAAGAACGCATTGCGCAGCTTGAAGCTGCAGTTGACGAACTGCGCCAGCAGGTGGCCGGCCTGCGCCAGAAGATCGAGGCCCTTCCCGGCTGATTCATCCTGCACATATCCGCCGGCGTCCCGAATGGGCCCATTCTCTTCTGCCCACAACTCCTTGCCGCTCATAGGCTTTTGATTTGCCGGCGGCATTCATTTCTTTTTTGGTTTTTTCAGTGGCGTTCGCCGGTGGCCTTTGTTACTGTCGCAGGCGTTTCTTTCCCCTGAACTGCGTTGCCGGGACCGTGTTACGGCGATTCCAGAATGGGTGTACTCAACTCCCATCGTGAAGGTCGCCGACTCCCCGATGCCTTTAACCAGGCGAGCCCAGAGCGCTCGCTCCCCGCTGCGCGACCCCGGGATGGCCGCGGCGTCAAGGCTGTGGCTTCGGGGTGTAGAAATTCTGGAATCGCGATAAGTCCGGAGCCCGGCCGCTGTGTGCCGCCCGCCATGTAGACAGGCGGGACGCTGCAAGAAGGCGCACAGACGCGAAGTCAACGCAGCCGACACCAGAGCGGCAACAGCGCGCGATTGAATCTCCCAGGATCATCCTCCGCGCGCCGATTGCCCGCAGAACGATTCCCCGGGCCCCCGGGGCATCAGGAGAAGAGCTATGAAAATCAAGACCGTTGGGAAGCTTGCGCTTGCCGCAGCTTTCTGCTTCCCGTTCACCGCGTGCACACCCACTTTTCAATGTGGAACCTGGGCCTTCAACGGGACCCCTACGGGAAACTCGTTTCCGTTGTCGTCGGCATTCACGTTCAACCCCTCGGGCTGCGGACAAAACTGTCCCGAGAGCCAGGATGTGATGATCCAGATGACCTGGGTCTACGACGAAGCCACCCACACGCAACTCTACGCATCGGACCAGCCACAGGGCGGCCGTTCCGATGCCGACGGCTGGAACATCGATCGCATCAATGGAGCGGCATACGGCTATTACGGGCTGCAGAACGACGGCAAGTTCGCATCCTTCTGGAATACGCCCGGTGGCCCCGGCACCGCGAATACCCTGTTCGACGAGCCCAGTGGCTGGCCCGCCAACACTTACTTCTACGCGGTTGACGTCGCTGTCTGCTACAACTCCAGCACCTGTAACAACAAGATTCTCGGTTACTACTTCTGGAGCTACATTCTCGACAGCAGCGATGTGGGCCAGAAGTTCATCACCGCTCCGGCCTGGCAGGACCTCGACACCGAGTTCCAGTCGGCGTTGGCGGCATGGAATAGCTGGGCGCCGTCTTCGGGCGTCGAAGACGACGGCACCGGCACTTTCTCGCACGCCAACCTGTTCCCGGCAATGAGCGACCTGTAAGGAAGGAAAGTTTGAAGGTGATGACGATGAAAAAGATTGGATTTGTATCTGCCGTAACGTTGCTGGTGTGCATGGCGCTGGCCGGATGCACCACGCGCAAAGAGAAGAACCCCCCATTAACCGCTGACCAGACCACTGCCAAAACCAGGCTGGAAGCCCAGCTACAGGACGTGGCTCAAACTGCGCAGACCTATCATGCGATGGACAACACGGCCCTGCTCGCCAAGCTGCTGGAACAGAGCAAAGCGCAAACCGAGCCCTTCAACTCGCCCGCATTTCGCGAATTGAAGGGAAGAACGGATGTGGACTCGAAGGCGCTTACCACCATGGTGAACCAGAACGCCAACGCCGACGGGCTGCTTCCGCTTCTGCTGCTGCGCAGGCTCGACAACAAGTCGTACCTGGCCGTTTCTGCCGAAACCCGGGCGAAGATACTTACCACTGCGCTTCAAGGTTCCAAGTACTTCAATACCTGGGGACTGCCCAACTTCTATTTCGAAGAGGCATCGCACGCGATGGTCGAAGCGGGCAAGGCTGCGGAACCTGCGCTCAAGCGCATGCTCTCTGATACCCGCCCGGCTCCGGTCTTCGGCAGCCAGGAGTACATGATCTACAAGCAGTACAACTTCCGCGTCTGCGATTATGCACTCTGGCTTCTCGATCAGATCGACAACAAAACCGGTGTCCGGCTGCCGGCATCGCCGGCAGAAAGAGACACGATGATTAAAGAAACGGCCAAATAGCCGGCCGGTGGGAGCGGCGCTTTCAATCAAAGCGCCGCCCCTCTCGCAAAGAGCACTTTACTCGCCTTGGAGCGGGGCCGTAGTATTCCTCTGAAAAAGTTTTCAGGAGAATACCGCACATGCGACTGTCCGGACCCATGCTGATTGCCGTTCTTGGATTGACAACGTTTACTGCCGCTGCCCAGGCGGCTGCTGCACAACCGCCAGTCCAAGCCGATGCCCCACCGCAGGCGGTGGCTCTGACTCCGCCCATGGGCTGGAACAGCTGGAATTACTTCGCCGAAAAAGTGACCGATCAGGACATCCGCAGCGCCGCCGACGAGATTGTTTCAAGCGGCATGAAAGATGCCGGCTACGTGTACATCAACATCGACGACACCTGGGAGGGCGAGCGCGACGCCAACGGCGTGCTGCACACCAATTCGAAATTTCCTGACATGAAAGCCCTCGCCGACTACGTACACTCCAAGGGGCTCAAGCTGGGCATCTACTCCTCACCGGGCCCCAAGACCTGCGCCGGGTACGCGGCTTCGCTCGATCATGAGTTGCAGGACGCGCAACTCTATGCCTCCTGGGGCATCGACTACCTCAAGTACGACCTGTGCAGCTTTATTCCCGCGGTCATGATGAAGCAGGCGCCCGACGACAAGGCCGCTCAGATGCGCCTCATGATCGCCGCCTACGACAAGATGCACAAGGCGCTGGCTTCAACCGGCCGGCCCATCGTCTATTCGCTCTGCCAGTACGGATGGGACGCGGTCTGGGAGTGGGGACCTTCAGTGGGCGCGAATCTGTGGCGCACCACCGGCGACATCCAGGCCAACTGGAACAGTATTTACTCGATTCTCAACGCGCAGGCGGGCCTGGCCAAATATGCGAGCCCCGGACACTGGAACGATCCCGACATGCTTGAAGTGGGCAACGGCCGGCTTTCACTGAACGAAAACCGCAGCCACTTTTCCATGTGGGCCATGCTGGCCGCGCCCTTGCTCGCCGGTAACGACCTGCCGCACATGAAGCCTGAGATCAAGGCCATCCTTACCAATCGCGACGTCATCGCCATCGATCAGGACACGCTTGGCCGCCAGGCCACGCGCGTCTATTCCGACGGCGAAGTGGATGTGTGGATGCGGCATCTCGCGGGCGGCGCCGTTGCCGTTGCGGTCCTGAATGCGGGCAGCGACCGCAACTCCACCCACCCGTTTCATCTCGATCTGGCCAAGCTCGGCCTGCACGGTACGCAGAAGGGCAAGGATCTGTGGACCGGTCAGGACATTGAGCTAACCGAGAATATGCCGCTCGAGATTCACGGCCACGACATCCTGTTGGTGCGAATCGCCGAGCCGAAGTGAAAAGGACAGGGAGTAGGGAACAGGGAATAGGAGCCAACAGCTGAATGCGGTTCAACTCAGAACAAGAAGCTGAGGGTTGAGAGCTGCCCTATTGTCTGGTCCCTATTCCCTAGTCCCTAGTCCCAGTTTTTCTGCTTTTCCCACGCACACCTCAAACCAGCCGCGCTTGTCGGTCCAGGTGCCGGCGTGGGCAAATCCCGCTTCGGCCAGCATTGCTTCTGCGTCGCCGGACCGGAACTTATAGCTGTTTTCCGTGTGGATCGTCTCGCCTGCGAGGAACTCGACCTCCCAATCAAGCGCGGCAAAACGCACACGCTGGTCCGCGCAACTCTCTAAATGCATTTCCATGCGCGACATCGTTTCGTTCCATACGGCGCGATGCTCAAACATTGCAAGGTCGAAATCGGAACCCAGTTCGCGGTTCATCCGCACCAGCATGTTCTTGTTGAATGCTGCCGTAACTCCCGCTACATCGTCGTATGCGGCGAGCAACCTACTCTCATCCTTCACCAGGTCCACGCCCAGCAACAGCCCGTCTCCTGCACCAAGCTGACTGCGCAGCTTGCGCAGAATTCGTGCCGCCTCTTCCGGCTCAAAGTTGGCGATGCTCGAACCGATGTAGAGCACCAGCCGCCGTTCGCCGGCATCGCACGCGTCCAGCTCAAATCCGTTGGTGTAATCCATCTCCAGCAGCGCAACGCGCACGCCGGGAATCTCGCGCTCGATCCGCGCCTGGGCCACCAGCAATGCAGTGGCTGACACATCGACCGCCTCAAACATCAACTCGTCCTGCCGCGCCAGCGCGGCCTTCATCAGCACGCGCGTCTTCTCCGCCGATCCGGCTCCCAGTTCTGTAAACCTCAGCCTGTTGCCGCCGCCGGCGAGCGCAACCATCTCGCCGGCGTGGCTTTCGAGAATCGCCCGTTCCGTGCGTGTCAGGTAGTACTCGGGCAACTCGGTAATCTGTTCGAACAGCTCCGAGCCAGCCGCGTCATAAAAGAGCCATGGAGGCAGAGTTTTGGGGCGCGAGCCAAGCCCGGTTCGCACTGCTCGCTCAACTTGCTCGTCGATTTGGAGGGATACCGCAGGGGAAGCTGCGACACTCATGATTGTCCCTTGGATGCTGAAATCGCTATTAGGACGCTAATCTTATTCCCGAAAACTGCCAGCGCGTCTCCGGCGCAAAAAAATTGCGATAACTTGCCCTGATGTGCCGCTGCGGAGTAACGCATGACCCCCCGCGCAGGACCATCTGCCCGCTCATGAACTTGCCGTTGTACTCGCCCAGCGCGCCCTTAAGCGGCCTGAACCCCGGATAGGGCAGGTAAGCGCTCCCGGTCCACACCCAGCAGTCTCCATAACAGTTTGTGCCGTTTTTGTCTGGGACGAGGGAAGAGACTGGGATGGGCGTTAAACTCCACGAATCCAGCAGATTGCCTTCAACCGGCCGGCCCTCAACCGCAACCTCCCATTCAGCCTCGGTAGGCAACCGGCGCCCGGCCCACCGCGCGTAAGCGTCGGCCTCATAAAAGCTAACGTGGCTCACCGGCACGTCCATCATCCGGCTCAGGGGCACGGCGCCCCGCAGCGTAAAGACGTACCACTCGCCATCTTCCCCGCCGTCATCCCCGCCATTGTCTTGTGACCAGTAAAGCGGCGCGCGCCAGCCCTCTGCCTTCACCGTCGCCCAGCCCGCCGAAAGCCACAACTCCGCCCGCGAATAGCCGGCGTCATTCATGAATTCCAGATACTCGCCGCAAGTCACCAGCCGCTCCGCCAATTCGAACGGCTGCAGCCAAACCTGGTGGCGCGCAAACTCGTTGTCGAAGCAGAATCCGTCACCTGAAGACCCAATCTCGCGCAACCCGCCTTCGATATGCTGAAACCCGAGCGGCGCCGTCAGCTCACTCGCTGACTTGTTCCCTCGTTCCCTGTTTTCTTGTTCCCTTGTTCCCTTGTTCCCTTGGTCCCCGCCTTTCTGATCCCTGATCCCTGATCCCTGTTCCCTGTACTTTGGCCGCAGCGGGTTGGTGTAAAAGGCGTGCAGTATGTCGGTGAGCAGCAGTTCCTGGTGCTGTTCCTCGTGATTCACTCCCAGCTCGATGCGTTCGAGCGCGGCTTGCGGCGCATCGCCCTCCATCAATCGATCGATTGCATCGTCTACGTGCTGGCGATAACGAAGCACCTCTTCCAGTTCGGGCCGCGAAAACGACGAACGCAGCTTTTTCTCAGGGAACGCCGAGAATCCCTCGTAATAGCTGTTGAAGAGCCACGGAAAATCTGGATTGAACACGCGATACCCCGGCGCGAACTGGCTCAGGATGAACGACTCGAAGAACCACGCCGTGTGGGCCAGATGCCATTTGGCCGGCGAGGCCTCCGCGCACGACTGCACCATCATGTCTTCGGGGGTGAGCGGGGCGCACAGATCCAGGGTGCGGCGCCGCACCTCGCGAAACCTCTCTACCAGATTCTGTTCCGGAACAGCCACAGCAGATTTGCCGGCTTCGTGCTCCATATGGGCTTTCAACCCTCCCGCGTTCAACAAAGTGTATCGCGCGCCCATGGATTCGGAGTGAATCGAAATCGGCATGCGCCAAAGTCCATAACTGGTTATGGACGCTCATTTGCCTTTTCAATGATTGTGAAAGGTGCTTTAATTGCTTGCGACGGGCATCTGCTCCGCATCGCGGGGCATCCGTAAGTTTGATGCATTCCGCCTGCTTTGCGATGTGGCAAAGCCAGGAGGGATTATGAATACGCGTTCACTAATTCCTTCTCTCGTTCCGGGATTGATCGCCGCCTTCCTGGCCATCAACCAGCCTTCCGACGGCCAGTCTGCCGCTCCGGTTGTATCTGCTGATTCCATTCAGGTTCAAGCCCAGTCGACCGCGCAAACGCCGGCCCGGGTAACTACGCCTACGCCCGCTTCGTCTCCCTCCCAGGCTCCGGCCGCTACCGAAAAGCCGATCGCGAATCTGCCGCCTCAGCCTCCTCCAAACCCCGAGGATCTGGGTGACTCGCTGGCCATTCATCAGCGTTATCAGGCGGCCATCGCCGCCTATCAGAAGGCGCCGCACAGCGCAGTCATCTGGAATAAGATGGGCATCGCCTATCAAATGATGTTCAATGTGCGCGAGGCCATGCACTGCTATAAGGAGTCGCTCAGGCTCGATCCCCATAACGCGCAAGTTATCAATAACCTGGCTACCATCTACGACTCCGAGAAGCAGTACTCCGCGGCCGAACGCCTGTATCGGAAATCGGTCAAAATCAACCCGCACTCGGCCCTGGTTTACAAAAATATGGGCACCAATCTCCTGGCGCAGCACAAATACAGCCGCGGCTGGGAAGCGTACCAGCAGGCGCTCGCCATCGATCCCGAGATCTTTGAAGACCACGGCACCCCGCAGGTGCAGAATCCCGCATCGATCACCGAACGAGGCGCGATGAACTACTATATGGCGCTCGGGTGCGTTCGCATGGGCCAAACCGAATGCGCTCTGCAGTATCTCCGCATGGCGCTCGACGAGGGTTTCACCAGCCCCAAGAAAGTCGCCGCGGACATAGCCTTCGCCAGCCTGCGCGACAACCCTGACTTCAAGCAACTGCTGGCTTCTCAAGGGAACGCCAAACCGGAACAGGCCCGCTGACAAATCTCGCGTACTCACCTCTGGCGGTCGTCCTGTGGGGTAAGAGCCGCGTCTATACCTACATGAAAATGCATACCTGTCTCCGGCTCTTCTCGGCGTTGGTGCTCGCGGCTGCAACTGCCGTGGCTATTTCGGCTCAGGATTCAACTCCGCCGCCTGCGGGCGGTCAAAGCGGTGGGGGCGGTTATGGGCAACGAGGGCCCCGGGGTGGAATGGGCTGGAAGATGGGCGGGCTTTGGGGCACGGTCACTGCGGCCTCAGCAGACCAGTACACCATCAAGACCGATGCCGGAGATGTGTACGCCGTTCACTTCACCTCCGACACGCGAATCATCAAGATGCCTGCCTTTCAGCGTCGTGAGGGCGGGCAGGGCAACGGCGGCCAGGGTAATGGCGGCGGCCAGGGTGGCTGGCAGGGTCGCGGCATGGGCGGCAATCCTCCCCAGCAACTCAAGCCCACTGACATCAAGGTTGGCGATGCAATCCAGGTGCGCGGGCAGGTCGACGAAACCGCGAAATCGGTGCCCGCCACGTTTATCGTGCAGCTTGATCCCGAGCGCGTGACTCAGATCCGCGAGATGAATGCCAATTTTGGCAAAACCTGGCTGATGGGCAGAGTCACCGCAATTAACGAAACCAAGGTCACGTTGACGGGCTCGCTTGACAACGCTGCGCACACCTTTGTCGCCGACGAAAATACGACCTTTCGCAAGCGCCGCGATCCCATTACTCTTGCCGACATTCAGGTGGGCGACATGGTGCGCGTTGAGGGCGCGGTCAAAGACGGCGTGTTTACGGCGGCAACCGTGAACAGCATGGGTGGTCCGCCGCCTCCGGGAAGCGCCGCGGTGCCGCGCAATCCGGCGTCTCCGGGTCCGCCCCCGCCCCCGCCGCAGCAATAGAGAAAGGCGATCGCTACTGCAGATTTTGGATCTTTGTCCCGGCCGGGATTTGCACTTCGAATTCGTCGGCGGGAAGGTCGACGTTCTCCTGGACCCGTACTACCGACAGCACCAGCTGAATGCCTTCCATCGGGCGCTTGATCGTGACCCTGGATGGATACTCCCCGGCGCTGAAGGTCGCATAGTCGCCGTAAGTCACCTGTGTCTCCAGATTCCCGTTGCTGTCGTAAATCTCCTGCCCATAGGGCAAAAGATCGTCGCGATGGAAGGTGATTCTGCGCGTCTGCGTCAACTCATGGCTGTCGGGTTTTTGCCGCACCACGCTTAACACGTATTCCGGAACCGAGTACAGGTGCTTCTTGGCCGCGTCTTCAGTGGTTATGGTATCCGCGGTCGACATGAATTCGTCTTCAGGATTGAGGCCTCGTACCACAATCGAATCCAGAAAGAAATCGGGCCGCAGGTTGAGCATCTGGTTGTCCGATCTCTGCTTCACCGTGTTCGGGCCCTCGATGGCCAGGTTTTTCAGAGGAATCACCAGCGTGAACCGCTTTCCATCGCTGGCCATGTCGAATACCCTCGCGCCAAAGTAAGTCCCGGCTACGCGCAGCATGTCGGGTTTGCGCATCACAATGTATCCCCGGCAGCTCGGGAAGTCCTTTTCCAGGCCTGTGTCGGACTTCAACTCCGTGGCCTGGATCTCGACTGTTGCCGTCAGAGTGTTCAAGGCGTCCCAGCGCTTGTCGATTCCTTCAACCAACTCTTTCGCCGTTGCGTTTTGCACTCTGGCCGGTGCCTTGGGCACTGGCAGCTTGCGCGTGGTAGGCAACAGCGAACATCCGGCAAGCGCTACGGGCAATGCCAGCGAACAGGCGGCAATCGCACGGCGCACGATCATCTTCCACCTGCCTTCTTTACGGCGCGGCGGTAGTTCGACACTTCGCGATTGTGCTCATCGAGAGTTTCGGCGAAGACTGAGCGCCCCTGTGCGTTGGCGCCGGCGGCCACAAAGTAGAGGTAATTGGTGGTTGCCGGATGCATGGCTGCGCGCAGCGATGGAATACCGGGGTTGGCAATCGGACCCGGCGGCAGGCCCGCGTGAATATATGTGTTGTAAGCGGTGTCACGCTTCAGGTCGCTCTGGTAAATGGTCCCGCGCCAGATGCCCTCGAGTTCGAGGCCGTAAATTACGGCCGGATCCGTCATGAGGGGCATGTTCTTGTGCAGCCGGTTTTCAAAGACACTCGCCATCAGCGGGCGTTCGCTGTCGACCGCTGTCTCGCGCTCCACCAGCGATGCAACCGTCACCACCTGGTGAAAATTGTCCTTCAGCCCCAATTGCGCGGCAACCGCGCGAAAGCGCTTCACCATTGCACCGGCAATCTGCTCAGGCTTTACACTGCGTGCAAACCGATACGTGGCAGGAAACAGGTAGCCCTCGAGGCTCCTGGCTCCCGGATCAATATCGGCAATCAGGCTTACCTGCTGAACCGCTGCGCTGAGGAAATCCTGGCGGCTGCCTAACCCGCTTTGTTCCACTCGTGCGGCGATATCGAAGATGTTCGAGCCCTCGGGAATAGTCAGGGAAACGGTATAGACATCTCCGCGGGCGATCCTCGCATACACTTCAGTCACCGTGGCCGGATGATCGAACCGATACTCGCCGGCGCGCAGGGTTCCGCGTTTGAACAGGCGCAGCAGGTCAAACGCGTACTGGCTCCGCACCACTCCAGCCTTCTCAAGAGCCCGTCCGATGGTTAACGTGGAGGAGCCCGGATCGAGATCCACAAACGTTTCCGCAGAAGGACCATAAGGCGTAAGCACCAGCCACGCCGCACCTCCGGCTAAGGCAAACGCGACGACCAGCAGACCAGTAAGGAGTCTCGCCCCCGCCCGGCCCGTTTTTCTCCTGTTCTTCGCTCTTCGCCTTGCCATGATGCCGGTCTGAGTCCCTTTTTTGGGCGTTGATTGAACCCCTCGGCCCTGATTGGGCCGTTTAGACGATTCTTCAATCATTTAGGACGCGCTTTGGGCCCTTGGGGACTCTCTATCTTTCATTGTATCGGGTGCGGTGGGTGGCAACCGCCAGGCCCTTGCCTGACGATTCAGAGAATGACCGCAGGGCAATGACGAGGCATTAGGCTAATAGCTGAAGACTGAGAGCTGAAACCTGACTTCCACCGTCCGCGCCCGTTTTCTAGCCCTCGACGTCGGCAACCGGCGCATCGGAATCGCCGTCTCAGACGAACTGGGCTTGACGGCGCAGCCGGTCATGACGCTTGAGCGCAGACGCAGCCGTCGCGACGACTTGCGTTCTCTGGCGCGGCTGGCGCGCAAATACTCAGTCGCAGCCATTGTTGTCGGCAACCCGCTCCAGCTCGACGGAGAAACCGGCCCGCAAGCGCAAAAGGTCCAGGCCTTTGCCGCCGAACTCGGCGAATTGACCCGGCTGCCGATCCATCTGTGGGACGAACGGCTGACCACCCACGAGGCGCATCAGATGCTTTACCAGGCCGGTCACCAGCGCCAGGAGCACCGGAAGGTCGTGGACCAGGTGGCGGCTACACTGATCCTGCAATCGTTTCTCGACGAAAAGCGCGCGGCGGCCCGGTAGGGACCGTTATCCCCCACTGCCGTATAATTGTCCTTTGAGTGTATTGAATCTTGCGGGCCAAGCTTCCTCGCCCGCAGCGGACCACGGATGCCCGAACACATCAAGAAAAAACTTCTCGACGAGATCAAGGCTCTCGAATACGAGCTTGCTCACGAGTTGCCGGCCGAGATCAAGAAGGCCAGGGCCTTGGGAGATTTGTCAGAGAACGCCGAGTACCACATGGCCAAGCAACGGCAGGAGTTTGTGAATGCCCGGCTGGGCCAGCTCAAAAAGCGCATGGGCGAACTCTCGCTCGTCAACTTCGCGAACATTCCGAGGGACAAAGCGGGCTTCGGTTCTACGGTGGTGGTCTACGACTCGACCAAGGAAGAGGAGATCGAGTACCGGCTGGTAACCAGCGAAGAAGCCGACGTGACCAAGGGGCTTATTTCTACGACGTCGCCTATCGGCCGCGGGATCGTGGGCAAGAAGGTGGGTGACGTGGCAGTCATTCACACGCCCAACGGCAAACGCGAACTGGAAATTCTGAAGTTGACCACGATTCACGATGAGAACGGCGACCAGGGTGAAGAGGGCCAGGCTGCTGCGGCTGGCGCCGCGCAGTAAGTGAGAAGGACTAGCTGCTAGCCTCTAGCTTCTCGCTCTTCAATGACAAGGCAACAGGGTAGGTTCTAGCGAGAGTGGCTGGCAGCTAGAAGCTAGGGCCTGTTAACACTACTGGGGTGGCTGGCGCCGGGAGCCAGTTTTTCTCAGTTCGAGGAATGAGGAGTGACGCATACCGGGTGTCTGCGAGCGACGAGGGACGATGAAATGAGGAAAACTGGCCCCGGCCCGAAGG
>DATJSB010000272.1:0-4921 GCA_035504315.1 Occallatibacter sp.
CTCGACTTACGACCGGGAGTTTGATGAGCAGCTATCTTGTCAGTCTTGAAGCAGAGTCCATCGAAATAATCCGTGAGGCAGTTGCGGTGGCCCAAAAACCGGTCATGATGTACTCGATCGGCAAGGACTCTTCCGTCATGCTGCATCTGGCCCGCAAGGCGTTTTGGCCGGCGGCGCCGCCCTTCCCGCTGCTTCACATCGACACAACCTGGAAGTTCCGTGAGATGATTGCGTTCCGCAACCGGATCGCAGCGGAGTCCGGGATGAAGTTGCTGGTCCATACTAACCATCAGAGGATCGCCGAAGGAGTCAGTCCCTTTACTTACGATTCCGACCGCTACACCACCATGATGAAAACCGAAGCGCTCAAACAGGCGCTCGATGCCGGCCGCTTCGATCTCATCCTGGGCGGAGCCAGGCGCGACGAGGAGAAATCCCGCGCCAAGGAGCGTATCTTCTCCTTCCGTTCCGCAGGTCACCGCTGGGATCCGAAACTCCAGCGTCCTGAACTGTGGAATCTTTATAACGCGCGCATCCATCCAGGCGAGTCAATCCGCGTCTTCCCGCTTTCTAACTGGACCGAGGCGGATATCTGGCAGTACATCGCCGACGAGAATATACCAATCGTGCAACTGTACTTCGCTGCGCCCAGGCCCGTCGTCAGACGCTCCGGACAATGGATTATGGTCGACGACGACAGATTTCCTCTCAATCCCGGCGAAGTTCCCGAAATGCGTGTTGTCCGCTTCCGAACCCTGGGTTGCTATCCGCTCACTGCCGCCGTGGAGAGCTCAGCGACAACGATTGCCGAAATCGTACAGGAGACGCAGGCGGCACGAACCTCCGAGCGCCAGGGCCGGCTGATTGACCACGATCAGGCGGCGTCAATGGAGAAAAAAAAGCAAGAGGGATATTTCTAATGAAGGACACACTTCGGTTTATCACCTGCGGCAGTGTCGACGATGGCAAGTCAACGCTGATCGGAAGATTGCTGTGGGAGTCGAAGCAGGTGTTCGAAGATCACCTGTCAGCCCTGCAGAAGGACTCCACGCGCTATGGGACTCAGGGTGAAGCGATCGATCTGGCGCTGCTTGTCGACGGCCTGCAGGCGGAACGCGAACAGAGCATAACCATCGACGTCGCCTACCGGTTCTTCGCCACCCCAGTGCGACGGTTTGTGGTAGCTGATACTCCGGGGCACGAGCAATATACGCGTAACATGGCGACCGGTGCGTCTACTTCGGAGTTGGCTGTCTTGGTTGTGAACGCAAGCAAGGGTCTGCAGGTTCAAACTCATCGGCACGCCAGAATTGTGGCAATGCTTGGCATCCGTCATCTTGTGATGGCAGTAAACAAAATGGATTTGGCTGGCTGGGATGAGGCCGTGTTCGCGCGGATCGTGAAGGAGTTCCAGCCACTGGTCAGTGAACTCCTGTTCGAGTCCTTTCAGCCCATTCCAGTCTCCGCGCTGAATGGCGATAACATTACCGACCGCAGCTCTGCTACTCCGTGGTATACCGGCCCAACGCTTCTGGAGTGTCTGGAAGAGGTTGATGTGACCCCTCGGACAAATAGTCTGAAGTTTCGCATGGCAGTGCAGTGGGTCAATCGGCCGACTCAGGATTTTCGCGGGTATTGCGGCCGTATCGCCTCCGGAGACGTGAAAGTGGGCGACCGGGTACGGGTCGTTCCAGGCGGTATGGAGACGAAAATTCGGTCGATCGTCGGATGGCAGATTGAGCTCCCCGCGGCCGCTGCTGGTGACTCGATCACACTATGTCTCGAAGACGAGGTTGATGTCACGCGCGGCAGTGTGATCGCGGCCGCTTCCGATCCTGCGGAGCTGAGTGATCAGTTTGAGGCGAGAGTGCTTTGCCTCTCCGATCACCCGCTGGTCGCTGGCCGCTCCTACCTGATGAACCTCCACACCTGTCAGGCGGTTGCCACAATCACATTCATTAAGTACCAGGTCGACGTAAAAACTGGCAATCACCTGGCTGCCCGTTCCCTCGTGATGAATGATATCGGCGTGGTCAACATATCGACTGATCGTCCCGTACCGTTTGAACCTTATGACCGGTGCAGACGACTTGGCAGTTTCATTCTCGTTGATCGGCTCACGAATAACACAGTCGGCGCAGGCATGATCGATTTCTCTTTGCGCCGAGCAGCGAATATCCACTGGCAGGCGGTGGATGTGAATAAGTCAGCCCGCGCCACACAGAAACTGCAAAAGCCGGTTTGTCTCTGGTTCACCGGATTATCTGCCTCGGGCAAGTCCACGATTGCCAATCTGCTCGAGAAGCGACTGTTCGCTTCCGGAAAGCACACGTATATGCTCGACGGTGACAACGTTCGTCATGGCCTGAACAGAGACCTCGGATTCTCCGAAGCCGATCGCGTCGAAAACATTCGCCGGGTGACTGAGGTTGCCAGATTGCTGGTGGATGCGGGCCTGGTCGTTCTTGTATCCTTCATTAGCCCTTATCGGGCAGAACGGGAACTCGCGCGGTCACGCTTCGAGCCAGGCGAGTTCATCGAGGTGTTCGTTGATACTCCGCTGCAGGTATGCGAGCAGCGTGACCCCAAGGGGCTCTACGCCAAAGCTCGGCGCGGTGAACTAATAAACTTCACCGGTATCGACAGTGACTACGAGCCGCCGGTGTCACCCGAGATTCGACTCGATACTGTAAATGAAAGTGTAGACAAGTGTGTAGATAGCATTCTCTATGCTCTGGAACACGGGTTGGCTGACACGAACTCGGAAAAATAGACCTGCCTGGCATGAAACATGCGTGTTATGTGAAGATGCGAGCGCATGACTCGCCTTTGTCGGCTGGGGTTGAGTGCTCGTTGACGGGTTGCCCGCGCTGGGGAACGGCAACGGGATAAGCAAAATTACTGAAATATGCCGGATATGAAGATTCGCTCGCGAGCTCCGTTGCGCCTCGGTCTGGCCGGAGGTGGAACCGACGTATCCCCCTACTGCGACGAATTCGGCGGGGCCATTCTGAACGCCACCATCGGCCATTACGCCTATGCCACGATTGAACCCTTCGAGAGGGGCGGGGTGGAATTCGCCTCTTCGGATCAGCAGCAAACTATGCGCTACGCCGAGGCAGACCGATTCTCGCCCGACGGCAGCCTCGATTTGCTGAAGCATGTCCACAACTATGTCGTTGAACGCTTCGCCGACGGCAAACCTCTGAGCCTGCGCGTGACCACGAGTGTGGACGTGCCTTCCGGTTCGGGGCTGGGCGGATCTTCGACTCTAGTTGTTGCCGTCCTGAAGGCATATGCCGAGTGGCTCAGTTATCCCATCGACGACTATGAGCTGGCAAACGCTGCGTATATTGTCGAGCGCGAACATGCGGGATTGAAAGGCGGACGCCAGGATCAATATGCCGCCGCCTTCGGTGGATTCAACTTCATGGAATTCGATCGCGATGGCCGTGTGCTCGTGAATCCACTGCGCATCGCACCAAGCGTCGTCTCCGAGTTGGAGGCATCGCTCCTGCTCTTCTACACGGGCGCTTCGAGAGCGTCCGCGGCCATCATCGAAGAGCAGGCCCGCAATGTCGAAACCGGGAATTCGCAGGCGGTCGAGGCCATGCACCAGATCAAGCAGGAAGCCCTGCGCATGAAGGAATCCTTGCTGCGAGGTGACTTCGGATTGTTACACGACGTTCTGCGCGCAAGCTGGGATGCCAAGAGACGTATGGCCAGCGGCATCGTCAACGGCCGGATTGAAACGCTCTACAACCGCGCCCTGGAGGCTGGAGCTTACTGCGCCCGGATTTCCGGCGCCGGCGGCGGCGGGTTCATGATGTTTCTCACCGACCCCATGCGCAAACTGCATGTGGCGGAGTCGCTGCGCAGCAGTGAGAATATGGGTGTGGTCTACGGATGCCACTTTACGCACACCGGGGCGCAGGCATGGAGGGTTCGATGAAGGAATTCGTCCGCCGGCAGATACAGAATTCGGTGGATACTCTGAGTCTTGTCCTCTCTGACGACGTCATGCACGCCTGCCTGGTCGCCGAAGCGGAGCACATCGCCGCAGCGCTTCGGAATGGGAGAAAGCTGATGATTGCCGGAAACGGCGGAAGCGCAGCCGACGCCCAGCATCTCGCGGCGGAGTTTGTCAGCCGGCTTACCGTCGATCGTCCCGCGCTCCACGCCGTCGCTCTCACTACCGATACCTCGATCCTTACCGCGGTGGGAAACGACTATGGCTACGACCGCGTTTTCATGCGCCAGATCGAGGCCGTCGGACAGCCCAGCGACATCTTCCTCGGCATTTCCACCTCGGGGAACTCGCCCAACATCTTATGTGCGCTGCAGCAGTGCCGGAGCATGGGCATCCGCGCTCTCGGCTTCACTGGTGGCTCCGGCGGCAAAATGATGGATCTCTGCGATGCCCTAATAGTCGTGCCGTCTCGGATTACGCAGAATATCCAGGAAGCGCACCTGGTGCTCGAGCATATCCTTTGTGGCCTGGTAGAGCGTTATTACTTCGGGAAAGAGCGCTTTCTCGAGGGTTAGAGAGTCATCGAGAAAGGCTCCGGTTTTGGAAGCAATCGTTCTGGCGGGAGGCCTGGGCACCAGGCTTCGCTCAAGACTCAGCGGCGTCCCCAAGCCTATGGCGCAGGTGGGCGGTCGTCCATTCCTTGAAATTCTCCTCGGCCGGCTCGGCGATGCGGGCTTTCGCCGGACACTGCTGTCCGTGGGCTACCTGGGCAACGTGATTGCCGATCACTTCGGCAGCCGCTGGCGCGGCATGCTGCTCGATTATGTCGTGGAAGACAGCCCACTTGGCACCGGCGGAGCCATCCGCCGGGCGCTGCCGCTCGTCGAAGAGCCCTCGGCATTCGTTCTCAACGGAGATACGTGGCTCGACGCGGATTATCCCGCGATGGAC
>DATJSB010000273.1:0-17389 GCA_035504315.1 Occallatibacter sp.
CAGACCGCGCAATTTGCAGAGTCGGGAAATGCCGATGCGGGACTGATTTCGCTGACGTCGGCGCGCACGCCGCAGCTCGAGGCAAGCGGAGCGTACTGGGTGGTTCCGCGCGATCTTTATCCGCCAATCGAGCAGGGCGCAGTGATTGTTACAGCGACGGCACACCGCGATGCGGCGCATAAGTTCCTGGACTTTCTGCTGTCGGCGCCGGTGCAGGCGGAGCTTGAAAAGAGCGGATTGACGCCGGCGAAGTGATGCGTGGGTTTGCTATTTCAGGCCTGAGAAATGCATAAATCGATTTGAATCGCAGCGAGTTCGCAAGCTCTTTTCGCGTCCTTCCGCAGAAATCAGTATCGAATCGCCAATCCGAAGCGATAACCTGTTATTCAAGTAGTCGCCTGGCTTGTGGAAATATCCCTCAGGGGCCGGGCAATGTCTGACGAATCGAATGCGCTGGTACCCTTGATGGAATTCATCCTTCAGGGGCTGAAGCCCACTCATGTTTAGCGCGATTTCGGAACGGCTGAAGTCGTGCCCTGATACAAGGCTTTTGGCTTCAGGATTCGTTAGATACTGCCTGGAGACCTCAATCAGGAGCGGGGCCTTTTGCGGCACGGCTGAAGCCATGCCCCATTTGCAAGGACTCTTTCTGCGAACACCAATGGCGCAGTAAGGACCGTGCGCACTTGAGGGACAGGTCCATGATGAGCGGCTATTGCGATTGCACCCATGGACTGGCAAGCGTTTCTCCTCACACTTAAACTGGCGACGGTGACGACGGCGATTCTGCTCGCCGTTTGCATTCCGCTGGCGGCCTGGCTGGCCCTGGGGCGCGCCCGTGCGCTGGCGCTGATTGAGGCGGCCGCGAGCTTGCCGCTGATTCTGCCTCCCACCGTGCTCGGCTTCTTTCTGCTGGTGCTGCTGGGCCCAAGGACGGCCGTGGGGCGCGGAATTGCGACAGTAATCGGCCATCCGCTGGCGTTTTCGTTCGATGGACTGGTGGTGGGCTCGGTGATTTACAGCCTGCCGTTCGCGCTGCAACCGCTGGTGGCAGGCTTTCGCGCTGTACCGGCGCCGCTGCTGGATGCGGCGCGGATGTTGGGTGCGTCGCCTTCGCGACTGGTAAGGACAATCCTGGTTCCGCTGGCCGCGCCGTCGCTGGTGGTCGCTGTGGTGCTCAGCTTTCTGCATACGGTCGGCGAGTTCGGTGTGGTGCTGATGCTGGGCGGAGACATTCCCGGCGCGACGCGAACGCTTTCGATCCTGCTCTATAACCAGGTTGAGAACTTTGACTACGCGGCTGCAATGCGCACAGCGGGGATGCTGGTTCTGTTCAGTCTGGCCGCGCTGGTGTTCATCTACTCACGGACGCGGGGACAATTTGGAGCCGGGCAGGAGCGGAGCCGTGGCTGAGCAGGGGTTGAAATTCGAGATTGACGCGCGGCGCGGAGGGTTTCACCTGCAGGCGGCCGGACAGTTTTTCGAGCCATGGACGGTGATCTTCGGCCCTTCAGGCGCGGGCAAAACCACCCTGCTGCGCATTCTTGCGGGGCTGGGCGAGGCCAATTCAGCGCAGGTGACGCTGCGGGAGCGCGTGCTGAGCGATTCGGCGCGGGGGTTCGCGGTACGGCCGGGAAAACGGCAGACCGGGCTGGTAGCGCAGCAGCCTGCACTTTTCCCTCACCTGACAGTGGCTGGGAACGTAGGATACGGGTTGGCGGCCATGGATCGGGTGCGACGAATTGGCCGCGTTGAAGAGATGCTGGAGCTGGTTGGCGCTTCGGAACTCGCCGGGCGAAGGCCGCAGGATTTGTCGGGCGGCCAAGCGCAGCGGGTGGCGCTGGCGCGGGCGCTGGCTCCAGGTCCGTTGATGTTGCTGCTCGATGAGCCGTTCTCCGCGCTGGATGGGCGGGCGAGCGATGCGCTGCTGGAGAGGTTGCGGGCGTGGGTCGCAGACAACCGGGCGCAGGTTGTGATGGCGACCCACGACGTGACGGACGCGCTCGCCCTTCGAGCCGAGGTGATGCTTCTCGAAGAAGGAAACAAAATCGCGCAGGGAGCGGCAGCCGAGGTGCTGGCAGCGGAAGGGGAGCGCCTACGCCTGAGACTCAATGTAGACTAGCCACTCGGGGTACCACGCGATGCAGAGAGTGACGCCTGGAGCTAGAATGTTTCGCATGAAGGTCAAGCGGGTCACGTTAGTTCTCGCGTTAATCGCGGTCCTGCTGTTGACAGCGAGAACAATGCATTCGTTTTCGCGATTCCATGCGGTTGCCGAGCGCTTCGATTCCGTCCACGAGGGGCAATCCTGGGACAGCGTCATTGCCCTGCTGGGAAGGCCGAATTATCACGAGGGATCGTGCCTCCAGGACTTAAGCGGATCGGGATGCGTAAGGGAACTCGTCTACTCTTATCCTTTTGCCCCATTAATTCCAGAGTACTACGTCGTTGATTTTTCAGCGAATGATCGCGTCATCTGGACTGCCCATTTGAATTCGCCCTAGTCTACTAGACCGAGAACCCAACTTTCACCGGCTCCATCTCTAGTTCGATTCCAAAGCGAGACGCGACCTCAGCCCGAATCTGCTCGGCGAGCGCAATAATCTCCTCCGCGCTAGCCCCACCCCGGTTGACCAGCGCGAGCGTGTGCTTCGATGAGATTCCCGCCGAGCCCACGGCATAGCCTTTGGCAAAGCCCGCGCGCTCGATGAGCCACGCGGCCGGGATCTTGACGAGCTTGGCGGATGCGGCGCCCAAACCGGTTGGGAATCTGGGCGGCGTCATTCCGGCCGCGGCAATCTTCCGGTAGGTCTCTTCGCTTACGATGGGATTCTTGAAAAAGCTGCCGGCACTGCGGCAACTGGGGTCGCCCTCAATCAGAAGCATTCCTTTGTTGCGGCGAATCCGGCGCACTGCCGCGGCGACCTCAGCGAGGTTGGGCCGATCGACTTCCATGAGCTCTCTTGCCAAATCCGGGTAGCGCAGCGTAACCGCGCCGCCGACCGTAAGACGATAGTCCACTCGAGTCACAATGAAGCGGTTGCGATCTTCGGTGTTGAAGCGGCTGCGACGATATGCAAAGCCGCACTCGCCGGCGCTGAGTTCTACGAATGCCCGTGAGTGCCGATCGAAAGCGCGGACACGATCGATTACAGTTGATACCTCCTGGCCGTAGGCGCCCACGTTCTGTACTGGCGTTCCGCCGACAGTGCCGGGAATTCCGGCCAGGCACTCGATACCGGCGCAGTTGGCGGCGATGGCGCGGTTGACGCAGTCTTCCCATGGCACACCTGCGCCGGCGATCAGGCTTTGGAATTGGCCATCGGCCGGGGTCATTTCGATGCCTTGAAGGCAGATTTTGAGAACCAACCCGTTGAACCCGGCATCTGAGATGAGAAGGTTGCTGCCGCCACCGAGAACGAAAAGGTCGATGCCGCATTGGGCGGACCAGGCGACAGCTTCTGCGATGTCGGGCTCGGTTGCCGCCTCGACAAACCAGCGCGCTGGACCGCCCACGCCGAGGGTGGTCAGCGGAGCGAGAGGCTGGTTTTCTTTGAGAAGCATCGATTTAAGGGTATCGCGATTGGGGCGGGCAGGACCGCGAAGTGTGCGGACCTCTTTGACGATAGAATGAAAACAGGCAATCCCTTTGCCGGAGGTAATCATGTATCCAGAACTGATGTTGATTCCGATGCGCGAGGAGCTGACGCGTGCAGGTATCAGGGAGACGCGCACGGCTGAGGAGGTCGACGCGGCGCTAGCTGAGCCCGGTACGACGATGGTGGTGGTGAACTCAGTTTGCGGATGCGCGGCGGGCAAGATGCGGCCGGGCGTAAGGCTGGCACTGGCCCACGCGACCAGCCAGCCCGATCATAAGATCAGCGTTTTCGCCGGACAGGATCGCGAGGCAACGGAGCAGGCGCGCAGCTACTTTGAGGGCAATCCGCCGAGTTCGCCCGCGGTTGCGATTCTGCGCGACGGCAAGCTCGTGTATCTTATGCAGCGGTACATCATCGAGCAAGCCACGGCGCAGCAGATTGCCGGCGAGCTTGTCCGCGCGTTTGACGAGCTGTGCGCGAAGACAGTTGTCAGTTAACAGTTATCAGCGGTCAGTGATGTCGTGCCGAGTCCGTAATGTTTGATTCAGCGGAGATGACCGATTGAAAATGACGACGGCCTCCCGTGAGGGAGGCCGCAATATTCTGGTCAGGTGCTGTGCGGCGATCAATCCCCGGCGACCGCCTTCGCTGACAGCTCGCGTTGCACCTTGCTGTGCTTGCGGCTGTAGCCAAAGTAGATGAACAGGCCGAAGACGAGCCAGCTGGAAAAGCCGATCCATGCCGGCCTATCCAGCGAGAGCATGAGCGCCACTGAAACGATCATTCCGCAGATGGGCACAATGGGAACCAGCGGCGTGCGGAAGGGCCGGTGCATCTCAGGATGGCGCACTCGCATCACCCAGACTCCCAGGCTGACGATGGTGAACGCCAGCAGCGTGCCCAGGCTCACCAGCTCACCGAGCAGCGTAATGGGGAAGAATGCGGCCAGCGCAGCAGCAAAGACGCCCACGACCATGGTGACAAGATATGGCGTGCAGAATTTGGGGTGCAGTTTACCCACCCACGGCCACAGCAGTCCATCGCGCGACATGGTGAAGAGCACGCGGGTTTGGCCGAGCAGCATCACGAGCATCACTGAAGCGAGGCCGGCGATTGCGCCCAGATCGATGAGGACGACGGCCCAGCCCACGCCGATGTCCCGGGCTGCGTCGGCAACAGGAGCGGGAACGTTGAGATCGGTGTAGCTGACCACGCCGGTGAGCAGACCCGAAACCAGAATGTACAGTGCGGTGCAAATGACAAGCGAGCCGAGGATGCCGAACGGCATATCCTTTTGCGGATTGCGAGCTTCCTGCGCCGCGGTTGAAACCGCGTCAAAGCCGATGTAGGCAAAGAAGACCACGCCGGCTCCTCGCATGATTCCCGACCAGCCGAACTGGCCGAAGTGGCCCAGGTTATGCGGAATAAAGGGATGCCAGTTGGCGGTCATGTGCGACCAGTGGCCGAAGGCGAAGGTTCCAGCCAGGCCGATAAAAATAAGCACAATCGAGACTTTGATCATTACGGCGGCGCTGTTGAAGTTCGCTGATTCCCTGACCCCGACGACAAGAACGATGGTGATGACGACCAGGGCGGCCATCGCGAACAAATCGACCTGCGCCGTAAATGGATGTCCGAAGAGCGTCAGATCAACCCTGGGACTGGGATTGAAGGGCAGCTTCACGCCGAAAAAGCTCACCAGGTTGCTGGCAAAGCCGCTCCAGCCGACGGCGACGGTGGCTGCGCCGAATGCGTACTCCAGCACCAGCGCCCAGCCGATGATCCAGGCCACCAGTTCTCCCATGGTGGCATAGCCATAGGTATAGGCACTGCCGGCGATGGGAAGCATGGAAGCGAACTCAGCGTAGCACAGGCCTGCAAAGACGCAGCCGACGCCGGCAATGATGTAGGAAATCACAATAGCGGGACCGGCGAACTGCGCCGCTGCGGTGCCGGTAAGCACGAAGATGCCCGCGCCGATAATGGCGCCGATGCCGAGAGTGATGAGGTTGATTGGACCGAGCGCCCGTTTGAGCTCGTGCTCACCGCCGCCTGAGGCTTCCTTCAGGATGATGCTGATGGACTTGGTGGCGAACAGTCTGTTAGGCATCGATGCCCCCCGCAACTCCGGCGAAAGCGCGGCGCATTGTTGACCGAAGCGCCGGGCTGGAATGATTGAAACGCAGTCTGGACATTAGCGAGGGATCCTCCTCAGCGATCACAAGTTCGTTTTCAGTTTTGCTGCACCTGCCTCGATGACCGGAGCGACCATACGAGATAGACGGGAATTCCGAGTAGAACTAGCACCAGGCCCGGCCATGTGTATTGGGGCTTGTAACGCAATAATACGATACATATCCATGCGGCCATGACGATATATAGCGCCGGCAGAACCGGGTAACCGAGTGCCTTGTAAGGGCGCGGCGCATCGGGCCGCTTGAACCGCAGCACAAACAGCCCGGCGATGGTGAGGATGTAGAAAATCAGCTCGGCGAAGATGATGTAGTCGAGAAGCTGGCTGTAGGAACCGGAGACGCAGAGAATGACCGTCCATGCACCTTGAATAAGGAGGCCTGCAACAGGAGTTTTGTACTTCGGGTGCAGCTTGCCAACACGCTTGAAGAACAGGCCGTCCTGGCTCATGGCGTAGAAAACGCGGGCGCCGGCAAGAGTCATTCCATTGGCGCAGCCGAAGGTGGAGATGAGGATGGCGGCTGCCATCAGCATGGCGCCGCCGGAGCGGAAGACCTGGCCAAGCGCCGCCGTGGCCACGCGATCCTCAGCCGCGTATTGGATTCCGCGGGCCATCGCCGTTGCCCCGTTTGGGTCGCCATGAAGCGGCAGCACGACCAGATAGGCCAGCGAGACGAGAAAGTAAACGGTGAGCACGAAGCCGGTGCCGAGAATGAGAGACAGAGGCAGATTCCGTTTCGGGTTCTTGACCTCGCCGGCGGTGAAGGTAACGTTGTTCCACGCGTCTGCCGAAAAGAGCGAGCCCACCTGGACGACAGCGAGGATCACGAACAAATTCACCCATGAAGTCGGCCCGCCCACGCCTACCTGCACGGGGTGCAGCGAGTGCCAGCCGGCGTTGCGCCAAAACTGGCTCAATCCCGCACCGAAGTTCGTTTGCCAAGCAGTGGCATTCACGCCCACAGCGAATGCCAGTACGATGAGGGCGGCTAGCGAGATGGCTTTGGCCGAGGTGAAGATGTTCTGGATCATCGCGCCGAGACGGACGCCGAAGATGTTGGCGATGGCAAGCAAAACCACAATGGCTATGCCGGTGATGTTGGCGGTGTTGACGCCGATCTCCATGTTGCCGAGAACCATGGGACCCACGCGCCACGCCGGAACGTGAGCTATATGCCAGAGCCAGTGCGTGGTTGAGACCGACGGAAAGAAGACGCCGAGGAATTTGCCGAACGCGACGCAGACGGCCGCGATGGTGCCGGTCTGAATGACGAGGAAGAGCGTCCAGCCGAAGAGAAAGCCCCAGAGGGGGCCGAGAGCCTCGCGCAGGTAAACGTACTGACCTCCGGCCTTCGGCATCATAGCGGCCAGCTCGCCGTAGCTGAGGGCTCCGATCAACGTCATGACAGCGGTGACCAGCCAGGCGCCGAGGTAAAGAGCCGGCGAATCGGTGCCGCGGGCGATATCGGCGTCAACAATATAAATACCCGACCCGATCATCGAACCGATGACGATGGCGGTGGAACTGAAGAGGCCGAGGCTTTGCACCAGCTTGGCCGGCTGGGCTGTCGCGTTCGCGTTTTGGGTGGGAGCGATCTCCGGGGTCAACACTTGAAGAGTGTTTTAAATGATTTTGAAGGTTTTGTCTTGGAGATTCTGATCTCAACTCCGATTTCAGTTAAGTCAGTCACTCGAAACAGTGAAGTTGGCTGATCAAACCCAGCGTTCTTAAGGCCTAACGGAGTTCATTGAGCCAAAGGCGGAATTCAGCGGCCGGGTCAGACGTGCGAAAGATGGCGGCGGAGACGGCGACGGCGCTGGCTCCGGCGGCGAGGATCGCTGGTGCTGAAGAGAGAGTAACGCCACCCGCAGCGGTCAGGATGCGATCCGGTCCGGCCAGCTCGCGCAAACGGCGAACGCCCTCAATGCCAATGGGCGTGATCGAGGTCTGCTTGGTGGTGGAGGTAAAGACCGGTCCGATGGCCAGATAGTCGGCGGGGCCATCGAGTGCGCCGGGCAGAAACTCAGTGCTGCCGCCGAATGAGCCCACGATTCCGGACGAACCGAGGAGTTTGCGGGCTTCAGCCGCGGAGATGTCGCCCGCGTCGATATGGACACCGTCAAATCCGGCTTCATCAACCAGATCAGCGCGATCATCGAGAATCAATTTGATGTTTGGGCCGGGCAGTGCAGCGCGAAGAACGGCGGCATCGGAAAGAATCTCCGTGTCAGAGCCGGTCTTATTGCGGTACTCGAGGAGCGTGACCCCCGCAGCCGCCAGTCCAGAACCGAGGCGATGGAGGAAGCCGACGCGATTTGAGGATGGGATGGCGGATGAGTCGAGAATCGGGTAGATCTTAGGAAATGAGAACGGCATGGCTCAAGGGTAAAACAGGAGAACGGACACTCGTCTGCGGTGCCCGATTGAAATGGGCGGATTTAGGCCCGTGCTAGCCCATCCTAAACGCAAAAAAATGCGTTTAGGATGGGGCACCCGGCCCGGCCACTATTCCCTATTCCCTACTCCCTGCCTTTCTCACATCTCGTCCGCGGAAGGGCCGTACATGCCGGGGACCTTTGCGCCGAGGATGCGGAGATAGACGCCGAGTTGCGCGCGGTGGTGAATCATGTGACTGATGACCAGCTCACGAAAGACCTGGTGACGGGGCTGGTCGATCCACACGTGACCGCCAAAGATGAATTGCCAGTGCTGATCCCATTTTTCGCCGGTCGTCGCTGCCAGCGCGGCCTTGGCCTCCGTCAGCTTCTCGTCGAACTTCTTGAGCAATTCCTCTTTGCTGGTCGCGGCGAAGACCTCCCACTTGTGGTCGGCAGCAAACTCGAGCTTGTCGAGGTTGAGAGAGTGCAGAGCCCAGTCGTTGGTCATATCGGTGATGTGGCCGGCGAGGCGACCCAGGGGCATTGATTTCTCGTGGGGCTTGAAGTTCCAGTCGACGTCGGCCGGAATTGCTTCGAGCATCTTCCGCGTCCGTTCAGTTTCACGATCGTATTCAGCGACGATTTCTTTTTGATATTCCATTCGGCAACCTCCTTATGTTGCAGAGCAAATATAGCGCGAAAATTCGCGATAGGCGAACAAAATACGAAAATATTTGATGAAATCTTCAGCGTGGCAGCGCGAAGGCCTCGTACTGGCCTCCGACCGGGCCTTTCGGGTCACGGCCTCCGCTGGCCGCTATGACCACGAACTGCTTGCCATCAACCATATAGGTCGAAGGTGTGGCGATGCCGGCATAGCCCAGATCGGTCTGCCACAGCAGCTTGCCGTCCCGTGTGTCGAAGGCGCGGAACATGTGGTCGTAGACGGTTGCGCCGATGAAGAGCACCCCTCCGGCGGTCGCAATCGGTCCGCCGTACTGCTCTGAGCCCGTGTCTTTCAAGCCTTGACGGGCCAGCTCGGGATATTCGCCGAGGGGAATCTTCCAGAGGTATTTGCCGGTCTTGAGATCGATTGCGTTCAGAGTGCCCCAGGGCGGCGCTATGGCCGGATAGCCGTCGGGATCGAGAAACTTCTTGTAGCCGGTGAAGGTGTAGTCGAGCGGCGCTTCAGCATTGGGCTCGGCTTGGGCGCCAACTCCGAGAAAGCGCAGCAGCGATGCGATGTCGGCCTCAGGAATGTCGGTCATCGGCGGCATGCGTCCCTTGCCGTCATGAATAAGCGTCCTCAACTGCGCCTCGCTCATGCGGCTGCCGATGCCGGTCAGCATGGGAAAGTCGGGCGGGATTCCTTCTTCGTGATCTCCGTGGCAGATAGCGCAGCGGTCGGCGTAAACCTGCGCGCCGGCCTTTTCGATGGGCGCAGCAGATGTTGCGGATGCTGCCGGCACGGTTTGCATTTCCTTGTCCGCGCCCGTCTCGACCGGATTGCGAAGATAGTCGAGCAGCTCACCGATCTTTCGATCGTCGAGATTGGGAAAAGAGGGCATGCGGCCGGTGCCGGTGCGGATGTTGGCGGTGATTTTTTCAATCGTGAGCCGTTTCTCCACGTCGACAAGCGAGGGAAACGTAGGCGGCGAGCCGGCGCGGTTGACGCCGTGGCAGATGGTGCACTGCTGGCGGTAGATCTGTTCGCCGGGGCTGCCGCCGGCAGTGACCGGCTCAAGACCGCCGAGCCACGCCATTTCAGTTGAGCCGACGAAGAGCGTGTCGCTGACCGGATCGATGGCCGGTCCGTTCCATTCACCGCCGCCGTCGAAGCCGGGAAAGATAATGGTCTCGTGGCCGACGGCGAAAGGGTAGAACTGGCCGTTGGAGCGAATCTTGCTGAACTCCTTCACCGCCCAATCGTGGGCCTCAGGAGTGCGGTTGGTGAGCATGTCTGCGGTGAGTTGCTGGCGGCCGAACGGGACAGGCCCATCGGGAACAGGCTGGGTGGGCGAAGTTTTCTCTCCCGGGACGGTACTGGCCGGGAACGGCTGCTCACGTATGGGAAACAGCGGTTCGCCGGTGACGCGATTGAAGAGAAAGACGTAAGTCTGCTTGGAAACCTGCGCCAGGGCGGGGATGGACTGGCCGTTCTTGCGGACGGTGTAAAGCGCAGGAGCAGCGGGAAAATCGCGATCCCAGATGTCGTGATGGACGCCCTGGAAGTGCCACAGCAGTTTGCCGGTATTGGCGTCGAGGGCAAGGATGGTGTTGGCGTAAAGGTCATCGCCGATGCGATCGCCCCCGTAGAAATCCATTACGGCCGAGCCGGTGGGCGCGTAGACGATTCCCCGCCGGCTGTCGACGGTCATACCGGCCCAGTTGTTGGCTGCGCCCGCAGTCTTCCACGCGTCGGGCGGCCAGGTTTCGTATCCAGGCTCGCCGGGACGGGGGATGGTATGAAAGACCCAGCGGAGCTGGCCGGTGTGTACGTCGAAGGCGCGCACGTCACCGGGAGGCGCGGGATGAGTCTCGGGGTCGCGGCCGCCGACAATAATCAGGTCCTTGTAGATGGAGCCGGGAGTGGTAAGCGCGATCGACTGCTGCTGCCATGGCTCGCGCAGGCCCTGGCGCAGATCGATGCGCCCGCTCTCGCCGAAGCTCGGGATCGGTTGGCCGGTTCTGGCATCGAGACAATAGAGAAAGTTCATCACTCCCGCGAAGATGCGTTCGTCTTTGCCGTCGGTCCAGTAAGCCACGCCACGCGCGGGCTGGTTGGAGTTGATGCCGGAGTCGAACTTCCATTTCAGCTTACCGGTGGCTGCGTCGAGGGCGATCACCTTCTGGCTGGGCGTGTAGGCATAAAGGGTGCGACCAACGATGACGGGGTTGGTTTCGATGTTTCCCTTCTCGCCGGTGTCGAAGGTCCATGCTTGGCGCAGGCGGTGAACGTTGGCGCGATTGATCTGCGCGAGGCGCGAATAGTGATCGCCGTCGAGGCCGCCATAGGCCGGCCAGGAAACGTTTTGCGCCGAGGCGGGAGCGCAACAAAGGGCGGCGAAGGTAAGAGCCCGCGCAAGTGTCCATCCGTGTCCCGCAAGATTCCCGAATCTTTCCACGCTCAATTCCCTGCTCCGCGCTGTGCTGGTCCGTTTATCAAATGTATTTGAGGATGGTCATGAACCCGAAGTCCATGTGCAGTTGCTGGTGGCAGTGGAAGAGGGTGTCGCCGGGGTTGTCGGCAACGAAATCGACGTTCACGGTCTGGAGCGGCATGATGTTGATGACGTCTTTGCGCAGGCCGCTCATCTGCGTTTTGCCAATCTGCGTCACCTCGAAGGTGTGCCGGTGAAGATGGAGGGGATGCTGGTCGCCGCTGCCGTTGCGGAGCACCAGGCGGTAGCGCTTGCCGTGGTGCAGATGAATCGGGTCAACGTTGGGCCATGACTGGTTGTTGATGGTCCAAGTGTCGAACTGCGAACCGTTCTTGGGGCCGATGTCATGAAAGGTAAGCGTGACGGTCTCGTCGGGAGCGGGCGCATTGGATGCGGACGGCGCAGAAAACTGCGCGTAGTCGGCGGCGAACGAGGTGGGGTCGGTCCACGCGGGCGCGCCGGTTTGGCCGGCGTACTCGACAACAATGCCGAGTCCCATTTTGCGCGAAGGCTCGAGCGTCGAACCAAGAATCCACATGCCGGGCGAGTTCATCTCGACGATTGCGTCGATGCGCTCCGCGACTCCGAGCGAAAGAACGGGCACGGCGGTTGGATTCGGAACCGGATTGCCATCCATGGCGATCACTTTGAAAGTGTGGTTGGGAAGAGCGAGCTCGACATTCTCAGTCGCGCTGGCGTTGAGCAAATGCATTAGCACGCGCTGACCCTGCTTGACTCGGATGGGGTCGCCGGCGCCCAGCATGTGTTGATTGATGGTGGCGTATTTGTAGCCGACGTCGGAGCCGGTGGTGAGCGGACGATTCGCTGACTCGGCACGCATGGTCTCAGCCATGGGCACAAAGCCCGGCTCCCAATGATGGATGGCGAGGAAGATCTCCTGATCGTAACTGCCCGGGTTCTCTTTGCCTTCGACGATGAGGAATCCGAACTGGCCGCTGTAAGTGCCTTTGGCAAGATCGGAGCCGGCTCCCGAGTGCGTGTGATACCAGCGAGTGCCTGCAGGCCGAGGCGTATAGGTATAGCGCAGGTGGCCGCCCGCAGGAATCATGGGCGAACCTTCTTCCTTGGCGCCATCATTGAGCGAATCGATGGCCAGACCGTGCCAGTGGACGATGTCTTCGTTGGGGCTGGAATTGGTGACGTCGATTGCGACCGGCACGCCTTCGCGCAAGCGCAAAATGGGGCCGGGGACCTGGCCGTTATAGGCGACGGTTTTGACGCTGACGCCGGGTGCGATTTCGAGAGTGGTTGGTGCAATGTTGAGCGTATAGTTCGGCTCGCCGGCCGCGGGCGCGGCAGATAAGGCAAGGTTCGAATGCGCTGCGAGCGCGGCGGCTAAAAGGCTTCCATCGCGAAGAAACTGTCTGCGGTTCAACATAGCTTTGGAATCGCCAGGGCCGCGATTGACGGCGCGAAGGCGGGACACTGGAATTGTTACACGCCAAGCCCGTCGAGATGACAATGTTCACCCCGGCGGGGCTTCTCACCTGAAGCGAGTTGAAGCGAACGCTGCCGAAAAGGCGGCCCTCCATCCGGCGATTTCGCTGGCACCTGCCCCGGCCAGCGGCGCCGGAGGGATCGTTCCATTACCGGGAACATCGGTGGGCAGAGGCCAGGACGGCGGCGGCTGTGACTGAAGGTTGAGATAGTCGCCGTGATCGTAGCTCCAGTTATCGGGGATCTGATACGGAAAGACGAAGTTGGACGGTGGAGTCGCAGCAGGGCCCCGGTGGCCAAGCGCGGCGCGTACCCAAGGATGGCCTTCATCCAAAACCCCGGCAAAGAAGTTGCCCAGCGGGAATATGCCGCTGAGAAGCGTGTCGCCAAGGGATGCAAGTGCTGAGATTGTGTCAACTGAATCTGCCACATTGCTGAACTCATTGGTGAGGCAGTTATTGTCGATCGCGCCGGCCATGAGCATGAGGCGCCGCACGTGATGTTTCATATTCGAGATGGTTGACAGAACCACCCGGGCGCCAAGACTGTGCGAGACAAACGAGATGCTTGCGACAGCGCCAAAGTTCGCGTCAATGAAGGACGCTATGCGCTGCCCGGCCTGGTCGGCAACGCCGGCTTCGACGGGATAATCGAGACCGTGGGCCCAGGTTGAATCGCCCGGCCAAATCAGCCCGACAAACACCGAAGCCGGAGGAAGCTGGAGCAGCGACTCCCAGCCTGAAAGCCGAAGGATGCCATCGGCGCGGTCAACGTTGAATCCGTGCGCGCCGATGAGCACGTGCTGCCCTCGAATGAAATTCCGAAGATCGGTCAGCGTGATGCCCGTATAGTTGTCGATGCTGTCGCCCTGAAAGTGAGCAACCTGCGACGCCACCGAGCCGCCCACGGGCTGGAGCCTTACATCGAGAAATCTGCTCATGGCGCACCTATTTCTTGATGATCTGCATCGTGTTGACCGCCGTAGCCAGTGCGCTCGAGAGATCCTTTGCGACGGGCGCCAGCGGGGTCGCGAGCAAACCGGAGACGACTGCGATCCACATGTCGTGCGTCCACCAGTATTGCCCGATGCTGCTGCCGTTCACGGTCCAGCCGCCAACAAAACCCAATACCAGTGCAAATCCCGATGCCCAGACACGCGTCCAGTTGGTGTAAGCCTGATCAGCGTGCTGGTAGACTTCGTCGAGCAAAGCGGTGAGGACAAAATCGAAGCGGGAATAAACGTCGCTCTCGGGTTGAAGCAGCGCTGTGCCGGTTTGAATTTTTGCGGCGACCGAATTCAGGAGGTCTTTGTCCACGCCTGTTTGGGCCGCGAGATCGAGGGCGTTCCCTGGGTTTAGTCCCTGTTTGATGAGCGACTTTGCGATCGACTTCTGATCGCTGAGCGCAGTGCCGTTGTACCAGTTTGCTCGCAGCGTGCCCAGAATCCGGTCCTGATTGAGACCGGCGGACAGATGGGTTGTAAGGTTCTTCACGGAGCCGGAGATTCGTTTGAATCCGATGCGATTGACGCCGCCCCAGAATACCTTGGTGGAATCGACCAGCCCGAAAGCGGCGGTGCCGAGACCGCCTACGGCCATGATGATGTTCGGCAGACTCTGCAGATTAATCATCGTTCCCTCCTGCAAATCTTTGCCCATGAGTGGTGCAAAACAATATAGGCGAAAGATCCCACAAAGGCACAGATTTATTTTCGTGATGAGCCCTGAATTGTGGCTGAAAGAAACAGAGGGTCCCTTTGGAACGCTACTTTTCGACGCGCTTGGCCAGGAAGCGCTCCATGTAGCCGGTGTCGAACTGGCCGGCCTGAAACTCCTCGTCGGCAAAGATCTCTTCGTGCAGCGAAATTGAGGTCTCGATGCCACGCACCACGAACTGGCCGAGGGCACGGCGCATGCAGGCAATCGCCTCAGCGCGGTCGGCGCCGTGGACGATGAGTTTGGCGATAAGCGAGTCGTAATAGGGAGGAATGACGCCTTCAGCATACTGCGCGGTGTCGACGCGGACGCCGTGGCCGCCGGGCACGTTGAAGGCCGTGATCTGGCCTGCGGAGGGAGTGAATTTGCGGGGGTGCTCGGCGTTAATCCGGCACTCGATGGCGTGGCCGCGAATCTCGAGCTTAGCGGGCAGAATCTCGCTCAGCTCCTCGCCGGAGGCGATGCGAAGCTGCGCCTTGACGAGATCGACACCGGTGATTGCCTCGGTGACCGGGTGCTCTACCTGGATGCGCGTATTCATTTCGATAAAGTAGAGCTGGCCCGAGGCGTCCATCAGGAACTCGACTGTGCCGGCATTCTGATACCCGATGTCGGTGAGGCAACGGCAAAGCGTGCGGCCAACCTCGTGGCGCATCTGCGGCGTGACCTGGAGCGATGGCGCTTCTTCAATCAGCTTCTGATGCCGGCGCTGGATGGAGCACTCGCGCTCAAAGAGCGTGGCCACGTGGCCGTACTCGTCGGCCAGCACCTGGAACTCGATGTGGCGGGGATTCTCAATAAACTTTTCCATGTAGAGTTCGCCGTTGCCGAACGCGCTGGTGGCTTCGGCGTGAGCCGCATGGAAGAGATTTGGGAGTTCCTCGTCGCTGCGCGCGATGCGCATGCCGCGCCCGCCGCCGCCGGCCTTGGCCTTGAGAATCACCGGGTAGCCGACCTTATCAGCCCAATCAGCGGCTTCTTCGACCGTGGCAATGACGCCATCGGAGCCGGGCAGGATGGGCACTTTGGCCTTCTTCATCGCCTGGCGGGCTTTTTCTTTCTCGCCCATCAGCCGCGTGACCTCAGGCGGAGGGCCGATGAACTTGATATTTGAGGCGCGGCAGACTTCGGCGAAGTTGGCGTTCTCGCTCAACAGGCCGTAGCCGGGATGTATAGCTTCGACGTCGGCGATTTCAGCAGCAGAGATGACGGCGGGGACGTTGAGATAGCTGTCGGCTGGGCGCGGAGGGCCGATGCAGATGGCCTCGTCGGCAAAACGGACGTGCAGCGAGTTGCGGTCGGCCTCACTGTAGACGGCAACCGTGCGCACGCCGAGCTCACGGCAGGCGTTGATAACCCGGAGTGCGATTTCGCCTCGATTGGCGACGAGAACTTTCTTGAACATAGTCAGCGAGTCAGCAAGTTAGCAGGTTAGCGGGAGCGTGAGTGAACCAAGGGCATTTGGCTCCAGCAGGATCTTGGACATAAGCGCCGGAATCTGCCCTCGGCCGGCTACGCCGGCCGAAGCGTGAACAGTGGCTGGCCGAATTCGATTGGCTGGCCGTTCGAGACCAGGCACTTGACGATCTCGCCGGCCGCATCGGACTCAATCTCGTTCATCAGCTTCATGGCTTCAACAATGCAGATCACCTGACCCTTTTCAACCATGTCGCCGGGAGCAACAAACGCCGATGCGCCGGGCGACGGCGAGGCATAGAATGTGCCAACAATTGGCGACTTCACTACGTGCAGGCCTTCTTCTTCGGTTTCTTTGGGGGCTGCGGACTGAGCGGCCGCCGGTGCAACCAAGGGAGTCGCGCGGCTAGCCGACACGGATGACTGAATCATGCGGGCTAGTTCGCCCAGACTGGCAGCGGAGGCGCTCTCCTGCGCAAACTTGAGCCTGATTTTCAGGTCGCCCCGATCCAAATCAAATTCGGCAACCTGATATTGCTTCAGGAATTCGATCAGTTGCTTCAGGTCGTCAATGTCCTGTTGTTTCATTCGATCCTTTAACTTCCCTGCTCGGTGCGGGGGACTAGAGTTCTATCAGGGCCTTGGGCGCCGGAGTGAGGACTTCGCCTCCGGTACGGGTTACAGCCACCATATCCTCAATGCGAATTCCGAATTCGCCGGGCAGGTAAATGCCGGGCTCGATTGTAATCACCATGCCGGCCTGCAGCCGGGTTCTCTGCTTCGCGCCAATGCGCGGAGCCTCGTGAATTTCAAGCCCGACACCGTGCCCGGTGGAGTGGGTAAACGCCTCCGCCAAGCCCACCCGGCGCAACACGCTACGGGCTGCCTCGTCCACGTCTCCGGAGCTCTCGCCCGATGATACAGCAGCCACCCCGGCCTCCTGTGCCTCGAGCACTGCCTGGTACGCATTCCGCTCGCGCGCGGTGGGGGAACCGAGGTGTACTGTCCGGGTCATGTCGGAGCAGTAACCCTTGTGGATTATACCGAAGTCGAGGGTGAGAAACCCCTTGCGCGGCAGCGGCTGGATAGTGGCGTGGCCGTGGGGCAAGGCCGAGCGAGGTCCTGCAGCCACGATGGTGTCAAACGACATGCCTTCGGCGCCCATCAGTCGAGCCTGGTGCTCAAGCTCGGCGGCGACCTCAACTTCCTTCACGCCGGGGCGGATGAACTTGAGGATGTGGTCGAAAAGCTTGCAGCCCATGAGCGCGGCCTCGCGCATGATGGCCAGCTCGTGGCCGTCTTTTACTTGGCGCAGGCGCTCGACGATCGGGTCGGGCAGCGGGGAGAGAAAGCGCTTGCGGAACCGGAACGGCAATCCTTCCTTGAGACGGGCGTGTTCGGTCACCGTGGTCCGGTTGGGATCGAAGCCCGCGGATGAAACGCCTGGTTGCGCAGCAAGCCATTGCAC
>DATJSB010000274.1:0-33145 GCA_035504315.1 Occallatibacter sp.
AACGCCGCCGGGCGATCCCAAGGGATCGCCCGGCTCGCATCTGCAGTCTCCAACTGCTAAGGCTTGGCTTTCCCAATGATTTCCAGCCGCACGTTCGCCACCCCGGACTTCAGCGTTCCAAGCTCCCGGGCCGCCCCGTAGGAGAGATCCACCACGTGATTCCCCGGCAGCTCACCACGATCGTTCACCCGCACCACCACTGACTTGTTGGTGTCCAAATCAACCACCCTCACCACGGTGCCAAAGGGCAGCGATTTATGGGCGCAGGTCATGGCCATCATGTTGAACCGCTCGCCGCTGGCTGTGTGGTGCCCGTTCAGCACCCTGCCATACCAGGTGGCGATTCCCTTCAGCACTTCGAACACCTTCGCCGGCTTCTTCGCCGGCGCGGCCACAATCCCGGTTTCGATGTCCTTGGGTACGGATGGGGGAAGAGTTGCGGCAGGGCGGGCTAGCGGAGTATCCGCCTGCACCGTTAACGTAGAGTCGGCAAAGAATACGGTGGCCACGGTGAGGGATAAAGCTGCTCCCGACACCCAGAACCACACAGATCGTTTGCCGTTCAGATTACGCGATTTCTGTCGTTCAACCATCCGGGTATTCTACTAAACCGACCCCCCGACTCCGGACATTTTGCAAGGCTCTTTTCAGTAAATAATTGAAAATAAGGCGAATAAAGCGCACCGATTTCAGTGCTTTTCCAGACCTCCCAAGTCCCAAACAGCCATATCGGCCTATTTCCTGTTTCGCGCGATCCGCTCCTCTGTTTACTCAACTGGTTTCCCCCCTCGCCCCCAATCGCCGCCAAAATCGCCTTCGTGATACAGTGATTCTCAAGATCCACTTCGCCCGAACTGCGTATTTCCGTCCAAAGGTTCGGCATTAATCGGCTGGAATCCGCACATGCTGGTCAGCACAGCGCCTTTCTATGTTTTTCTCGCAGTGGTGTGTTTGCTCTACTGGATCGCGTCCGGTTCGGGGCGGACCAGGCTCGGCATTCTCGCGCTTGCCAACCTGTTTTTCCTGGCTCACTTCAGCCTCGTCTACCTGGCTCTGCCGCTTTGCGCCGCCATCGACTTCCTGGTCGGCCTCGGCCTCGCTCGCTACTCAACCACAACCACCCGCCGGCTGCTCGTCGGCGTCTCATTGCTGGTCAACGTCGGGGTTCTCGCCAGTCTCAAAATCCTCCCGCTCGCCACCGGTCGACACTGGCAGTGGCTGTTCCCTTTGAGCTTGTCGTTCTATTGTTTTCAGTCCCTTACCTACACCATCGACCTCTATCTCGGCGAAATGCCTCCCACCCGCAACCTGCTCGATTACCTGGCTGCCGCCCTCTTCTTTCCATCCATCACGGCCGGCCCCATTCCGCGCATGCGCAACCTGCTGCCGCAATTGGCGCGCTCCTTTAATCTGACCTCTGACTCCGCTGCTCAGGCCCTCCTGCTCATCGGAATCGGCCTGGTCAAGAAACTCCTCATCGCCGACTTCCTCGCCAACAATCTCGTCAACCGCGTCTTCGATACCCCGGCCCTCTACTCCAGCTCTGAGATCCTCCTCGCCGTCTACGGCTACGCTCTCGAACTCTTCTTCGACTTCTCCGGCTACACCGATATCGCCCGCGGAGCGGCCCTGCTCCTCGGCATCGACCTGCCCGAAAACTTCCGCCGCCCTTACCTATCGGTGAACGTTGCCGAGTTCTGGCGTCGCTGGCACATCACCTTTTCTGAGTGGCTCCGCGACTACCTCTTCGACTTCTTTCCCAAGCGCCGCAAATATCCCGTCCTTTCATACAGCTACGCCTTTCTGCTCACCTTCATGATCGGCGGCCTGTGGCACGGTATCTCCTGGAACTTCCTCATATGGGGCGCCTTGCACGGCCTTGCCTTGGGCGCGGTTTTTGCCTGGAAGCGCAGCCGCACCGTCCCGTCGCCGGCCATCTGGGCCAAGGTGCTGGGCGGCGTCATCACATTCAATTTTGTCTGCTTTACCTGGATCTTCTTCCGCGCCTCCACTCTCTCGAACGCGCTCGCCATCCTGCGCGGCCTCGGTTCGCTTACCTGGTCGCTTGGCAACATAACCCCTGAAATTGCGGCGGTTCTCATCACCGCCGCCATCTTGCACTCACTGCCTGAACGCTGGTTCCATTCAGCTTCAAACTTCGCTGACCGCATGCCTTTCTGGGTGCAGGGCCTGGGCGTGGCTGCCCTCATCCTGCTCATCCAAACCCTGGCTGGCCGCGGCTCGGCTCCATTTGTCTATGGCAATTTTTAATCTGTCAGATCCGTCGATTCCCGGGCCGCCGCCGATCCCCGATCCGCCGGCTCCCGATCCGGTCGAGCCCCACGCTCCCGGACCTCAAGAACCAGGCAGCCGTTTCCCGCTCAAAACTGCGCTCGCCATCGGAGTTGTAGCCGCGCTCCTTACCGCCTGGCATCTCAAGGTCGACCCCGGCAAGGGCCTCGATCCCGCCATCGTCGCTGACGCTTTCCGCCTGCATTGGCCCGCGCGCCCGGCCCCGCCCGTCCCAACGCAACCCCGGCGCAACTCCGCAAACTTGCCACCCCCCAGTCCCATCTTCGTCGACGACTCAAACAACCTCGACCCATTCTTTGCCCAGCTTTGGAAGCTCGAACAGAACCAGGCCGGAGTGGTCACCATCCTGCACTACGGCGATTCGCCCACCACCGCCGACCTCATCACCGGCGACATTCGCGCCCAGTTGCAGGCCCGTTTCGGCGACGCCGGCCGCGGTTACACCCTGGTAGCCAAGCCCTGGGCCTGGTACAGCCATCGCGGCGTCGACATGTCGAGCTCCGGCTGGAAGTTACGCACCGGCGTCGGCCTCATCCGCGAAGGCGTCTACGGCCTTGGCGGCGCAGCCTTTGAAGGTAAGCCCGGTGCCTGGAGCAAATTCCATCTCGCCCGCGCCGACCAGACAGCCGTTCAAATCGAGTACCTTGCCCGTCCCGGCGGCGGTTCCTTTACGGTTTCGGCCAATGGCAACCAGATCGCCGCGCAGTCTACAGCCGCAGACAGCCAGGCCGCGGCTTTCCTCACCGCCGAGCTTCCGGCCGAAACCCAAATCGTCTCGGTCCAACCCTCCGCAGGCTCCGTCACTCTTTTTGGTGTCGACTTCCGGCGCGGCGCAAATGGCCTGCTCTACGACAGCCTCGGCTTGAACGGCGCCACCACCAGCGTTTTGGCCCGCGTCATGCAGCCCGATATCTGGAAGCAGGAACTCGACCACGCCGACCCGGCGCTCATCGTCATCAACTACGGTTCCAACGAGAGCAGCTTCAGCAAGTGGGTCGCTACCGGGTATGCCAACGAGCTGCGCATGGCTATCGACCGCATCCGCCGGCTCGCCCCCAACACCCCAATTCTCATCATGAGCCCCATGGACCGCGGCGAACGCACCGGTCTCGACGACATCCAGACCATGAGCACCATCCCCGAGATTGTGGCCATTCAACGCCAGGTTGCCGCCCAAACTCACTGCGCCTTTTTCGACACGTACGATGCCATGGGCTCAAGCGGCACCATGGCGCGCTGGTACGAAGCCTCCCCGCGTCTCGTGACGGCCGACCTCTTGCATCCAACACCACAGGGCGCAACGATTGTGGCCGGGCTTTTCCTTCAGCAACTCTCGCTGCGCTATGATCGGTGGAAGATGCAACATGGAATCGCGGTGCCGGCTGTTCCGGCAGCGCCCGCCCTCAAACCCGCCCGCGTCAGAGCCGCATTCGATGCGCCTCATAATGCGTCTCGAGCCAGCCGTCAACCCGGCATACAGGCTTCGACGAAATGAGTGCGCGCCCCATAAATGCAACCGGGCCGGTCGCGCTCGCCGCGCTCCTGGCGGTTGCGGCATTTCTGCCCGCTCAAAGCACCACGCAGTCCACCGCAAAGAAACACACCTCCGCCGCGCTGGCCTCCAAATCCCGTGCTGTTGCGCATTCGTCTCACACCGGCGCTACCCGTACCACCCGCCGCCGTACCCGCGTCCACTACTACGTGCAACGCGTTGACCCTGCTCGCCGCGCCGCCATGGTTGAGGAGATCGGCGACCGGCTCAAACAGCCCGACAATCACGCCATCGCCTATAGCGCCTCGCTCGGCGGTTTCTTTGCCGAACTTGCCGCCTTTCAGGACTCGCGTAAAGATGGCGCTGCCCCCACCAGCACCCTGCGCGTCCTGCAATGGGGCGACTCGCACACCGCTGCCGACATGTTTACCGGCGAGGCCCGCCGGCTCTTTCAGGATCAGTTCGGCGACGGCGGCATCGGCTTTGCTTACGCCGGCCATCCCTTCGCCGGCTATCGCATCTTCGGCTCTCGCCACGGCCAATCGACAGGTTGGAAAACAGAGGGCACTCATTTCCTCGCGCTCGGCGACGGCGAGCTCGGCATGGGCGGCATCAGCATCAGCGCCACCCGCGCGGGTGAGTGGGTCTCGCTTGACGCATCCTGCACCGGCCTCGACCTCGAGTTCCTCGCCCAGCCGGGCGGCGGCAGCCTCAGCCTGACCGACAATGGCGGCGACCCCATTCAGGTCGACACCGCCGCCGATGCCATCGGTCCCGGTTCCTTCCACTACGCCTGTCCCGCCGGCGACCACCATTTTGTGCTCACCAAAGAGGACAGCTCGCCCGTAACCCTGCTCGGCTGGGTTGCCACGCAGCCCGGCGTTACCTGGGAGTCGATCGGCATCAACGGCGCTGAAGCTCCGCTCATACTGCGCTGGGACCAGAAGCTGTTCTCCGACTACATCAAAGACAATTCGCCTGCCCTCGTCGTCCTCGCCTACGGCACCAATGAGGCCGCCAGCAAGGACTGGGACGAAGACAGCTACCGCACTGCCTTCGCCAACATCGTCGACACCATTCACAGCTACGTGCCTGAGTCATCCATCCTGGTGCTTGGCCCCGCCGACCGCTCCACCATCCAGCGCCGCGCCTGGCGCACCTTCGCCGGAACCGACAAGATCGTCGCAGCCCAGCGCGCCGTTTGCCGCACTCACAACTGCGCGTATTGGGACTGGCAGCAGCGCATGGGCGGCGAGGGTTCGATGCAGCAGTGGGCCTACGCCGGATGGGCGCAGCCTGACCACACCCACTTCACCGGCGACGGATATCGCGCCCTCGCCGACGCACTCATGTCAGACTTGATGACTGAATACAAGGCATGGGAAGAACACAATTCATCTGGAACCGAAACAGCAGTCCAGGGAGACAAGAATGGAAGTGGAAGCACGAATCCTTGAAGCAAGAATCGTTAAAGTTCTGAACAGCGTTACCAAAAAAGAAGTCAATCCGGGCGCCGAGGATTCGCTCTTCGTCTCCGGCCTGTTAGATTCCTTCGCGCTTACCGACTTTGTTGCCGGCCTTGAGCAGGAGTTCGGCGTATCCATCCCCGACTCCGATCTCTCCGCCCGCAAATTCGACACGCTCAACAAGGTTTCGGCCTACGTCTCGGCCAAGCTAGCCTAGAGCATGTTTCCGCACCACCATTGGGTGCCCCATCCTTGACGCGGCCTTATCGCGGCAAGGGTGGGAAAGCACGAACCTGCTCCGCCAAGGACTCAGATGACAGCCTTCCTCCGCGCCTTCGGTTCCCATCTGCCTGAGCGCCGCGTCGGCAATCGGGAAATCGCCGCGCTGGTGGGCGCAACGCCCGAGTGGATCCTCGAAGTCTCGGGCATCGAAGAGCGCCGCTACGCCGCCGAAGCTGACACGGTCGCCTCGCTTGGCAAACTGGCTGCGCAGAACTGCCTGGCCAATGCCGGCGCCACGCCCGCCGATCTCGGCATGATCCTGGTCGCCTCCGGCTCTGCGCCTCGTTTCTGCCCCGGCCCGGCCAGCCAGATCGCGGCCAGCCTCGGCCTCGCTGCCACGCCCGCGCTCGACATTCCCGTTGCCTCGTGCGGCTCGCTGATCGGCCTCGCCTTCGCTGCCGAACTCGCGCCCAGATTCGGACCGGTCCTGGTCATCGGCACTGAAATCATGTCGCGCTGCATCGAGCTCACGCCCGGCGGCAAAGACACCGCGATCCTCTTTGGCGACGGCGCCGGCGCAGCTCTCGTCGATCCCGCATCAGGCTTCGCTCGCATCGCCGACTCGATCCTCTCGACCGATGGCGCGTCAGCCGAGATTCTCAAAATCGAGAACGGCCGCGTCGCGATGGAAGGTCGCAGCGTGATTCTGCAGGCGGTGCGCAAGATTCCGCGCGCCATCAGCGAACTTCTGGCCCGCAACCATCTCAGCGCCGCAGAACCCTGCGCATACCTCATGCACCAGGCCAATCTGAACCTCATCGCGCGCGTAGCCCAATCGCTCAAGGTTCCCCAGGAAGAATTCGCCGATCGTTTCTTCGTCAACCTCACCCACTACGGCAACACCTCGTCGGCCTCGCTGCTCATCGCCGCCGATGAGTGGCGCAGCGCCCATCCAGAGCCGCTCGCCGGGCCGCTCGTCTTGACAGCGTTCGGCGCGGGACTCAATTGGGGCGCGATGCTGGCGCTGCCGGCGTAAGCTGCGAGCGGCTCGCTCGGCCAGGGCACCCGACATTCGAGTGAGCAGGACGGTGGCAGACCGCGGTCCAGTCGCGGGGGAATCACTCTTGACATCCTCTCGGCATCCAGTTACTATCCCTCTGTATTCCCTCAGGATTCCAATCGTATGTCAGATACCGAGAAAATCTCCTTCAACATCAGCGTGGTGGACCTTGGCCAGGTGGATCTGCTGGTCGACCAGGGTTTCTACTCCAGCCGGACCGACTTTCTGATCGCGGCCGTTCGCCGGCAGATCGACAGCCACTCTCTGACCGTGCGCAAGGCGGTGGAACAAAAGGTGATGACGGTGGGCATGACCATCCTGAACCGCAAAGAACTGGAGAAGCGCGTGGAGGCCAACAAGCCCCTCGATATTCGTGTGGTGGGGGTTCTCAAGATTGAAGATGACGTGACCCCCGAACTGGTCAGCGCCGCCATCAAATCCGTCTCCGTGTTCGGAAAGATACGCGCCAAGCCCGACGTGCTGGGCGCGCTGCTCTTCAAGCAGAAACGCGACTAGGCGCCTCGCGCAAACGCTCGATGGGGGCACCCATGACCGCCTTGCACCATCCGATCGACCATCTGATCTTCGCCGTCCTGCTGCTCTTTCCCGTCGTGGAGCTGCGCTGGACGTGGCCCCGCTACCTAGCCAGGCTGGCGGCCGGCGTGCCCGACGCGCGGCTCAACTTCTATAGCAGCCTCCTTCTCGAGGAATGGATTGCGACGGTCGTGCTGCTTCGCTATTGGACTTGGGAGCACCGACCCTTGCAGTGGCTGCTGCTGATTCCTGCGAGCCCAGTGCGCTTTGCCGTTGGGATGGCGGTTGCGGTTGCACTTTGCGGGCTGCTGGTGCTGCAGGACAAGGCCATTCTGGCGCGGCCGGATGTGATGCCGAAGGTGCGAAAGAAACTCGCCTACGGGGAGCCGCTGTTGCCGCACACATCCGCGGAACGAAGGCGGTTTCGTGCGGTTTCATTCACGGCAGGGGTTTGCGAGGAGACGCTCTTTCGCGGCTTTCTGCTGTGGTACTTCGCAGTGTGGGTGGGAGTGTGGCCGGCGGCCATCCTGAGTTCGATCGTCTTCGGCCTGGGCCACACCTACCTCGGCGTCAGGCAGATTCCCAACACGGCCTTGATTGGGATGGCGATGGCCGCGCTGGCGATTTTGTCGGGATCGTTGTGGCCGGCCATGCTGCTGCACGCCGCCATCGACTGGAACTCCGGGGAGATCGGCTTCAAAGTGCTGAACGCGCCGGAATCGACGGCCACTTAGCCTTTGCGGCGGTAGAGAATCTGGAAGTCGTAACCCGGATTGGCGGGGAAGAGCAAGGCCACATGGCGGAGCCGCTCGGCAAGCGCGGGCGCGGCCAGGAGCGGGTACTCCCGCTCGCGAAGATCGTGATAATCGAAGTCGACCGACAGCGAAAGCATGTACACCGCGAGCGCGTCGGCAAACGAGGACTCAAAATAGGCGCTCCGTGCGCGCTCGTCGATCAGGGGCGGCCCGTCTTTTGCTGCCACTCGCGCTTCCTGCGCTTTACGGCGTGCCTCCCAGGCGTCCTGGCTGGTTTCGCCGCGTACCTGGTTCTCGGCTTGCGACCACACCAGCGACGAAAAGCTCTCGGGCACTCCCGCAACTTCAACAAAGTTGTGCGCCACGTTGATGAAGAATTCAAAGGCCAGCCCGAAGCGGTCTTCAACCAGCCGTGTTGACAGGAACACTGCCTCGGTTGAACCGAATGCCGCATTGCGATGGCAAACCGCGCGGTCGCCCAGTTCGACGTTGTAAAGGGGCGCAATCAGGGTCTCGCCGGTATCGGCAATGGCCAGTGGGATGAAGTAGTAAGCGCGGCTTTCGAGCGCCGGCGCAATGGCCGCGGGCACCGCGCCGACCAGCCGCTCCAGGTCAGGCTCTGAGATGCGCGTTTCGCCCCACGCGGCGTAGCGGATGCCGTTCGCCGCCCGGGTGACGCTCACCTGGGTTGCGACCTTTTCCGCATGCCAAAGATCGATCTGCGCGCTGCTGGCCATGACTAGTTATTCTACGGCATCGTTTAGACTGGCTATGTGGGTGTTGGTCCGGGCCGGGTTGGGCGCGGGCCCCCAGATGGAGCAGGCTGTATGAGTCGAACCTGGCAAATGGAGTCAAATCACGCGCCGCGCGGCGGCAGGGTTTTCGGATTCCCGCTGCAGGGATTCAGCCTGTTTCAAAGCCTGCTGCTGGCCGTTGCATCGGCCTTCTTTACGTTCTTTCTTACCACTTGCATCGCGATCTACTCGTTCCTTGCGTGGAGACTTTTCGGCCATCACAACGTGAACTTCGTAAATACCTATCGCTACGTCGGCTTCCCGGCCGGAGTGCTGGTGCTGGTGGTGGCGCTGCCGTTTTTTTTGACGCTGTGGGTCAGGGCCAAGGTGCGGAAGTAAGAACGCCCTGCGACGATTTCGCAACGCGCTTGGGAATTTCAGTTTGATTTCGCGTGGCGCGAACTTCCAAAGGGGTTCCGGAAAAGTCACTTGAGGAAGGAAATCCATCGCTCAGCGGCTATTGGCCCCTGCGAATGAAATGTCCCTCCGCCGTCCCGGGACTCCGCAATGGTGTTGCGGCGATCCCTTTCCCCACGCTGAAGCGCGAGGCTAACCCGCATTTCACACATGCCGCTCTATAAATGTACTCGCGGTCAACCGCCAGGCTGCCGCCTTCCTCCCCTATCACCATCATTCAAAAAGACTTAAATCGCCGCTCCTTTTTACCGTTTAATTCCCCCGCCCGCTCTATTCTGAATGCAGATAGCGATTCTTCGGGCCGAAGTTCGGCAGACCGGCAGATCTAACCGACTGAAAACAATAGACTTTGCCGCCAAGTCTACCCTCTATCGCAATGAAAACAATAGATTTTGAGACTTTTGGCAGGGGGCGGGGGTATCGGATATGGGGGGTGGGGAGATGCCCTTCGCGCCGTTTGGGAGAAATGCTGACTAGCGGAGTTAGGAAAGGCCGGAGTGGGTGCTCCGGCCTTTTTGCGTATGCACCTGTCTCACGTGTGCTCAACGAATTACATGAATTAGGATGCCCAGTTTCAGGTTCTTCCAGATTTGCTCGGTGGTGTAGACCTCGGCGCCGAGATAGATGGCAAGCGCCAGGCAGGAGCTGTCGCCGAGAGACAATCCATATTCTTCTGTCTGCGTGATCAGATCGCTGGCGATTCTGGCCTGTTCCCGGCTGTATGGCTCAACGGCATTGACGGTCGACAGCGCTGCCGCCCACGCTCTATCCGGATCGTTTTTCACCTTCACGAGTTTGGATTGCACCTCTGCAAGGTTTACGGCGCTGGCTACAGCTCGGACCAGAACATCTCCCGTGAGTTTCTCCGCGCCCGGCTCATTTTGCAACAACGCGAGCACGGCAGAGGCATCGAACACAACTTCATTCATGCCTGGCTGCCTCTCGCCGCTCCATGCTCAACTCGTCAGCGAGGCTTACCCCAGCCGGCACGTGTTGTTTTACCCACTCCTAGGCCTGTTTCAGGCGTGCCTCGCGGGTCGAGATCCGCACCTCATAATCCTTGACGTCGACATCGACGGAGTCGCCGGGCTTGATCCCGAGCGCCTCCCGTATCTCCGCGGGGATCACGATGCGTCCCTTCTCACCCACCTGAACCCGCGCGTGGAGTTCCATGTGTCACTCCCTTCAGTTTGCGGGAACAGCTTACGACTGTGACACTTATCTCGCAAGTGGGAATATTTTTATATCGCCCCACCATGGTCACGCCCGCCGAGCAACCTCTACAGAAATTCTGTGTCTAACCCTTTACGGGCGATGTGTGCCAAGCCCAGTTAAGACAAATCGATCCCAGAGGTTCCGACATGAAATTCCCCCGTTGGATTTGCCGGCTGTTAGGCATTCCCCTCTCCGGGGCTGCTTTGGTTCTCGCAGCCTCTCTCGCAAGTGCGCAATCCCAGGCTTCCCCAACCCAATCCGGCACCGCTGCGTACTCGGCCTCGAACGAATCCAGTTCGTTCTCGTTCAATAGTGAGAGCCTCGGCTCCTTGTTCAGTGCAGATGCGGCCGAGCCCGCTGCGGGCGACGGTGCAGGCGGCCACGCGGCTGCGGGCCAGGAGTATGGTAAGACCGGAGGCGGTGGGATTTGGCACCGCCTTACGTTTGAAGCTGGCGGAGGCGCCAACGCCCCGGCTGGCGACAAATCCTACATCACATGGGGTGGCCAGTTCACCCTGGGCGGCGGCTTCAACTTCAATAAGCATCTCGCGGCGCTGATTGAATACCAGTTCATGGACGACAAACTCCCCGGCGCGATCATCGCCGAGGCCGGCGCCCAAGGCGGGCATGACCATATCTGGTCGTTCACCATCGACCCGGTCATCGATCTGTTTCCCAAGTCCACCAACGATGTGTACGTGACGGGCGGAGGCGGCTTCTACCGCAAGGTGACCGACTTCACCGACGTGGAAGAGACCGACGAATGCGAATTCTACTTCTGCGAACCCGCCTACGTAAGCGAAGTAGTGGGTCACTTCTCCTCGAATCAGGGTGGATTCAACATCGGCGCCGGCTATCAACATCGGATGGGCGGCCTGTATGGCGATAGCAAAATGAAACTCTTTGCCGAGGTCCGCTACCTCGAGGTGCTTTCGCCGGCGATCACTACGCAGCCCAACGGCCTGGGAACGGTTGCAGTGGGCGCCGATACCAAGGTGCTGCCGATCAGCTTCGGCCTGCGTTGGTAACCCCGAACAGGAGTTTTGAACGCCTCATCCAGTTGGCGGTTTGACCGCCGACAGGATGAGACGTTCGAGCCGCCGAAGCTCGCGCCACTCAAATAGCGCTGGCCTTCGTCTGTTGGGAACACGCCTCACCCTTACCACTGCACGCCCGGATACAGACTGGGCAGCCGATAGACGTGGAACTGATCTGCGCCCGGCGTTAAGCCTTGCCACAACACCTGCAGGCTCTGCGGATCGAGCTCCTGCACGATGGCCCCTTTTGCCGGCGCGCAAAAATCCACCTCGATGTCGCTGTTGGCCAGCAATTCGGCGTTGCCTCCGAAAAAGCTGTAATAAGTGTCCGGCGGCACGTAGTGCGCAATCATGGTGGCCGTCATGTTGGCCTCGTCTATCTCCAGAAGAGGCATAGTGGAATAGCACTGCGCGTTGGCGGGCTTGCCCGGCGGGCAGAGCACCGAGCCGGTTGGAAACATGCGGTCGTTGCCGTTATCCATGAGGCCGAGACGGAAGACACCCGTAGTGTTCGGCGTAAAGTAGCTCATCCCGTGCTGCGCGTAGAACCAGTCGGTGGGATCGGTGGCGCCGACCAGCTTGAAATCGCCGCCCTCGCCAAGATGCCACATCACATCGCCCGAGCCGGTTCCATCGAGGAAGTTGATCTTGATGATCCAGTTCTGGTGGCGCATCGAGAGCAGCAGGTTGTGGTCGTCGCTCGAATAAAGCAATCCGTTGGAGTGCGTCCAGTCGGGAAAGTTCATGGGACGACGGTTGATGTCGAGGTGGTCGAAGGTATTCCACACCCAATCGGGATTGAAGTTCTGGTCCACGTCCACCAGCGCGTCGCCAATCACGGTGGTGGGGCCCGTTTCGCCGGAGAGGTTGCTGAATTGCCTCGTGTAGGTGGCTAACACCACCATGTGCCCGTTCGGCAGCGGTAGAACGGCGTGATGAAAGCTCCCCAATTGATAGACATTGCCTTCGGCATCGCGGAAGTTTCCCGCCGCCAGCTTCTGGTTCAAGGTGCTCATGATCAGGCTGCTCACTGTGTTTCCGGCCAGGTCGATCTCGCGTATCTCGTTAATGACACTGGAACTCTGGGGTGTGGTCACGGAGGAAAGATAGGAGATGACCATCAACAGGTTGCCGTTAGGGAGCAGTTGCATGCCCTGAAGGTAGTCGGTAGACGTGTGCGGATACGCGTAGGTCCAGATCACATTGCCGCTGAGGTCGGTCGCGAAAGCCTGAGTGTCTGTCGGTGGGATGAGGGTGTTCCACAGCTCGATGCCTGGCTGCGGCGTGGCTCCATTGGCTGTGGTGACGTTGACTGGCGAGGTCACTGGCGGCACGTCTGTCGTACAGGTGTGATCCACGTCGTTATAGGTGGCGCCATTGTTCAGCGTGACCTGGGCGCGCATGTGATAGAGCGTCTGGCCGAGCATGCCGGCCACATATATCTGAATGCCGCCGCCGTTGGGCGAGGGCGTGGCCACCTGCCAGGTGTTAAGTCCATATGCGGTTGTCGTACCGAACTCCACGTCCATCTTTCCGGGAGCGGGAAGATCGAGCGTGTACTGCGCCACTTGCGGATTGCCTAGCTGAAACGGACACGTGACCTGGCCCGGCAGGATGATCGACACCACGGCAGTAGCATAATTCTGCTGCGGTGACGCGCTCAGCGCCACTGTTACCGTGACGTTTTCGCTCTGGGTCGCGCCGGCCGGCGCCGTGTAGTTGCCATTGCTGTTCACAGTACCGGTCGAGGCGCTGCCGCCCGCTACCCCGTTCACGAGCCACTCCGTTTGCGCTCCGTTTGCGCCTTGCACAGCAAACTGGAGCGATTGCCCGGGAGCCAGCGCGGCGTATTGCGGGGTAATGGTGAGCGATCCGGCCTGACCTGTCCCTGGGGGCGGGCTGGGAGGTGGATTAGGAGCAGGAGTTCCGTGCGGGTCGGGGTTGATGATCTTGGCCGAGCATCCTGTCAGCAAGGCGGCCGCCAGGCACACACACGCCGCTCCCGCTGCAAGTCCTCCACGGCTGCAGACACGCCGAATGCCTCCGGTCATGCCACGCTGCTGCAGCATATGGTGGTTAGAACGCGCTGCAATAAGAAAGGATGCACGCGCCGGTCAGGTTGGACGCGAACGCAGCTTTACCAGGGATTCTTCTGGGTCGGCGCGCCCACCTCGCCGCGCTCGATGCGCTCCAGAAACATCCTTGCCAGCCGGCGTTCGCCGGGGTGCGCTTCGCCATGCATCGAGCACAGGTCGAGGAATTCGTCGGCCAATGCGTGGCGCTGCTCGTTCTGTGCGAAGACAGATTGCAGCGCGAGAGCCAACTCGCGCAGTCGAACCGCCTCGGGCCAGCCTGGCTCATCGCCTTCTTCACTCACCGGGTCGCCAAAAAGGCCGTGGCGCCCGCGCGCGCACTCATCCAGCAGGGTGAGCAGTTGATCGGTAAAGGCGTGGCTCAGCTCGTCGAGCACGTCGGGAGCGAGTAAGTCGCGGGGGTCCATTGGGGGTTGGTCCTCCGGGTTCAAATTTGTCATATTGTCTCTCCCGCGCCGAGCAGAGGAAAGAAGAATCTGGAAATGTCCGGGTTCGACGGATCATTTTTCAGGTGCAAACGGCATCCGTCCTTCGCCAATCCAGAAGCGATTGCTCAGCCTGGTTAACGGCCCCGGACCACGGCCGGCCAGCCGGGCCTGCGCTTCGCGCCATGGGCCGATGAAACGAATCGCTGCCGGAAGCCGGCGATATAGTCCGGGCAGCAGTCGTGCGGCACGCTCGGCGGAAACGCGTTCGGCCGGCCCAATGCTCAGGCCGAACTCCTCGCGGAATCGCTCGGGCAGCCAACTCGCCGTCTGCGCACGGTACCAGCGAGGAGGGTGAATCCATGAGCCGGCGCCAGCGAGCAGGTTCTTCGCCATGGCGCGGGCGTCTGTGGTCACTCCGAGCAGATCGGAGGCGTGCATCGCGTGGTTGTACGCAACAAAGTCATCCCACGTTGCTGGAAGCGCCGACCCGGGAATGCCGAAGAGGGCGGCCAGTGTTTTGGTTTCGTGGTAGTAGCTTTCGCGATCGTCAGTTGCGAGGGGACCATGAACGGCCTCATGGGCAATCACGGCCGATTCAACCAGCGTTGCAAAGACCCAGCGAAGGGCGTTGACGTCGTTGGCCTCGTAGTGCGCGCCGCGGCTCCATCCGGCGGCATCTTCAGGCAGTTCTCCACGAATGCGTGTGTGCAGCTGGTAAAGATGCCGTGCCGCGGCCAGAGCCTGGTTGAGTGTGCCGAAGACCATGGTGAAGACGATGCGGAAAGTATTGTGGAACCGGGCAATGGGTTGATTGAGCAGCGAAGAGTGCTGGCGGAGCGCGGCCGCGACCCAGGGATGCGCGAGCTGCAATAACGCCGCGCGGCCGGCGCCGAGAAAGAGCGCGGACTCTCGGTTGATGCGCCAGGTGAGGGAATCGGGGCCGAAGATGCCGGCGCGAGGGTCGGTGACGCCGGCGGCAACCTGAGCAAGAAGCGCGTCGATATGGCGCCGCGAAACCGGATCGAGTCGCGAGACAGGATCGTGCCAGCAAACGGGTTGCGCCTGGGAAATCCCACTCACCGGTTCCATAGCTTCATTAAGTCACTTCTGCGCCGGTAAGGCCAGTTGGATTTCGACGCCAATGAACTTGAAAGGGGCGAACGCAAGGTCGATCGAGAATTGAGGCGGAGAATTCAGCCAATAAAAGCAGAGATGAGGCTGAAAGGCGCTGGAGGGCTCAAAACGCGAAATTGTAACAGAATTTCGTTGTTACATTTTTGCAAGTGATTGATTTATATAAGTGTTGTGAAGCGGACGACCTATTACCTTTTGGTTAACCCCCGGGGGGGGGGTGGGGGGGTTATATTTCTTGCCAATAGCTAATCGGTAATTTGTTACCAGAGAGTAATAGGTCGCCGGGCTGGGATGGAAGGTCATTCATTTCCAGTATGCAGGAAAGAGGGGAAATCAACGGCAAAGCGGTAGTGTCTTAAATGTGCGTTGATGGGGTAACTGAAGTGAAAATTTCAAATCACGGTATCATGTTTATAACGTTTTCCCCTGGGTCAGGTGGAGGAAGCATGACCACGCCTAAAGAGTGGGCCAAAGTGCAAGCCGAAAAAGTGAGAGCGAAGCAGCAGGCTATTGCCCAACGACACCAAAACGTGTCAATGCAGCGAGATATTCTCGCAGAAGATATGCCCCGTGCCTGGGAAGATCTTCTTCAGCAGTTTGAGACGCACTGCAAGGAATACAACGACGCTGTACTCCCAGAGGGAAGACTCGGGTTCTTCCGCACTACAGGCAATACCTTCACGATTCGTCCAGACGCCCTCGGGGAGATTGTTACAGGTTTATTGGAACCGGCAACCAATCGGATTAAGATCATCACGCCGAAGGCAAGATTTGACTATCTCCCCAAGGTTGTTCTTGAGGATACAGGGAGGGTAGAACTGATCTCGGCATCAACTCATCGCCAGACCTGTTGCGTCGATATCGCCCAAGAGGTGATGGATGAGGCACTAGCTTGAACACCATATCACCCCAAGATTTCTAATTTTGCCTACTTTTAGTCCGGGTGGCTTTCCAATTCTGAGTTGTTGATAATGCCCTTTCGGGCGATTAATTTTGGTGGTCCTCTGATTGCGTGCATATTCGCTCCTAACTATTTGCAGAGTAGGGCGATGGCATTGGGGAACGTCCATTGGGGAGATTTAGAAATTGACAGGCAGAGATTGGGGAAAATGGGGGAAAAATAGGGGAGGAATGGGGGAAGATTAGCTGTACTTTATGGGCCTCGGTTTCCCGACAGTCTCTTCCGGTTTTTTCCCGCTCTCCAGTATGCGGCGAAAAGAACGGTCTGGCTTTAGTCCATCTTTCGATTCTCCATTGATCCAACGCTTCCACTCTCGGCGGGTCTGGGCTGCTGCCCAGCAAATGTCCGCTATCTTCACATCTGGAAATGCTGCGCGGTAAGAGTCGAAGAGAGACCTGCGGTTGGATGGATTGGACGCTACTTCTTGGGCTGGCTCGGCGACCATCTGCCTGTGAACATTTGGAGCAAGTGGCGGACGGTCTTGGGTTGGCATCAGTCGGCTTCGTATCAGGGAAGCCAACTCTTCCAGAGCACACTTGCGCATTTGTTCTTGCGTTAGTCCATGATGCATCAGACTCACGTGGCGTTCTCTGCTGTCATCCTCTAGTTGCGCCACGGTCTGCATGACCCTTTCTATTGTTCGGATGGCTAGTTCTTTCAGCCACATCTCCAACTGCGGATCGTCCTGATAGTAGTTACCTTCAGCGACATAGAGATTTCGTGCATACGCAATAATCGTCAGCCGCAACGCGCTTGGCCTGAGGGGGCCAGGTGGGGAGTTGGGATTGTTTAACCGAAGTATCCGTTCCGACTTTGGGTCCAATATCTGAAATTGCCGCAATATCGCCCAGAAATTCAAATCGATGCTTATTTGTGCCGCTTCGATATGAGCGTCGAGATCTGGAGCTAATACGGGTCGATCTGCATCTTTCATGCGCACCCTTGCGCCAGCGCAAGCAAGGGCATACGATGGAGGGTAACCAGCCGCTCTATCGAATCGCCCCGGCCCCGCGCCGGGCGTTTCGTTTTTAGTTGACCCATTTTATCGCCCAATCCCCCAGAAAGGCTTAAAGCAATGCCAACACAAACGGACCTCCGTCCATTCGATCCGAACGAGAATGATCAAACCAAGATAGATGCCGGGTATTGGGTTCCATGTCGAATTTGCGAAAGCGCATTTCGCCGATTAAGACTCACTCTCCGGTTTTGTAATACATGCAAACGAGGTGCATGTGAAGGAGAGCATCTCAATTTTGCTGCTCAAGGAGGGAGGATAGGACGCTGCACATCATGCGGAGATGTGGCGCTCAGACAGAATCTCAAGGCGTAGTTATTCGGATGATCTCCTCGGCCTTCCCCCGCCGTGGGTCTTGCGCTTTGCAGCCATCTGGCGGTAATGCTCCACGCCATGCCTGAGGGAGGTTGTAGGGCCTCCCTTGCTGCCCAGAAGCGCGGCAGAGGTTGCCGGGCTGGACTGCTTGAGTAGGTCATCTGTGAGCGCCGAGGCGGCACTCAGGACTTCCCGGCAGACTGATGTGCGGTTCTCTGGCAGATCGGGAGCGGTTTCGAGAATCCTGTCGGCCTGGGTGAGCAGATTCTTTAGAGTGGTCAATTCTGTATGGTTCGATGGCATGATTCGACGATAGGGCTGTCAGAATCGAATTGCAATCGCTAGTTGTTTTCCATCAACGCAGATTTCAGACACTACCCGGCAAAGCGGCGGAGGTAGCGGGGTGGGCGGGTCGCGCATGGGGCCAGTATGCGGTTGAGAACGGAGATTCCAGGAGGCGGCCCGGAAGCCACCTCCTGCTTGTTTGAGCCGTTAATTGCGGCTGATTTCAATTGACAGTGAGCGTTACCGTTGCGGTTTGTGCAATCGATCCAGAGGTTGCAGTCACGGTTACGGTAGAAACCACTGGGGGTGGTGTTGAGCTTGACGATGAACTGCATCCGCTCAAAACCGCCAAACTCGCACCTATAAAGGCCAGCAATGCCAAATACCGCACGGCTCGACGACGTTTCCACGCGAGGAGACACGTTCCCAAAGCCAAGGTCGTCGCGGGAAGGAAAGGAGTGGGGTGAGATTGTGAAGCTGCAGAAGTTGTGCCGGCTGCGATGGTGAGCGTGGTGGGTACGGCAGCACTGGTTGTGGGCGTGACAGTTGAAGGGCTGAAGGTGCAACTTGCCCCGGATGGCAGCCCCGAACAGGCAAAGCTTACCGTGGAATTGAATCCGTCAACCGGAGTCACTGTGAGCGTGACTGTTCCCTGGCCGCCGGACTGCACAGTGAGTGACGTTGGGGATGCGGAGAGAGAGAAGCCGGGCGCAGCGGCGGCATTCACAACTTGAGAGACGGCAGCGGACGTGCTCGACTGAAAATTGCTGTCGCCTCCGTAGACGGCGACAACGTTGTATGTTCCTGCTGCCAGCGAAGAGTCGCTGAAGGTGGCGATGTCGCCATTGAGCGAAGCCGAACCGAGGGTTGTCGATCCACTGGAGAAAGTGACCGTCCCGGTAGCAGTACCACCGTATTCTTCGGTCACCGTAGCGGTAAAGGTTACAGCCTGCCCTACCGTAGATGGATTCGGGGACGACGCCAAGCGGAGGGAAGTTGTGGCCGTGCCCACTTCGACAGAAACAGCATTCGATGTACTGCCGGCATAAGTGGAATCGCCCACGTATGCGGCGGTAATGGAATTGGTCGCAACCGGCAAAGAGGTGGTGGTTAGCGTAGCTGTACCGCTGCTCGTCGTCGCGCTGCCGAGCGAGGTGGAACCAATCATGAACTGAACTGTTTCCCCGTCCGGAGGGGTGGCCGTTCCCGCCGCTACCGTAGCCGTAAGCGTGACCGGCTGGCCATAGACGGCACTGGTTGGAACAGCGGTCAGGGTGACCGTGGTTGCAGTCTGTCCGAGCGCGGCGACAAAGCCGTGAAGGTCGGAGTTGGTGTCGAGATAGGTCCCCGCCACCGTGCCGCTATCGTTGATGGCGAAGGCCACCGTTCCCTGGTAGACACCCGGACCCGCATCGGGATCAGCAAACTCGGTGATCGCGCCGGCCGGCGTGCGAATGAAGCTGTGCAGGCCCGAATCGCTGTCGGTATAAACGCCCGTGATCGCTCCCGGCGAGTTGATGGCCAGGCCCGCGGTTCCGTCAATCTCGGAGGGCAAGCTGACGTTTATATTGGCTGCTTCCAAAAGGCTGGCATTGTGCTTCATTGCGCCTGGGAATCCGCTCACCAGCCGCAATCTGCGCTGGGCAAAGCTCCTGAACTTAACGCCGAACTTGCTGCGCCGATAGAGGCGAGTAATTGAACTGTTCGATGTAGTCGGCATCGGTGCGGCGTCGGGGGCGGTAAATGTGGTAATGGTTCCAGCGGACGAGCGTACGAAGCCGTACACGACATCGTTGGAATCGAGGTAAACCCCGGACAAATCTCCCGCGGCGTCAAAGCGGAATGGATAGCTGACCGGGAAGATGCCTGGCGACGTCCCGGCAGTCGCTGGCGCGTTGAAGGTAGAAACAGTGCCGGTCGACGTGCGCACAAAACCATGGGCGATGTTATTTGAATCGGTATAGAGTCCGCCTACGTCGCCGGCAGAGTCGATGGCAGTGATGGCGGTACCCTGGGCAGAGCCGGTGCCGGCTGCTGACACGTCGATGGTGGTGATTGCTCCGCTCGATGAGCGGACAAAGCCATGAACAACACTGTTCACGTCAACGTAGGTTCCGGCAGCTTCTCCAGCAGTATTCACGGTAACATAGTCAGTACCGGGACTGTCTCCGCCCGCTCCGACGGTAACCGGAGCGGCCTGGAAAGTGACGATACTTCCGCCGGCCGGAAGAAGAAAGCCGTGTGTAACCTGACTTGAATCCACGTATATCCCGGCGACATCGCCAGCGGAGTCGATATAGGTGGGAATGGTATCGCCGGATATTCCACCTCCAGCGGTCCCCGCGCTGGTCGCATCGATGGATTTGATGACTCCGGCGGCAGAGCGCATGAAGCCATGCGTGTGGCCTGTGGAGTCAATATAGACGCCAACCAGGTCTCCCGCGGCGTCAAAGCCCATCGGAATGGTGGCCTGATCGGCAATTCCGTTTACCAGAGGGGCGTCGAATTCGGTAATCGTTCCTGCCGCTGAACGGACGAAGCTGTGAACCACATTGTTGGAGTCTGAGTAAACTCCTGCGACATCGCCGGCGGCATCGATGGCGAGCGCCACGGTGCCACGATACATTGCCGCGGACGCATCGGGCGCGTCAATGCTGACAAAGGCAGAGTTGTTCTGGCTCGGCGCTGCACTCCACGAGGGCGGTGAGCACGCGAGGAGAAGGACAAGGCCAAAGAGGATAAAGGTGAGACGCGATTGCCTGAATTGCGGCGCGGCGACACCAGCGCCTGCAGGTTTGGAGTTGAAGCTGAAGCGGCGTGATTGATTTGACACAAACCCCCCTGAGAATTGGCGAAGCGACTCTAAGGCACGGATTAAGGGAAGGGGCCGCGGTTTTGCTCTTTGACGGGCCCATGCAACACATAATCCACTGTTTGTGAATACGATTAGGATGAGTATGCTCCTGGATTGGAACCGGGTCAAATGGAGAAGCGAGTGTAAGCGGGAACCACACGGGTCGCACCGTTGCTATAGAAAGAAGTCGCAAGGATGAGGCACGGGCGGCCTTCGCTCAGGAGGGGCAAATCTTATTGAGGTTGGGGTTGGAGCGCAGTCGGAGATGAGGCCCTGGACCCCTCAGCCGCGCCGCTTCAAAGTCCGGGCCTGAGGGCCCCATTGGTTTCGTGCTGCTCTTCAGAGGCTGAAGGCCTTTGCTGCTTCCGAGCTTGAGAGGCTTGAGCCGCAAGGCCGCACCACTCAGGGTGGTTGATATTCGCGGCGAATCGCAGTATTCTAAACATGCAAACGCGTTTGTCCGCCGGGCTATTTGACCGTGAGCGCACCGGGCTGGCGGAGAGATGAGTGGGCTGAACGCCCACTTTTTATTTGCGGTAAATTCCTGCCGGAGATTACCAATTTAAAGGGTTTAGACCGGCCGAGAGCGATGGATTTTCTCCGGGTATCCCGAGCGGCACGCCAGATTTGACGGCCGCAGGGGCAGATTCCGGGGAGACGAACAGGAATGTCAGTCAGGCTGGATGAAATCCGATCGGCGGCAGAACGGGTGGCAGCAAGCCATGGGCTGGCCGTGGTGGACATGGAGTTTGCCGGGCCGGCAAGGGAGCGGACGCTCAGGGTGTTCCTTGAAAAGAACGCCGAGGGGCGGGCGAAGCTGAAGGCCGAGATTGCGAGCGGGGCTGAGGGACTGCCGGAACGGCTGATGGAAGGCAGGTTGAGCGGCAACAGCAGGCTCAATACTGACCAGCTTTCAGGGGTAACGCACGAAGATTGCGCAGCCTTCAGCCGGGACTTTGGGGTTTTGCTCGATGTGGAGGACCTGGTGCCGGGCGCGAGCTACACGCTTGAAGCGAGCTCGCCGGGACTGGACCGGAAGCTGACCCATCCCGAGGACTTTGAACGGTTCAAGGGCTGCCTGGTGAAGGTGCAGACATTTGAGCCGGTGCGCAACAACCGGCACTGGCAGGGAAGATTGGTTGGGGTTAGTACCGGGGTTTCGGATTCCCCGGTCCCCAAAAGCGAGGGACCGGGGGCACCCAGTTCTGAGGAAGTAAATTCCCAGGTCTCAGAATCGAGAACCGGGGCACCCACGATCACTATTGACTTGTCTGCCACGAAGCAGAACAGCAAGAGCCGGAAGGCGGGAGTGAGCAAGGTTGAGATTGCGCTCTCGAACATTGAGAAGGCGCAGCTGGTACCGGAGATTTGAAAGAAGCAGGGACCAGGGACTGAAGGACTAAGAAACCTAACCCCAGAGGATGAGAGTAAGCAGTATGGCAACAAGCGCTTTGTATCAAAGCATCGAACTCCTGAGCTCGGAGAAGGGTATCGACCCCAGAATTGTTGTGGGCGCGGTGGAGGAAGCCATCGCCCTGGCCACGCGCAAGTATTACAAGACCCAGGAAAACATGCGTGGCGAGCTGAACAAGGAAACCGGCGAGATCACGGCCTATATCTATAAGACCGTTGTAGCGGACGAGGACGAGATTGAAGATCCGGTGAACCAGATCACGCTGACCGAAGCCAATGAGCTGGCTCCGGGCGTGGAAGTGGGCAGCGAGATCCGCATGTATCGCGATACCAGCCCGCTGGGGCGCATCGCCGCGCAACTGGCCAAGCAGATCATCTTCCAGAAGGTGCGTGAGGCGGAGCGCGACACGGTTTTTCAGGAGTACGCGCACCGCGAAAAGGAAGTGCTGAATGCCACGGTAAAGCGGGTGGAGGGCCAGGACTACATTTACGACCTGGGCAAGGCGGAGGCACGCTGTCCCAAGCGCGAGCAATCGCGTCTCGAGCAGTTCAGCGTGGGCGAACGCGTGCGCGTGGTGCTGCTGAAGGTGGATCGTGCGGCCAAGGGACCGCAGGTGATTGTGAGCCGCGCGGCGCCGGAACTGGTATCGAATCTATTCCAGTCGGAGGTTCCCGAGATTTACGACAACACGGTGGTGATCAGGGCCATTGCACGCGAAGCCGGCGAGCGCACCAAGATCGCGGTGCAGAGCCGCGACAAGGACGTTGACCCGGTGGGCGCGTGCGTGGGCATGAAGGGTATGCGCGTGCAGTCGATTATCCGCGAGCTGAGAGGCGAAAAGATCGACATCATCGAGTACAGCGACGAGATCACGACCTTTGCGGAGAAAGCGCTGCAGCCGGCGAAGGTAAGCCGCGTGTCGATTTCCGATTTGACGGATAAGCAGCTTGAAGTGATTGTGGACGATACGCAGTTGTCGCTGGCCATCGGCAAAAAGGGCCAGAATGTGCGGCTGGCGGCCAAGCTGCTGGGCTGGAAGATCGACATCAAGAGCGAGGAAGAGAAGCGCCAGGAAGTGGAGCAGCAGATGCAGGCGCTGGCCGGAGCGCCCACCACGCCGATCGAGCAGGTGGCGGAGCTTGGCGAGACGATTATTCAAAAGCTGGTTACAGCGGGAATCACCACGGTTGAAGCGCTGGCCGATATGACGCCGGAGCAACTGGAAGAGATTCCGGGCATCGGCGAAAAGACGCTGGAGAAAATCTCGATTGCGGTTCGCCACTACTTCGGGCATTTTGAAGAGGGCGAAGCCGGCGAAGAGGGCGCCGAAGCCGCAGCAGAAGGTGCTGCGGAGAAGCCGACTGCTGAAGCGGTTGAAGGCGGCGCCGAAGCGGAACTCGAGAATGCGGCTGAAGTGCTGGAAGAAGCTGAGTCAACCCGCGCTTCTCTGACCGAAGAAGAGCTGGCAGGGGCCGGCTCTTCTGAGGAGGCGGTTGCTGAGGGGCAGGCCGAAGAACAGGATGTTACCGCAGCAGAGCTGGCGGTTGAGAATGCGCCCGCAGCAGATGCGGAAGCGAACGAGATTGATACCGTAGAAGAAAAACCGGCCGGTGAGAGCAGCGAGTAAGATGAGCAGCTCGCAACAAGGCCGCACGAACCTGAACGCAAGTTTTAAGAGCAGCCATTGCCATGAGGTAGCTATGAGCGACTAAGGGCTTTTTGGCAGCACGTTGAAAAGAGGCGGATGAGTAAGATTCGAATCAACGATCTGGCGCGCGAGTTGGAGCGGAAGAGCCGCGAGATTCTCGACGTTCTGAACGAGATGGGCATGGGGGCGGGGAAGACTCACTCAAGCTCGCTCGAAGCAGACGAGGCGGAGAAGGTTCGCGCGCATTTTGGCGGCGGCGAACGCCCCGGTGCACACTCGAGTGCTGCGCCATCACGCGCAGGCCAAGCCATCACCCCGAAGATCGACCTCTCGCACATCTCCAAGCCCGGCGATGTGATGAAAGCTATCCTGGCCAAGAAGAAGGAAGAGGAAGAAGAAGCGCGTCACGCGCATGCGCCAGCCAGGCCCGCTGCCGCACCGCCGGTTGCAAAAGCGCCCGCGCCGGTTGCGGCGCCCGAACCGCCGGCCAAGCCGGTTGCCGCGCCGCCCCGCCCTGAGCCACGCAGAATTGTTCCGCAGCCGCGCTCGGCGCCGCCCATCGTTGCGCCTCCGCCGGCGCAGCCTGCCATTGCATCGCGACCGCCTTCGGGTCCGGTGATTGCCAAGGCTCCGGCAGCGGCGGCAGCTCCGGCGCGCCCGGTGATTGTGGTTGCGCCGCCCCAGGGCCCACCGGTGGCCAAACCATCCACCGCGCGCGAAGAGCATCGGCCGCCGGAAAAGCCGGTTATTTCAGTTAAGGCGCCCACGGCTCCCGTGGCCGCAACTCCTGCGGTAGCAGTTTCTGCGCCGCCGGTCGTCGCCGTGCCTCCGGTTCACGTTGAATTGCCGGCGCCCGCGCCGGCGATTGAGGCGGCGGAGAGCGCTCCGGCAATCATGGCGGCAGCGCCGGCCGCGACTGCTCTCGAAACCGGGACGGCGCCCGCAATCGCCGCTGAAACGGTCGTCAAAACGAGCCAGCCAGCTGCACCCCCTCCGCCGCCTCCGCGCCGCATGGTAGTTCCCCAAACAGGTCCGCGTCCGGTTTACAAAGCCACCGTCGTGTCTCAACCTTCGGCCGCGCCCTCCGCGGGCATTCAACGCGGAAAGCCGATCTTCGATCGGCGCCCCGCAGGCGGTCCGGGTGGATTTGCGCCGCGCCAGCAGGGCGCGCCTGCTGGTCCCGGACAGTTCTCGGGCGGCCCGAGGCCGAAGCATCCCACCCGCAGTGCGACTGGAGGCTTTACGCCGGGCGGAGGTCCAGGCGGTCCAGGAGGACGGCCCGGTTTCGGCCAGCGGCCTGGATTTGGAGCGCCGCGCCCCGGCTTTGGAGCACCACGGCCCGGAGCGGTTGGCGCACCGCCGCCTGAAACTGGTCGCCCCATGCGCGCGCCATCTCGTGGACGCGCCCGTGGACAACAGCAATATCCCAAGACCAAGGAAGGCCCGATGAAGGGCTTTGTGCCGCCGCCGCGTTACAGCGGCATGCATCTCGGCACCGAGCCCATTCCCATCACCCGCGAGATCACGGTCACCGAGGGAATCAGCGTCAAGGACCTGGCCGAGAAGCTTGAAATCCGCGCCAAGGACCTCATCGCCTCGCTGCTGATGAGCGGTGTGTTCGTCACCGTCAACCAGTCGCTCGACGCCGAGATGGTGAAGGATGTAGCGGCGAAGTTCGGCGCCGGCGCCAAGGTGATCACCTACGAAGAGGCGCTCGAGAACGAGGCCATCGAAGAGGTTCTCGACGAAGAGAAGACCGATTTTGTCGAGTCTCCGCGTGCTCCCGTCGTTACCGTGATGGGCCACGTGGACCACGGCAAGACCTCGCTGCTCGATGCGATTCGCGAGACCGATGTGGCCGCGGGCGAAGCCGGCGGCATTACGCAGCATATCGGCGCCTACAAAGTGAAGTTTGCAAAAGAAGGCTCGCCGGCATCGGGACGGGAGATTGTCTTCCTCGACACCCCGGGCCACGAAGCGTTTACACGCATGCGTGCGCGCGGCGCCAAGGTGACCGACATTGTGGTGATTGTGGTGGCTGCCGACGACGGCGTGATGCCGCAGACTCTCGAGGCCATCGATCACGCCAAGGCGGCCGACGTGCCGATCATCGTGGCCGTGAACAAGATCGACAAGCCGGAGGCTAACCCCGACCGCGTGAAGAAGCAGCTTGCCGATCGCGGGCTCATTCCCGAGGAGTGGGCGGGCGGCGGCGAGAACTCCACGGTGTTTGTCGAGGTGTCGGCCAAGAAGCGGATCAATCTGGATCTGCTGCTCGAAATGATCTGCCTGGTAAGCGACATCAAAGCGCCCAAGGCCACGCCGGGACGCAAGGCTGTGGGCTCGGTGCTTGAAGCCAAACTCGATCGGGGGCGCGGCGCTGTTGCCACCGTTCTAGTGCAGGACGGAACGCTGAAGCTGAACGAGAGCTACATCGTGGGCAACACCTTCGGCAAGGTTCGCGCCATGTTCGACGATCGCGGACGGGCCCTCGAAGAAGCCGGCCCGTCGACCCCTGTGGAAGTGCTCGGCCTCGAAGCCATGCCCGATTCCGGCGACACGTTCCTGGTGGTTGCCGACCGCGACAAGGCCAAGGGCATTGCGCAGTACCGCAAGATGAAGGAGCGCGAGGCACAGCTTGCCAAGAGCTCGCGCGTTTCGCTTGAGGGACTGGCCGAGCAGATTCGCACGGCCGGAGTGAAAGACCTGCCGCTCATCATCAAGGGCGACGTGACCGGCTCGGTTGAAGTGCTGGCCGATTCGCTGGGGCGCATGTCGACTGAGAAAGTGCGCATCAAAGTCATCCACTCAGGCGTCGGTTCCATTACCGAAAGCGACGTGCTGCTGGCGACGGCGTCGAACGCCATCATCATCGGCTTCAACGTTCGCCCCGAGCGCAAGGCAGCCGAACTGGCGCAACAGGAGAACGTTGAGATCCGCCTGCACTCAATCATCTACGAGCTGCAGGACGAGATTCGCCTGGCCATGCTGGGATTGCTGGAGCCGACCTTCAAGGAGACCTACCTGGGACGTGCCGAGGTGCTCAACATCTTCAGGATTCCGAAGGTGGGCACCATCGCCGGCTGCCGCGTGCAGGACGGCGTGATTCGCCGCGATGCCGAGGTGCGCGTGATGCGCGATGGCGAGCAGGTCTTCAAAGGCAAGGTGGGATCGCTGAAACGCTTCAAGGACGATGCGCGCGAAGTGACCAACGGCATGGAGTGCGGCATCGGCATCGCCAACTTCAGCGACATCAAGGAAGGCGACACGATCGAAGCCTTCTCGACCGAAAAGATGGCCGCCGATCTGGGAGCGCTGACTTCGGCGAAGGCGTAACGCTCAATTCGGATGCAGGCTGGATGCCCGCGGCGCAAGCCGCGGGCATCTACTGCTCGCGACCATTCACAACGATCCAGATATCCATTTCGCGTGAGGGCAGAAAACCACGAATCTCAAGCTGCGTTCTTCCTTACTTTCTTTTTTCCGTTGCTCTTCGGGCTTTTCGCAACCGGCCCGGCAGTCAGCACCACCGGCTCCTGGTCCGGGAATGTAGCAATCAGCGTCAACTGTCCCCCCATGGCCGCGACCGTCTTGTGCATCGTAGAAAGGCGCGGTCCTTGCGCCGTTCCAGCCGCGAAATTTGCATCTGCCCAATGCCCAAAACCTCAGCCATCTTTGCCTGGGTAATCTTGCGGCCCTTCCGCATCTCAGCAAGCGTCATGCGCCGCGCGACACGCGCCAGCAATTCATTCCCGCGCGCCCGGATGGCATCTTGCCGCTTCCTGGGCAGTGCGGCAGTCACATCGTCAACTGAAATCATTGCTCGCATTGCGTGACCTAATTATGCTCTAAAGAGCATAAATTTTCGAGTTTCTCAATTCAGGCCTTTCTCGCCCAATGCTACGCGGATGCCTAACGTGGCGTCCTTGATTTTGCTGCCTGAAGGAGTACCCTTAGCTCATGCAGATCACGGTCGAGCTTCCGGACAATTTGGCCCAGCGGCCCGATGCTGCACGTGAGGCGCTGGAAGCTTTCGCCATCGAAGGCTACCGGTCCGGCGCGCTCTCTGCCTACCAGGTTCGCGTACTGCTCGGCTTCGAAACCCGTTATGAACTGGACGGCTTTCTCAAGAAGCATGAAGTCTGGGAACGCGCCTACACGGTAGAGGACCTTGAAAAAGATGCCGCCGGTTTTGCCCGTGAAGCATGATCGTAGTTGCCGATACTTCGCCGATTAATTATCTGGTCCTTATCGAAGAGATCGATTTGCTGCCCGCTCTCTTCGGGCGGGTGCTCCTGCCTCAAGGAGTCTTCATTGAATTAACCCACTCAAAATCGCCGACTGAAGTCACTCAGTGGATTTCAACTCCACCAGCGTGGCTTGAAGTGCGGATGGTGTCCACAGCGGCGGCGCCAGAACTCATGCAGCTCGACGTTGGGGAAAGAGAAGCAATCCAGCTGGCCCTGGAATCCGGTGCGGACGCCCTTTTGATGGATGAGACAGAGGGCCGTTAAATCGCTGAGTCACTGCACCTCAAGGTACGGGGCACATTGGGAATTCTCGAGCGCGCGGCGAAGCTCAACCTTGTCGATTTTCGCGCCGTGCTGGCCAGACTAGACCAAACCAGCTTCCGGGTCTCGCCAGCCGTACGTGAAGCTTTTCTTCGCCGCAACGCCTCCTTTTGACAAAGACCGACCCCGACGTAGACCCTCCGAAAGATTTCCGAACACCTGGCCCCGAGTTGCCGTCTTAGGCTATGTACGGGGAGTAACATCCTTTGCGTCCGGCGGAAGTTTTAAGCCTGCAGACTTATCTGTCACAGCCAGCGCCGAAACGGAGCGTAGACGCCTTGACCAGCGGCGAAGAAGCGGAGTTCGCAGAGCTGGTTCGGCGTCAATCGAGCTTCGTTTACCGCGTGGCTTACGCCGTGCTGCTTAATCGGGCCGATGCCGAGGATGCCGTTCAGGAGACGTTTTTGAAGCTCTATCGCAACGGCGGCTGGCGCAACGTGGAGAACGAACGCGCGTTTCTGGCGCGGGCGGCGTGGCGGGTTGCGGTCGATCGCCGGCCGCGGCCGACGGAGACGCTGAGCCTTGAGAGCGACACGGAGCGGGGGGTTGCGAATGAAGCGCCGTCAGCCGATCCCGGCCCCGAGCAGACCTTACTGCTCTCCGATCAGCATGCGCGTATCCACGCCATGATCGACGCGCTACCCGAGGAACTTCGCCTTCCGCTGATTCTCTCTGCCGGAGACGAGCTCAACTCGCGCGAGATCGGCCGGGTTCTCAGCATTCCCGAGGGCACGGTTCGCACGCGGCTGCAGCGGGCTCGTGAACTGCTTCGCCGAAAACTGGATGCGGCGGGAAGCGCGCAACTTCGCAATTCGGGAATCGGCAATCCGCAAGTAAAGGAGGCTCCCTATGCCTGAGCACGAGAATCGAAACTTGGAGCCCGGGGCCGAATTCGATCACCTGATCCGGTCCTCGCTCGAGACCTACGCCGATCCCGGTTCGGATTCCGGCCTGGCCCAACGCATTCTGGCCCGCATTGCCGCTGAAGGCGCGCGAGAACAGAGGCGCCGGCTGCTCGGCTGGGCGATTGCCCTGCCGGTCGCAGCGTGTTTAATCGTTCTGATCGTTCTATTGGGAGCGAATCCGAAGCGCAACTCTGCAAACCTCACCTCTGGAGCTGGCGTAGGCACAGCCCTGCCGAAGTCATCCAATGCCGGCGGACAAGGGTCGACTGCAAAGCCGCCGTCAATTGCGGCGCGGAGCAAGGATGTCTCGCGGCCGCAGCGGCGTTCGTCATACGGTGCAGTCACGGCGGGCGCCACGCGGCTGCCCAAGCTCGATGTCTTCCCCACTCCGCAGCCGCTCACTCCCGCAGAGAAAGGGCTCGTCGCCTATGTTGCTCACGCTTCGGAGGCGGAGCGCGAATCTCTGGTTGAGGAGCGGAAGCAGATGGACGCGCCGCTCACGATTGAAGCTCTCGAAATCAAGCCACTCGAACCGCCCGAACCTCAAGGGAATTAAGGAGAATTCAATGCACAAGATAACGATCGTTTGCCTTCTTTTGCTAGCCACCGCAGGGTTCGGGCACAAGACACTTGCCCAGGATCAGCCCAACAACCAGTCGCCGAGTATGCACGAGTCCGCTCCACCAGAGCACTTCTATCACCTCGACTTTGTCGTCGAAGATCTGAATGCGGAGGGGAAGGTCGTCAATAGCCGCAGCTACTCTACTGCGACTTCAACCAATTCGCGCCGCGCCATATCCATTCGCTCCGGCTCCAAAATTCCCATCGTCACAGGATCGTACGGCGGGGATGGGAAAGGACCGTCTTCATTAGTCAATACCCAATACCAATACGAAGACGTAGGCGCGAACTTCGATATTCGCGATGTTCATGAAGTCTCTGACAAGCTCGCCTTTGACGTAACCGCGGTTCTGTCCAGCGTGGCAGCAGCGGTTGAACCGAATCTACGTGAACCCATCATTCGAGAGAACAAGTGGGAGGCTGTGGTTTTCATTCCCATCGGGAAACAGAGCGCCATCTTCAGTTCCGACTCAGTGGATAGCAAGGGCAGCACGCGCGTGCTGGTCACGGCTACGGCGATTCAGTAGACGCGGCGCGACCTTGAAAATTAGCCCGACTTGCGGGCGCGATCTGTCCGGGATCGCGCCCGTTTGCTTTGGCCGAAACTTAGTGTTAGATTTAAGCCGCTTCAAACAAGGTTGTTAACTGATTTCTGACGGTCCGGATTTAGAGCGGTTCCAGAATTCATGTGCCCCCTCAAGATTGGTGAGAGGTGGCATTTTCTCGAGGAAACTGCCACTCAGCAGCCGTGGCTCCTGGGAATAGCAATTCTGGAACCGCTGTAGTCTGGGAAAACGAAGGCCCAAAGTTCCGACCAATCGGGTCACAATCCTGGTATTTCTCCCTGGGCCTTTGGCTGTTTTCCCCGATCCGCGAATGATCCGAATGAACGAACCAGGAGCAACGCTCTCGTCGCCTCGCAATCGACCGATCCGCCTCGAGACAACGTTGCGCCGGAAGACGGAGACCATCTATGCCCTCAAAGAAAGCCACTCGCCAGGCGGCGAAGAAAACGGTTAAAAGCGCCCCCAGTGCGGCGGCAAAGAAAGCAGCCAAACCTGCGAAGCCCGCGCCCAAACCAGCGCCAAAGCCCAAACCGGCGCCCAAACCGGCTCCGAAACCCAAACCAGCGCCCAAACCGGCTCGAAAGCCAGCGCCAAAGCCAACGCCCAAGCCCGCTCCCGGTCCCGCGCCGACGCCGGCGGCCGCCACTTACTACACGCTCGTCACCGAGCCGGACCAGGGCCTGACGCCCATTTACAACTTCATTGCGACCGCAACCAAATCCATCGACATGACGATGTACGAGCTTACCGACGTGACGGTGATGGACGCCTTCGCCAGCGCTGCTGCCAAAGGCATCACGGTGCGGGTGATTCTGGATCAGAGCGAAAAGACGACCAACACGCCGGCGTACACCTACCTCCAGAAGAACAATTGCAACCCGCACTGGTCGAATCCCGCATTTTCAGTTACCCACCAGAAGACCATCACCATTGACGCAGCGACGTCGGCGATCATGACGCTGAACCTGACTCCCGTGGACTACGCGACGACCCGCGACTTTGTCGTGATCACCAACGATGCGGCCGATGTGGCGGCGATCGAAACCACCTTTAACGCCGATTTCACAAACACCACGATCACCGCGCCCACCGGCGATAACCTGGTTTGGAGTCCGACGAACTCGTTGAGCTCGCTGCTGGCGCTCATCAACGGAGCCCAGGCTTCACTGCTGCTGTCGCAGGAGGAGTTTGAAGAGTCTGAGATTGAAAATGCGCTGCTGGCAGCGCTCCAGCGCGGCGTCACGGTCACGCTGGTGCAGGAGAATCTCGAGAACAAGTACAACACCACGCTGACGGCGCTCAAGAATGCCGGCGCGAAGATTGCGGTGTACACCTCGTCTACCGGCTACTACATTCACGCCAAAACGGTGCTGGCCGACTACGGAACAGCGACCGCAAAGTTGTTTGCAGGCTCGGAGAACTTTACTGAGAATTCGCTCGATAACAACCGCGAGCTGGGACTGATCTTTTCGGACGCGGCGTGCATGACGGGGGTTTATACGGCCGTCACGAAGGACTTCAACGGCGGAACGGCGTTCTGAGGTTGGTTTCGCTCGTCGTTTTCGCGGCGGGCCGTGACCTTGAGCCGCGCCTCCGCCGGTAAGACCACGGTGCTACAATTCGAGCCGGCTCACGGCGCGTGGCAGTTCTGCGCCCCGGTGCCGATGAGGAACTGATGAATCTCCGGGCTCAAATCCAAAGAAAGGCATTCCTGGCGCTATACATCGCTGTCTCCTGCGCGTTCACGGCCGGCGCAGCACAAGCGTTCGCACAAACTGTTAATCTCTTTCCGGCCGATTACCAAAGCCAGTGGACGCGCATTGCGATTCCGCCGATGCATCCGGTGAGCGACATAGCACAGTGGCACATCGATGCAGCGAAAGGCGAGATCAGGTGCGACGGCAACGGCGGCCACGAGTGGCTGCGCTTCAATCGCGAGCTGGGCAACTTTACCTTCCTCGTGAAGTGGCGCTTCATTCCGCAGCCGGGATCGCCCCAGTACAACAGCGGCGTTTTCTTTCGCAATGACGAAAATGGGGTTATCTGGCATCAGGCCCAGACGTCGACCGGCGGCGGATACATCTTTGGCCAAACCCCGGTCAACGGCAAACTCACGAGCTTCAATCTACAGAAGGACATGAAAGAAAACCGGCTGCATGAACCGGGACAGTGGAACACGTACGATATCCGCTGTTCAGGCCCCACGTGCACGCTAGCCGTCAACGGCGAAGTGGTGAATACGGTCCAGACCGGTGTCGAGAAGGGATATATCGGCCTCGAGGCGGAAGGTTTTCCAATCGTGTTCAAGGACTTCAAGGTGCGCGAACTGCCGTAAGCCGCGCCGCGGGCCTCAATTCAGATCGGATACTTCTCGGCGTCGATGCAGAAGCGCGCCGTGGCGCGGCTGAGCGCAACGGTATCGGCTGGAGTGAAGCGTGCGAGCCGGCGCAGAATGGCGAGCTGTGTGCGCAGCGCATCGCCTTGGGCGCACGCGGCCAGGATGTGGCGCGCGGCGCTTTCGGCGAGGTCCATGGCATCGTCGGCAAGCAGCCCCGCCATGGCCCCGGCAACGGGGGCTGAACCGCGCCCCGCGGCGGCCAGTTTTTGCGCGCGCAGCAATGCCGACTCGAGCGCGTAAATCTGTGCGATGGTATCGGCGAGGTCGGCCATGATCTCCTGCTGCTCTTCAAGCCCGGTGATGTAGCGCTGGCTGGCCACGCCGGCGGCAAACAGGGCGATCTTCTTTACCGATGCCAGCACCGCGGTCTCGCGCGCGAGCACGCCGCCAGTTTCGCCCGTGCCGTCGAATGAAGGAGGAGCCATCACTTCGTCCATCACCCGCTTGATGGCCGGAAGCAGCGGCAAGGCCCCCTTCAGGGCGCGTTTCATCAGCCAGCCGGTTACGATGAGCCGGTTGATTTCGTTCGTGCCCTCAAAGATGCGGTTGATGCGCGCGTCGCGATAGAGCCGCGCGGCGGAATAATCCTCAACGAAACCGTAGCCGCCCATGGTGGCCACCAGCTCGTCGGT
>DATJSB010000275.1:0-7067 GCA_035504315.1 Occallatibacter sp.
TACCGTAGCCGGATTGGCAGTAAAGCTGGTGATGACCGGCGCAGCCACGGCCTGGATTGAAACTGTCTGAGTGGCGGTCGTTCCGCTCGTGCCGGTCACCGTGAGAGTGTACACAGTCGTGGCGTTGCTCGGCGGCGTTACGGTGACAGCTACTCCGCTCGTCACAGCGACGTTACCCGGCGAAATGACCCCGGTGCCGTTGGAGAAGACCGCAGTAAGCTGGCTGCTGGCCCCGTCAGCTACTGAAGCCGGGCTGGCGACAAAGCTTGTGATGGTGGGCGGCGGAGTGCTGGTGCTGCCGATGCTGCCGCCGCAACCCGATACCCATATACCGACTGCCGAAAATGTTGCCAGAGCCACCAGCCGACGAAAGAAGTTCATATTCACTGCCTCGCTAAACCTGTTCTGCACACGCTGCGTTTAATGGCGTCTTCAGCCGCGCATTAAAGCAACCTTCCAGCGCACCACTCTCATGTATGGCGGCCATTCTAGCACCGGACTTTTTTGGTCGTCGCCGTCGCCCGACACACGTTGCGCCGCACCGGCAAACGGCTATTGCCCGGTCCAGTTATACGAAGCAATCATCTCGCCGTCTTTGCCGATGAGCACAATCGCAGCCTCGCCACTCTCGAGCGTGCCCGTCACATGTTTGCCGCTGCGCAGATCGACGAATTCCACCTGGTTCTGATTCGACTCGGAGGTAATGACATAAAGAGTCGCATCGGGAAACCGCGTGGGGCAGATGATGATTCCCGGATCGGAGATGGATGTGGAGTACACCGGATCGACGCCCGCCATTTTCAGAGCGTAGCGGTACACATCCCCCACTGCGGCCAGGTTGTCGTTGAGCTCGATGGGGAGGGCCGCAAAATAGATTTTGCCCTTGCCGTAAAATGTCTCAGCCCAATCGTTGCCGAATGGCAGCTCGGCGCGGTTCAGATACGTGGTCTTGTTGCCGGAGAAGACCAGCTTTTCATCCCCGCCCGGAAAGCGCATCCGATCTTCGCGCGCCTCCAGCGGCGCAGTTTTGTATTTCAGGCCAGTCCCGTGTTCGTTTTTCAATTCCATCGTGTTTTGTCGTCCCGTCGGATGCATGTGCGCATCGCCGTCAAACGGGCCTGTGACCAGAAGGACTGCGCCCTCCTTCACGCGTTCAAGAATCGCCTGCCACGCCTCCTCAGTTAAGCCAAAAGGCGACGGTAGCAGGATGAGTTTCGGCGAACCAAGCTGATCGATCTGGTATTCGCCAACCGCATAAGCCTCGCTGCGCGCATATCCATAAAGTGCCCGAACGGCAGTCTGTTGCGCTTCGAGTGCGAACGCGTTGCCCACCGACAACTGAAACGACTGGGGCAAAACCAGCGCAACTTCGGGCAGCTTGATGCCCGTTGCCAGCGGCGCAGCCTGGCGGGCGAACTCACCCAGCGCCTTCATCTGGTTCTCCCATATCTTGGCCGAACCGTCGCTGCGCTGCATGCCAAAGTCGGCTTCGCGCGCCCAGTCCCATTGCAACGCTCCGCTCGAGCCATCGGCAAACCCCAGAGCCCACTTGCGCTCAATCAGGCCGAGCCCCGTCAATTCGTCATAACGCCACTTGCCGTCGGGAGCCCACACGGGCTGGTAGCCGGTTTCACCCGTGATGTTAGGCTGGCCCACGCGTTTCGCCACCACTGAATCCCACAACAGCGCGTCGTCCTGCCAGTAAGTGTGGTTGGTTGTAAACGAAACACCGGCGCTGCCATAGAACTGGTTCAGGACGCGATCCATCACGCCGCCCTCATCCTGTCCCACGTCAATCAACTGCTTGCTCCCGGCGCCGCGAATCAGCGCAACCATGGCACGCACCCAGTCGCTGAACATCTCTTGTGCGAAAAGGTTGTAGTCGACAGCGCGGACAAGGTTGGGGTTGCCATAGCGATCCGCAGCCAGGTCCTTTGGCGCAGGCAGCGGGATGGCGTCGAAGCTGCCAAGTTTGTCGGGAGTCACGCGCCAGGCGCTGGCAAGAGCCTCCAACTTGCCGCTGTATTTCTGGCTCAGCCACTTGCGCCATGCCGCCGTTTCAGCCGGGTCGCCATTTGGATAATTGGCGTTGAAGACGTGGTAGGGATTCGAAAAACTGGGTTCGTTAATAAGGTCGTAGGAAAGAAACGGAACTTCTTTGAAGCGATCGACGACCGAACGAATGTAGGCTTTCTCAGCAGCCAGCGAAGCGGGATCGAGATAAGGATTCGCCACCGATGCCCCGAACATCTTGCCCCGCAACGAGCCGTCGTATATCGGTGCAAAAGCGAAAAACGTAAAGTTCACCGCGATCTTGTGCCGCTGCGCGCACAGCAGGTACGCCTCAAGGTTGCGCAGAAAACGCTGGTTGACCGCGCCATCCTTGCCGACGAAATTCGTGTTCGGAAACCACACGCCGGTGCGAACAAAGCTCACCCCGTGCGCCGCCATCTCGCGAAAATCCTTGTCCCACACCCAGGCATTTCGCGGGCCTGAGAAATCCCATCCATTTTCTTCAGTGGTGAAGTAGTTAGTGCCGATCGGGAAGAATGGCTTTCCATCTTCGCTGAGAAAGTCGCCATGCACCCCGAGCACCGGGCCGGAGTTGACCGCCGTATCGGGCTCAACCCAGAAACCATTCTGATAGAACTCTCTGAACTTCCCGCCAATGCTCAAGTTGGCTGAAACCGTGTAGAAACCTGGAGGCAGTTCGCCTTTGAAAGCTACGGGCAGATTGGCCGTTGCGGCATCGGCAACAGGCAGCGTGACGGAATCGATGAGACCCTTCTCGGAACTGAGTTCAGCTTTTACCTCTCCGCCGACTTTCTCATGGGTCTTGTCGAGGCGCGGAATGCGAAGATGAACCGTTATCTGAGGTGTCTCGCCTGTACGGATGGTCGAGTACTCGAGCTCAACCGAGAACATCGTCGCTCCCTGGCTCGCGTACTGCGCCGCCTGACCTATCAGTGCAACTCCGTCCGCGCTTTGCCAGTAGCCGGGCTCCGGGTTGAAGTCGAGGGCCACGACGCGGCTGCCCTGCAACGAGCCCCATGGATAATTGGCCACAATTGCCGGTGCTGCGGTAAGCAGGCCTGTGGAATCGACCATGTAACCGAGACCGTCGAGGTGTCCTTCGACGGCAAAAAAGCGGCGTGCGCGCACTTGCGGCTTCTCAGCAAATGCGTAGCCGTGCTTCCAGGCAAAGCGGGCTGCAGATGGAACGGGAACCTCATGGGTATGGTTGAATTCGAGAACGCGGCCGTAGGTGTCCTGGGGCGCGTCTTGCACAAACTTGCCCGCGATCTCCGTCACCGGAAGATGCAGCGGCTGCCCGCCAATTACCAGCAGGTTTCCGCCCGCGTGCAGATAAGCGTTGATAGCCTTCCACGCATCAACGGGGACGGCCGATCCGTAGGGCAGGACCAGCAAGTCGGCCGCTTCCAGCGTGGCGGGATCGTTCAGAGCCTTGAGATCGGCGAACACTGTGCCCTCGCCGACAGCCTTTCCGAGCGCATCGCGGTCAACCGGATCGCTGTCCACGGTGGGAAATCCCGGCTGCCAGAAAACAACTGTTTTTGCGGCGAGAAGAACAGGTGAAATGGCCAGGAGAATGGCAACCGAGAGCAGCCGGACCGCGCGGCGCGGCGAGCAGAAACAGTCAAAGTGATTTGGATTCATTGGAAAGGCTCCGCAACGAGCAAAGGGAAGCAAGGAATGGAAGGGAAGCAAGGAATCGAGGCGAACGGGTCGATTGCGGCTGGTTGCCGCCAGGCGACGCTTACTCGATAGTTAGCTGGAAGCACGATCTGCCGGATAGGTTGAAGTCGCGATCGTGCTGCCTGAATGACTGGTCTTGGTTTCGCGCAGTCCGGTATACGTAGCCGCCGCACAACCCACAAGCGGTGCGCAATCGAGCAGCGCCGAGACGCGGATTTGCATGTTGCGACTCGGAACTTCGGCGCGGGTAATGGGCAGAAAGATCTCCGCAGAGCGGGAGATGCCCCCGCCTAACACCACAACGTCGGCCCGAAAATCCCCGAGCAGCGAACCGATAACCTGCCCGAGATGATGGCCGAACTCGGCAAATGCCTCCCGCGCGTCAACGTCGTGCGGAACTGCGGCAGCAATCTCGGTCACCGGGATCGTCTTTCCGGTGCGCCGTTGGTAGTTGCCGGCAATGGCCCGGCTGGAAACAAAGTCTTCGACGATTCCGTTCTCGTACGGGACGTTCCATATCTCGCCGTCTTTGGGAACCCCTGGACCCACGGTGACCAGCCTGCCATTCACAGCGAACGCCGAGCCGATGCCGGTGCCGAGAGTGAGTCCCACTGCACGCGCAAAGCCATTAGCGGCTCCGGCCGCAACTTCACCAAGAAGATACGCATCTGCATCGTTGAGAAAACGCACCTGGCAGGGATCGCAGCCGAGTTTCGCTGCCAATGCACCTCGAAGGTCAAATCCGTATAGATATGGAAGCTTGTGACGCATCATGCTGATTCCGGCGTCATAATCGAACGGAGCCGGAAAGGCGAACGTCGCGCCGATGCCGTAGCCTTTGCCGTCAGCAGCCTTGGCGGCCAGGTCGCCCACAAGATTCACGAAACCTTCGCTGGTTGTAACGTTTCCGTAGTGCGCGCTTGCAACCGGCCCAAGGTGCAGGTCAATCCCCATACAGAGAGCCGCCGAGATATGGCTGCCGCCAATATCGAGCGTCAGGACCCGGGTGTTACAAACCTCTGCCATAGGACCTACAACGGAACCTGCAATGCGAGGGTCCGGCATCTCAGGTGATATCGCTACCAGTTGTATCACACGGGCCTGACAATAGACAGATTGGCTGCGCCGCATCCTGGCGGCATGAATTCTGGCGCTCATTTCAGGGAACCGATTTGCCGGATAGGGCTCGCATTCAACGGAAGCCCGCATTCACCCGGAGATTGAGCAGGCTTACAATCCATCAAGAATGGCACAGCGCAAGATTGTCCACGTCGACATGGACGCCTTTTACGCGTCGGTGGAGCAGCGTGACGATCCGAAGCTGCGTGGCAAGCCGGTCGTGGTGGCATGGCGCGGAAACCGCTCTGTGGTTTGCGCCGCCTCCTACGAGGCTCGGCGGTTTGGAGTTCGCTCAGCTATGCCGGCCCTGCGCGCCGAAAGACTTTGTCCCGAGGCCGTCTTTATGCCGCCCGACTTCACGCGTTACCGCGCCGTTTCCCGTCAGACTCGCGAGATCTTCAAGCGCCATACTGACCTGATCGAACCGCTCTCGCTCGACGAAGCGTATCTCGACGTGACCGAGAACAAGACCGGACTCGCGACTGCAACCCGGGTGGCGCGCGCCATCCGGGCGCAGATCTGGGAGGAACTGCATTTGACCGCGTCGGCCGGCGTGGCCCCCAACAAGTTTCTGGCCAAGATTGCTTCGGATTGGCGTAAGCCGAATGGCTTGTTCGTTATCCAGCCCGAAGACATCGATAAGTTTCTTCCCCCCTTGCCGGTCGGCCGCTTGCCCGGGGTCGGCAAGGTAACCGAGTTGCGCCTCACGGAGATGGGCGTCAAAACGGTCGGCGATTTATGCGCATTTGAGATCGCCGAGCTTGAGCGGCGCTTCGGTCGCCATGGGCAACGGCTCTACGAGCTGGCGCGCGGCATCGATTCAAGCCCGGTGGTTCCCGACCGGCCCACGCAATCCATCTCAGCCGAGGACACTTTTGAGCGCGATGTGCCTCTTGCTGAAACTGAGCTGCTGATCCGGCGGCTCGCAGAAAAGACCTGGGCGGCATCGCGCCAGGAGACCCGCCGAGCCCGCACCGTAGTTTTGAAGCTGAAAACCAGCGACTTCAGGATCTTGACGCGCAGCCTGACTCCACCGTCGCCCCCGGCAACCTGTGACGAGCTCACCAGCATCGCGCTTTCGCTTAGGGAGCGCATAAACCTCGGCGAGCGGCAACTTTACCGGCTGGTCGGGGTGGGCCTGAGCAATTTTTGCGATCCTGAAGATGAACCCCAGGCTAAGCTCTTCAGCGATCCGGTGCTGGAGCAGTGACCGCTGCTATACAGGTTGCGGAAAAACTCGCGCTGGGGTGTTTTGTAACAAGGGCACGGATTTATCCGTGCCGATAAGGTCTGGAGAATGAGTCGGGGTTTTAACCCCTGAGCGACGTTTCTCTCGCACTAAAGCGCGCTCGCTGAGTTTTTCCGCAACCTGTATAGTCGATCGGTTGGAGGCAGGCATGAATAGAGAAGCAAAAGCAGAGCAGCCCGCAGACTGGCTGCTGTTGAGCGACAGGTTCACGCGCGCCGTAGAATACGCGCGGACCCTGCATATCGAGCGGCGCAAGGGAACTGAAATTCCCTACATGGCCCACCTGCTGGGCGTCGCGTCGCTGGTGATGGGCGAGTCGGGGCGCGTCGATTTCCCGGTCACCGAGGACATGGTGATTGCCGCTCTGCTTCACGACACGGTCGAAGATCACGGCGGCGCGCCGCGGCTCAAAGACGTTGAGTTCAACTTTGGGGCCAACGTGGCGCGCATGGTTGAAGCGCTCTCAGACACGTTGGCTGAAGACGCCTTCCAAAAAGAAAAGTGGGAGGTTCGCAAGAAAACCTATGTCGACCGGCTGCGCCACGAGCCCCCCGATGTGCAGTTGATCTCTGCGGCCGACAAGCTCTACAACGCCCAGTCGATCCTCACCGACTACCGGCGCATCGGCGACGAGATCTGGCGCCGCTTCAAGCGCGGCCGCGATGAGCAGCTCTGGTATTTCCATGAGTTGCTGAAGGTGTTCAGGAACTCCGCCGGCAACGAAATCGTCGATGAGCTGGAGCGCGTCGTAGGCGAGCTCGAAAGGGTTTCAGCGAAGAGTTAGATACGCCTCCGGGTAAGTAATCGATTTAGCGGAGGCTCCGGCTTTCAGGCCCGGTGCACTAGGGCCTGTTAACACTACTGGGGTGGCTGGCGCCGGGAGCCAGTTTTTCTCAGTTCGAGGAATGAGGAGTGACGCATACCGGGTGTCTGCTAGCGACGAGGGACGATGAAATGAGGAAAACTGGCCCCGGCCCGAAGG
>DATJSB010000276.1:0-9445 GCA_035504315.1 Occallatibacter sp.
CAGCTTCCACCACAGCGTTCCGTCGCCGAGATCGGGGATGATGAAGTACGAGACGATGTAGGTGAGGATGATGGAGACGATGGACGTAATCCAAACCAGCGAGGTCAATGGCGTTTCGAAGTCCATTTCGTCGGAGTGCGCGTATTTCGCCTTGGCTATTGCGCCATTGAAAAAGTACGCACCCGAACTGGAAACGAGCATGGCCACGCGCATGACGAAGATCCATACCAGCAGTTGCACTTGCGTGGTGGTGTTTGGAACCGCCAGCAAAATAAATGCAATCAGGGCCACGCCGGTGACGCCGTAGGTTTCAAAGCCGTCGGCGCTGGGGCCAACCGAGTCGCCCGCGTTGTCGCCCGTGCAGTCGGCGATAACGCCCGGGTTGCGCGCATCGTCTTCCTTGATCTTGAATACGATCTTCATCAGGTCGGCGCCAATGTCGGCGATCTTGGTGAAGATGCCGCCGGCAATACGCAGGGCCGCGGCGCCCAGCGATTCGCCAATCGCGAAGCCGATGAAGCATGGGCCCGCATAATCGTGCGGGATGAACAAGAGGATGAAGAGCATGAACAGCAGTTCGACCGAGATCAGCATCATGCCCACGCTCATGCCGGCTTTGAGCGGAATCGCAAAGCATGGATAGGGTTTGCCGCGCAGGCCTGCGAATGCCGTGCGGCTGTTCGCAAATGTGTTGACGCGAATTCCGAACCACGCCACCCCGTAGCTGCCCCCCATGCCGACCAGCGAGAACAGCAGAATGATCGGCAACGTAACCGCAATCGGTTTTCCCGGCACCGGCGCCAGAACGCCGAAATACAGCGCGATGATGACCGCGATGAAGGCCCAGAGCAGAAGGATGAACTTGCCCTGCGTGATCAGGTAGGTTTTGCAGGTCTCATAGATCATTTCGGAGATTTCGCGCATGGTGTGATGAACCGGGAGGTTCTTCAATTGCACGTAGGTCGCCAGGCCGAACAACAGTCCGCCGATGCAAAACAGCAATCCCCAGGTCAGAAGAGAATGTCCGTTCACGCCGAGAAAATTCACTTTCGACAGATCGGGCAGTATCAGATTGGCTTCTCCCCCGCCCGAGTGTTCCTGCGCGCCGGCGAAAGTGGGAAGCAGCAGGCCCAGCATCACTGTCGTGACGGCCGCCGCGATCTTGCTCTGCCGCATCAGAAGGGCCTTGGCGCCTTGCTTGGCGGCGGCGGAGATCTTCAGCATGACCGCTGTGCCGAAACCGGAACCGCTGACCTGCCGCGAGAACAACATGGCCAAAATGAGCGAGAAAACGCTCACACCGAGAAAGAAGTACACGCTACCAACTGGAGTCACAACTCCTCCTGACTGAATGTTTGAAGCCAAATGACTGACAACTGAGGTGAACGGGAACTGCAAACGAGATACGACTTTTCCACCGGGAAGGCTATCATCCGTACCTGCCACTGTCGAGTGATTGCTGTCACCAAAATGCGCCGGCTGACCCCCATGCGCGGAAGTGTTTCCCGCACTGGAACAATGGGCCGGGTTCTCGACTGTTGAGGTCTTGGGGGAAGCAAACCGGGCTTGCGGTTGAACAAGAAAAAACTCCTGGCGCGCCTCACCGGGGAACAGATGCAGGGCGCGTGCAGTTGAATACCGTGTAAAGTACATTGCTGTAGGAGAATGATGGCCATGCCCTCATCGACACTGCTCACCCCTCGCCAAGCCGCGGAAAAGCTGGGAATGAGCTATCCCGCACTCAAGCATTGGATTCTGGCTGGCCGAATTAAGACTGTCAAGACCCCCGGGGGGCACCACCGCATCCCCGTCGAGGCGCTGGAGGAGTTTTTGCCGGCCGTCCAGGCCCACGCCGGGCCAGGCCGGATCAGCGGGCGCAACCAGTTGCTGGGCACGGTTGCCGAGGTGACGATTGAGGGATTGCTGGCCAAAGTGGTGCTGATGGTCGGGGGGCAGAGGGTAACGGCCATCATTACCGCCGATGCGGCTCGCGAGCTGGCGCTCAAACCCGGCGACCAGGCGGTAGCCCTGATCAAGGCCACCGAAGTCATGATTGGGAGGCCGTGAAAAGCAGGGAACGGGGGAAAAAGGGAACGCGGGAACAAGAAGCTGCTTCCAAGTTCTAGCTTCTAGCTGCTGGCCATTGGCTGCTGGCTCTTGGCTCTTGGCTACTGGCTACTGGCTATTGTCTGCTCTCGAATGCCCCATCCACAAGATTCAAAAGATCCTTCGAATCGAATATAATTCGTATTAATTCGAATTGATTCGAGAGGAATGGATGAAATTCCCCGCATTTGCTCTCCCCTCCGCCATCGCGGCGGTACTCGTTTTCTCATCTTCGTTAACCTTCGCGCAGGCAGCCCCGGCCGGCACTCAAACGCAGCCCAAGACCCCCGACCCCTGCGCGAGCGGCCACGAATTCGCCACCTCCGATTGCGCGCTTACCTGGCACGGCATCACGCTGTATGGCGCCTATGACGCCGGCCTCGGCTACGTCAGCCACGGCTTACCTGAAAACGGCTACAACTACGAAGGCGAATCGCTGGTGAACCGCAACGGCTATCAACATCGCTTCCTCATTGCGCCCAACAACCTGCAGCAGACGGGTCTGGGAATCAGGGGCAAGGAAGAGTTTGCGCACGGCTGGTCCGTTGTGTTCAACGCTTCTACCGGCATCAATCCGCAGTCCGGCCTGCTGGCCAACGCGTCAGAGACCGACATCATCAACAACGGCCTTCCCCGGGCCAGCTATTCAATAGCCATTGACGGCGCGCGCGCGGGCCAACCCTTCAATGACGAATACTATGCCGGTATATCGTCCAAGTATGCCGGCACGCTGACCTTCGGCCGCCAGCGCTCTCTAGGCACCGATGCAATGCTCCTCTACGATCCGGCCACCGGCAGCTATGCCTTTTCGTACATAGGATATAACGGCACTATGTCCGGCGGCGGCGACACCGAAGACAGCCGTTGGGACGACGCCCTGAAGTATCGCATCAGCTATCGCCCGGTCCATTTCGGCGCGATGTATAAGTTCGCCGATGGATCTGCCGGCTGCTACTCGGCCTCCGCAACCTGGACTGCCGCGAACTGTACGGCGGAAGAAGCACATAATAACGCCTTTGGATTCGACCTCGGCGGAGAGTACGCCAAGTTCTCCGCTGACCTGGTCTACCAGCATTACAACCAGGCAATCAGCGTATTGAACCCCTTGTTGGGGGCTCAGAGCCTGACGCAGCCCTATCAGTCGACCACCGACAGCATCAATACCAACCCCATCACCGGGGCTAATGTCATCGACACGGCCAACACCGTATACGGCATCGTGACCGACAACAACGCAATCATGGCCGCCGCCAAATACGCGTCGGACACCTTCAAGTTCTATGCCGGATACGAATACATCTGGCAGAACAACCCCAAAAACCCGCTGGGCGTTGGCGCTTCAGACCAGGGCGGCTATTTCATGAGCGGAGTCGAAGACAACAATCTCGATAATGAAAAGCTGGTGCAGATCTTGTGGACGGGCGCGAAGTACACCTGTCGCAGCAAAACCGACTTCACTTTCGCCTGGTATCAACAGCGGCAGAACGACTTCCGTAGTCCGCCGACTTGCTCGGTAGCTGCCGGATTCCGCAGTTCCTGCGCGGGCACCCTCAACTTCGGGTCGCTCTATGCTGATCATCATTTCACGAAGCGTTTCGACACTTTTGCCGGAGTTGCATATTCCTGGGTGACCGGCGGTCTGGACATCGCCATTCCTCATGGCCCCGGCGTCCCGTATAACAGCGACAATAACTTTGCACCGACAATCGGCAGTCGTTTCGCCTTCTGATCGTTGGAGGGAGCAGGGGGCTTCAGCCTCCTGAAAAGGCACATAAAGCCTTGGCCTTCAGGCCTCGACCCTTGCATCTCGCGTCCCGGTTCCGGCAAATTCAACTTGCAGTATGAGTCACCCGCTTAGCCCCTTCGAACGGATCACGCGTTCGATGGTGCGCACAACGAAGCCGACGGGCAGCAGGCGCGAGGCCATGGCGCCGGCGTGGCCGACGAAGTTGGGGATGACGGTGAGCTTGCCGCGCTCCAGTCCCCGGATGCCAAGATGCGCGACCTCTTCAGCCGGTTGGCGGCGGCGATTGAAGGCACGGGTTCGCGCCACCTCAAAGAACTCGCTTTCGGTGGGTCCGGGGCAGAGCGTGGTGACCGTGACTCCCTGGCCCGCGACCTCTGCGGCAAGAGCCTGGGCGAAGAAGCGGTCGAAGGCCTTAGAGGCTGCGTAAGTTGAATAATAAGGAAGCGGCTGATAGCTGGCCGTGGATGCGACCACCAGCATCCATCCGCGGCGGCGCTCCACCATACGCGGAACAAAGAGGCGCGAGAGGCGCACCACGGCTTCGCAATTAACGCGCACCTGGCTCAGCTCCTGCTCAACGGAGCCGGCGCAGAATGGGCCGTACTGGCCGAGGCCGGCGTTGTTGACCAGAATGTCGACGGTGAGGCCCGCGCCCTCGGTGGCGTCGTAGATCTGTTGCGGCGCGGCAGGGTCGTTGAGATCGGCGATCACGATGCGCGTCTCGGTTCCGGCCGCGGCAAGTTCGGCGGTCAGCGACTCCAGCCGGTCCCTGCGGCGGGCCGTGAGGACGAGCCTTGCGCCTAGCTTCGCGAGCTCGCGGGCCAGCGCCACGCCAATGCCCGCGCTGGCGCCGGTCACCAGCGCCCATCTGCCACGAAATTCGCTGCCTGACATCGCCAGTACATCATAGCGAATGGAGTGCACTTACAAATGAAACAGGCAAATGAAAACCAGCCGGCGAGCCAATAGGCGGCAGGTAAGCCCGTCCCCAAGCGCGATGGTTCGCACGCTCCCGGCACAACCCTTCGAAGGCCCGTGTAACGCGCTATCATTTGAATGCATCCAGCCGATGGATCGCCTTCTCAAAGTCGAGGCGCTGAACTTGCTCGGCACAGGCGCCAGGCACAACGTGTCGCAAAAAGAAGGGAGCTCGACGTGGCGCTGGTGGGAGTAGAAATTCTGCTGCCGGTACATAACGAGGCGGACAGCATCGAGGCAACGATCCGCGAGATGTACGCGATCATCTGCCCGGCTGTTGAGCCCGGTTTCATCGTGTGCGAAGACGGCAGTAGGGACAACACCCAGGCGGTCCTGAGAAACCTGGCAAACGAGTTGCCAATGCGCCTGAATTTGAGTGAAGCGCGCAAGGGTTATTCGAAAGCCGTGTGCGAAGGCATGGCGATGACCGAGGCCGACTATTTGCTGTGCGTTGACTCCGATGGACAATGCGACCCTGCGGATTTTGCCAAGTTCTGGGAAAACCGTAGCCGCGCCGACGTCCTGATCGGCAGACGCGTGGATCGCGCCGACTCATTCGTGCGGCGCTTCTTCTCAAGGTTCTTCTACTTGATCTACCAGGCTGTCTTCAGAGCGCCCGTCCACGATCCCAGTTGCCCGTTCGTTCTGACTCGAAGAGAAGTCGCACACCGGCTGGCGCGCGAGATGGGTGAGATGCGGGAGGGATTCTGGTGGGAGTTTGTGGCTCGCTGCCACCGGCACGGCTACAGTTTTCTTGAATTCCCGATCCATCATCGCACCCGCGCGGCAGGAACGACCCAGGTCTACAAATGGCGCAAGATGCCGGAAATCTTTTTCCGCCATGTGGCGGCCATCTACAAGATATGGAATCAGACGCGGCCGGCCGCATGAGCGTCGCAGGTGAAGCTCATTCTTTTGCCAAACTTTCGGCCATTTACCGGCTGAGCGAATCTCTGACTCAATCGATGGCACGGTACAAAAAACTCGTTTTGCTGCTCACTGCGTGCGTCTTTGGTTTGAACGGTGTGTATGGGGCGCTGAAAACACCGCTCTGGTTCGACGAGTTCTTCACTTTTTTTATCGCACAGGTTTCCCCCTATCGAGAGATGTTGAAGGCGCTTCCCGCCGATGGCCAGCCGCCTCTGCACTACTTGATCGCGCGCATTTTCCTTCATTTGCCCGGCCCGACGGAGTTGGTTCTACGACTCCCTGACCTTATTGCCTACGTGGCTGCCGGGCTGTTGACTTATCGCATTGCGCGCAAGCACGCCGACGCTGCGCAGGCGCTGTTTGCGGCGGCCGTTGTGTGGGGCGCAGTCATGACGCAGAGCCAGGCAATCACTGCGCGCCCATACACGTTCCTATTGACCTTCACTGCATTTGCCTTTGCTTCGTGGCAGGTTGCTTCCGAACGGCAACAGAATCGCCTGCTGCCTCTCTCTGGCGTTACCTTGGGCCTGGCCGGAGCCATACTCTCCCATCACTTCGGCGTAATCCACGTAGGACTGTTTCTGGCAGCAGGAGAGATTCTGCGACTCATCACGCGGCGGCGGTTCGACCCAGGAATGCTGATTGCAATCGGCGCCGGACTTTTGCCGCTCGTCGTAACCCTTCCCCTGGCGCATCAATCGCAGGCAGTTCTTGGTGCGCCGGTCCTCAGAGACCCGCATTTCTGGTCCAAACCATCGTGGGGAATGCTCAGCTATTACATTCGGACGGTTCCGCTGTCGCTACTGGCGATTGTTGCGCTCCTCACGCTGATCAGCCTGGCAGATGGCAAACGAAACCGCTCAGTGAGAGACGTCGCTTCGGTGCCGGTTCACGAATGGGGCGCTGCCGCCGCGCTCTGCTTCTTATACCTGGTAGTGCTCGCCGTTTCACGCGCGGGGGCGGGTTTCTTTTGGCCCAGATATGCAATATCGACCACGCTTGGGCTTGCGCTGGTCCTGGGTTGGGGGCTACCTCGCGTTCCCCTTTTGCGCCCGGTGGCTGACCGGCTGTTGGCCGCTGCTGCCCTCATCTTTGTTTCGGTAACGGCGATCGAAACCACCGTGTCAGAATTCAGACATCCGGTGGCGCTCACCCAGCTTGCGCAAACGGCCCTCTCACCTCTACTGAAAAATGCGCCCTCCTCCCAGCCAATTGTGGTTGCAAACGCTTACGAATACCTACCGCAGTGGTGGTATTCAAGCCAGGCAATCCGCAGCCGGATGACTTATCTGTCCGACCTGTCCTATGCCGAACGGCAGCAGGATTTCGTGGCCGAGGCTTCAGTCACTATTGACCGCGCCTATCTTCCGATGCCGATTACCGACTACCAGGCTTTCCTTGCCCGCAACCCGCGATTCTTGCTCCTGTACTCGGGAACACCGAGGCTGATCTGGATCGCATCGCGCCTCAAAAGCGAGGGATGGCGCCTGACGACGATCGCCAAGTCGCGGACCGATACTTTGTATCAGGTGGATGCTCCGCTGGCTGCGGCGACAGTTCCACGTTCTTGAAACTGCGTTGCGCCGACCTGCCGACTCGCTGACTCGCTACTTCCTCAACAGCTTAAACGCATGGGTCCACTCGTTTCCGGTGAATCCCAGGATGCACCAGAGCTTGCAGAGCGGCTCGATGGCGCGGGCAGCTTCAACCGCGCCCATGTCCGCGGTCTCCCAACCAAGCTCATCGAGCAGCGCGGTGACGCCCTGCTTTGCAGCCACATCGTTTCCGCAGATGAACATGGTGGGCCTGCCGCCTTCAAATTTGGGATCGATCATGCGCGGTGCGCCGACGGAATTGAAGGCTTTGACGAAATGAGCGGCGGGAAACTCGGCCTGCAGCGCTTCCATAAGCGAGTCGTTCGATCCCGTAAAGAACTGCAGAACGCCGTTCACCGGGGGCGCATCGGCGATGGGATTGCACGCATCGATGACGGCTTTGCCGGCGAGGTTCGTGGCCCCGGCGAGGCTCAGCGCCTGAGACGCAACGCTCCCTTTGACGGCGAGAATGATGAGCTCGCCAAACGCGGCGGCTTCGGCAAAAGTGCCGGCTGTAACCCCGGCGTTCTTCGCCGCAAACTCGGCCAGTTTCTCGGGCGAGCGCGATCCGATGAAGACCTGATGACAATATTTTGTGAGCCCAGCGGCGAGGGTCTGGGCAACTGTTCCTGAACCGAGTACACCTACCTTCATGCGATGCCTCCTATGCCGGATCAGACTCGCTCAGGACAAAAAGAATTCATTTAAATTTGTTGATTTTTGTTTTGTGTAACGCCGCGCCGGTCCTGGTGCGACTGCGCAGTGTTTGGCTGGCTTTGGCACTGTCGCCGGACTTGCCACTTACCTTAGCATTTTTCTCCACGCGCAGCTTCCAGGCGGTGTGCAGCGCGCCGCGCAGGGAATCTTCATCGGCCTCGGCCAGGCGGATGTGCGTACAGCCCATGCGTCCCCAGCCGCCGTGCACGGGCAGAAATAGCTCTGACCTCTCGGCGATGAACTCGGCCTGCAGTTCGGGCGTGATCATCAGGTTGCCGTAACCTTCTTTGACCGAAGCGAGCGTGGCAAAGATGGGTCCCCCGACGCGGAAGTCGGCTGCGCCCATGTGCGAGCCTTCTTCGGCGCCTTCGAAGCTGAGCGCGATGCGGAGAAAGTCGGATGGGGTCATCATAGCGAGTCGGCGAGTCGGCAAGTCGGCACCAGCGACATGCCGAATCCTATTTGAGTTTAAGGGTAATCGCTTTTCCAGAGCTTGAAGCAGCCTGCGAATCGTTGAGTTCGGTCACCGCCAGCTTACCCTGCCAGTAGCCGAGGATGGTTATGGGCGGATCGGGTAATTCGATTTTGACGTCGCCGCGGTCGCTCGTCTTATACCAATGCTCGAAGTCGAGGTCGAAGCTGCGCACAAGGACCAATGCCTTTGGAATGGGCTTTCCCTCATCATCGACAACCCAGACTCGAACATGAATCGGCACATAGTCGAGAGTGTGCACCGGTACTCGGTCTCCGAAGCCGTGGGTAGGCTCAACCGGCACCTGCACATCTAGAGAAACAGGCGAGAATCCGATAACGAATTCTCGAATAACAGTCCCCCACGCACCGTAAGGATTTGTGCTAATGAGGCGATAGAGGCCAGGGACGAGATCGTGTTCTGGGGTGTTGCCTTCTTTGTCTGAAAGGACACGGAAGACCTCTTTCGGCTCATCGAGGGAACGGACGATAATCAGCTGGTCGGGGAGGGGCGCGCCAGACCCGTCCTTAACTCGGACCTTGAGGTTGGCTGCGGACGCAACAGATGCAGACGAAACGAGCAACACCAACAAAAAGGAATTGAGGCGCATGGCGCACTCATTGTAACGGATGGCCAGGGTGATTCTCAGGTCTCGGGATCGAGATGCGACGCATCTGGCGGATTTCGTCGCGACCCTCCGGGGCGCGGCGTTTGCCGGATCGTCTTCCCAGCGTTCCGTCCGCCGCGGCGGGCTCCACGCTGGGCTATTATCGATTCGCCCCTTGTATGTTGCGTTGAGAGGCGTGAGGATGATTTCACGTTTCGGCGGTAAGGCCGTTCGCCCCTGAGGCCAACTGTGGTTGAGCCTGTCCCGTAGATCGGCCACCGCCCCTCTGATTG
>DATJSB010000277.1:0-22023 GCA_035504315.1 Occallatibacter sp.
GTGGGTTCTTGCGGGCACGGAGCTGGGCGACGATGTTCTGGAGGTTGGGCCCGGGCCAGGCTTCACGTCCGACCTTCTGCGTGCGCAGGTCCTTCGCCTCACCGTCATCGAAGCCGATCCCGGCATGGCGCAAGCACTGCGCCTGAGATTGAGCGGCAGCAATGTTGAGGTTGTCCACGGCGACGCTGTATCCATGCCTTTCCCCAATGCCGCTTTTTCAGGATGCGCCGCGTTCACCGTGCTGCATCATGTGCCGTCGCCTTCGTTGCAGGACCTCGTTCTTCGCGAGATCAAAAGGGTCCTGCGTCCCGGAGGCGAACTGGCAGGCTCCGACAGCTTGCCCAGCGCCTTCATGCGCATGATTCACCTTGGCGACACTTTTGTTTCGGTCGATCCGGACACTTTCCCCATCCGGCTGAAGGCGGCGGGATTCGAGGCGATTCAGGTGGAGAGGGGCTCGGGCTGTTTCCGTTTTTGTGCGCGGCGTCCACAGGGTGCCCTGGACCAAAGCGGAACCGGCTCGGAGGCAAACGCGGCGAGTTCATGAAGACTTCGAGCCGGCCCTCGCACATTGCCGGCTCACGGCCCCAGGGAGCGGAAAAATGAATTGTCAATCGCGGCAAGTGCACGCGCTGGAATCGCTTCTCCAGGATATTCGTTATGCCATGCGTGGGATACTGAGAGCGCCTGCATTCTCGCTCGCCGTAATTCTGACATTGGCTGTCGGAATCGGCGCAAACACCGCCATCTTCAGCGCGGTCTATGGCGTTCTTCTCAAGCCGCTGCCTTTCCCTTCGGGCGAACGACTGGTGTGGCTCGGCGAGTCCTCTGCGAAAGCCAGGGGCATCAGCGTAACCTGGATCAATTTCGAACACTGGCGGATGGAGAATCACTCCTTCGAGTCGATGGCTGGCTTCGAGAAGGCCGATCTGACGCTCACAGGCCGCGGTCAGGCAGTACTCACCCATGCCGGCGAGGTGACGAGCGAATTCTTGCAGCTGACCGGCTCGCGCCCGATGATGGGCAGGCTCTTTACCGCGAGTGACGATAAGCCACAGTCTCCGGCGATGGTGGTTGTGACCGAACGCTTCTGGGCCAGGACGCTTTCAGCCGATCCGCAGATCATCGGCAGGACCATAACCCTGAATGGGACCGCCTATATTGTGATCGGCGTACTTGGCCGGGATCCGGGCTTCTTTCTCCCGCCGGTCGATTACTATCTTCCGTTCCGCCCTTCGGCTGCGCAGGCTACCAGACGGGACGATCACGATTGGATGCAGGCGCTGGGGCTGCTTAAGCCTGGAGTTACGCTGTCGCAGGCGCGCTCGGACCTGGATACGATCATGCAGCGGCTGGCGCTCGCGGATCCGGGCCCCGAAGACGACCATCGCGCGTTTGTCGAGTTCCTGACGGCGCAGCGAACAGGCGAAGTAAGGCATGCGTTCGTCCTCTTGATGGCTTCGGTTTGCCTGGTCCTGGTTCTGGCATGCGCGAACATCGGCGGTCTGTTGCTGATTCGCATGACCACCCGCGCGCGAGAGATGGCAATTCGGACTGCAATTGGCGCGGGGCGGATCCGGCTTGCACGGCAGCTTTTGACGGAGACCGTACTGATTACATTGGTAGGCGGTGCTTTCGGAATCCTTCTCGCAGGCCTTGCACTACGCTCCATAGAGGTGCTCGGGCCACGCGATATCCCGCGGCTTTCAGAAGCCAGCCTGAACCTCCCGGTGCTGATCTTCGCGGCGGCGCTGACCCTGGTAGTGGCACTGGCGTGCTCCCTGGTGCCCCTGGTCAGTTCAGACAAGGTGAGTCTGACGATTCTGCTGAAAGAGAGCAGCACCGGCTCGGGCGCCAGCCGGATGGGGCACACGCAGCGTAGTGGCCTTGTCATCGCGGAGATCGCGGTGGCTGTCGTCTTGCTTTTTACTTCGGGGATTCTGCTGCGGAGCTTGTGGGCCGCCGAAACCCTGAATCCCGGATTCGAGCCCAGGCACTTGCTTGCACTCGAGCTGCAATTGCCGCCGTCACGCTACAAAAGCGACGGGGCCACTCCTGACTTCTATCGGCGCCTTGAAGCAGAGCTTCGCGCGCAGCCGGGAGTCGAATCGGTTGGCGCGGTGAACTGTCCTCCGGCGGCTGGCGACTGTCGGGACTGGTGGTACTCCGTTATGGAGAAACCCACGCCCAGCCGGCAGGATATGCCCGTCACGATGATCAATATGGCTGACGGGGCGTACTTCCAGACCATGCGCATTCCGCTTGTCGCGGGACGCGCCCTGTCGGATGACGACAGGGCAGGCGGACCGGCAGTTGCAGTCATCAATGAAGAGATTGCGCGCGCCTGGTGGCGGGACCCTCGCTCTGCTGTCGGCGAGCACATTAAAGTCGGCGGACCCTATATGGAAGGTCCCGTCGCTGAAATCGTCGGCGTTGCGGCGAATGTGCCCCAGATCGCATTGGACAGCCCGCCTTTGCCGCAGATCTATCTCCCGGCCGCTCAGCGGGTCGATCCCGCAATGGTGGTGATGATCCGGACAAGGGGTAATCCGGAAAGCATGATTGCGACCGTGCGGCGAACGCTGGCTTCCATCGACAGCAATGTTCCGATTCAGTCGTTGAAAACCGCCGATATGTGGCTCGGCGCCACACTGGTTCAGCGGCGCTTCACCACGCTGCTGCTGGTCCTCTTCGCCGGGATTGCAGTGATCCTGGCCAGTATCGGTTGCTATGGCGTCTTCAACTACTGGGTTCGCTGCCGAAGGCAGGAGATCGCCATTCGCATCGCATTGGGAGCGGCGAGCTTCGCCATCTTACGCCGTGCCGGGAGACAGGCTGCGAGGATAGGCGCGCTTGGGCTGGTCATCGGGCTGGCAGGAAGCTGGGCCGCGTCGCGATACGTGAGCAGTCTGGTCTTCGCTATCTCCGCCCATGATCCGGTCGTTCTCTGCACTGCGGTGTCAATTGCAGGACTGATTGTCTTGCTCTCAGCGGCCGTTCCGTTGTGGCGCGCCACGCAAATCAACCCCATTGAGATACTTCACGAAACCTGACTTAGAGGATCGAAGGAGATCCGGAAAGATTCCGGTCAGGCTGAAGGACGCGGGATTCGAAGCAATCCAAGTCGAGAGGGCGACAGGTTTCTTCCGTTTCCACACTCTGCGTCCCTGGGAAGACGGGGATTCGAACCGGCGGGAACGGAAGCAGGAAACGACCGAAAGTTGATCGACGCTTCGGGCCGGACACCTCCCATGATGCCGGTTCAGATGCAGGAGGTCTCAAATGATGAATCGCACATTGATCAAAGAGCTTCCCCGATCGACAGGACTGCTTGCAGTCGTGGTCGCGGGAGTGTGGTTCGGCGCTTTGCCGCAGGCATTCGCTGCAGCAAGTGCAGGGCCTTGCGTTTCAAACCCCGACAACAGGGCACTGGACTTCTGGCTGGGACAGTGGACCATCGCCGCCCCGGGCGGTTCGCCCTCCGCCACCAGCACCGTTTCCCTGGAGCTCGATGAGTGCGTGGTAGTCGAGCGCTGGGACGGCGGGCGCGGCCACACCGGAGAAAACCTGTTTGCTTACAGCGCCGATGACCAAAGCTGGCATGGCATGTTTGCGGATAACGAGGGCCGCGTCCACGTTTTTGTCGATGGCAAAGCATCGCCGGGCCTGGCCTTCTTCAACGGTCCGAGCCGAGGACCCAATGGAGAAACCATCCTGAATCGAGTGACGATTCGCCGTATCGACGCCAACAAAGTTGAGCAGGAATGGGAAAAATCCTCCGATGGCGGCAGGACCTGGACGATCGCCTTTCGCGGAGAATATATGCGGAAGCGGCCCTGAAACGAGGTTGCAATATGCGAGCTCAATGGCCGCGATGGATCACGTGTATGGTCCTGGCTGCGCTGGCTGGAATCTGGCACCTGCGTGGGCAGGCCGGTGCCGGGCCGCCAAAAGTCGCGGTCAGCGCCGGAGTGCTTCAGGGACTGCGCTCCGGTGACGGACCGGACCCAGCCGCGTTCCTGGGTGTCCCCTACGCGGCCCCGCCGGTTGGCGATTTGCGCTGGGAACCGCCTCAGCCGCCGCGCCCCTGGTCCGGGACGCGCCAGGCCGTGCAATTTGCACCCGCGTGCCCTCAACTGCCCGCAAGGTGGCTGCCGACTCCGGTCTGGAGCGAGGACTGTTTATACCTCAATATCTGGACACCAGCGCTCACGGCGCACGCCAGGCTTCCAGTGGTCGTATACTTTCACGGCGGGTCCAATCGCACTGGATACAGCCAGCTCGACCCGCTCGGTCCTGCGCTCTCTCGGCTGGGGGTTGTGGTTGTGACGGCAAACTACCGCCTCGGCCCCTTCGGCTTTTTCGCGCTCCCCGCCCTCACCGCAGCGTCATCCCACCGCTCATCAGGCAATTACGGCATTCTCGACCAGATCCAGGCACTCCGCTGGGTGAGGGAAAATATTGCCGCCTTCGGGGGCGACCCTGGCGGGGTTACGGCAATGGGCCAGTCTGCCGGCGCATTCGACATCTGCCTGATGATGGCTTCTCCTCTCGCGCGCGGACTGTTTCATCGGGCCATCATGGAGAGCGGAGACTGTGAGAGCACATTGATCGAGGACATTCGTAGACCGATTGCCTTCAACCAGGTCAGCGGAACCAGCGAGGGCAATGGAGAAAAACTGGCGGCGGATCTCGATTTGGCGGACGGTCCTGGCGCCCTTCAGAAGCTGCGGTCCTTGCCGGCGGGCGCAATCCTGAATGCCTGGAGCCGCCATCCCGAGCTTGCCTTCGACGCTTCTGTGGACGGCTGGGTGCTTCCCGATCAACCCGCCCGGATCTTCGCCCAGGGCAGACAGATGCGAATCCCGGTCCTGATCGGCAGCAACGCAGATGAAGCCACGGTATTCGGACCCGGCCCGGCGACCATGTCGGCATACTGGAAATATCTGCGGGCCGATGCCGGCCCCTGGGCCCGCGGCGAATTCCGACTGTGGCCGGCGGCCTCCGATGCCGAGGTTCCCGGCCAATATCTGAAACTCGAAAACGCCACATTCGCCTTCGGGGCGTGGTCCATGGCGCACGCCATGTTCCGCACGGGCCAGCCAGCTTATCTCTATCGATTCACATGGGTCGATGGCGGTCAGCGAGCGAAGCTCGGCGCCTGTCATGGCGAAGAACTTTACTTCCTCAGCGATACGTTTCCCCGCAACTGGACTTATACGGAAGGACAGGAGGATTTTGGTCGGACCATTCGGCAGTATTGGACAAACTTCGTCAAGTCGGGCAATCCAGGAAGTGCCGGCCTGCCTCCATGGCCGGCGTTTACTGCCCACTCCAATCGGGTGCTGGACCTGGGCCGCAGCATTCGGCCGTCGTCCATCTCGTCCAATGTCCCCGCGCTTTCCAGGGTCATGGAACCGATTCTCATGCAGGATAGCCAATAATCCCCAGTCGCAACCGTCGCACTGTGATTCACATCTCCCTTGACAGACAATTGCCATTGTGTGAAGGCTCACTGATCCAAACGGCGCCTTGAATACTTCGCCGGTTCCGATCGCGAAGCCTGAAACGAAGTGCCCCGGATGATCTGGATGCGGTCACTTGGAAACAATGGCCGGCACTGCTGGCATCCCTGTTGAAATGGAGGTATCAACCGCCTGAAGGGCCTCGGAAATATCGCGTCGGTGTTGACCCGAGCGTTTTGCGAAAAGCGGCAATGAATGAGCTCGATGTGCTGTAACCTGCCTCGAGCGCCGCGTGTGTCACCTTGGATCCGCCGCCCAGCAGGCGTAGCGCCTGCATTAGCCGCAACTGTTGCCGCCATTTGCCGAAGGTCGTTCCGGTCTCCGCCACAAAAAGACGCTCGATCGTCCTCCTGCTTGCGCCGCATGTTCGTGCAATCTGCTTGAGTGGCCTCGGGTCGGATGGATCCTCCAGCAGCGCCTCGGCGACACGGAGCGCACGAGAATCCTCCGGGAGAGAGAGCTGAAGAGGTGCTACCTTGATCGCCCGAAGTTGATCGAGGATGACTTCGACCAGGTGACTTTGCCATACGACTCGGCGCCCCAAAGAACCGCAACGACAAGCCTGCAGGATGAGTTCCCTGAGCAGGGCTGAAACGTTGACGACACAGCACTCCCGCGGCAGCGATTCGGCCAGCCGTGGCTTAAGGTAGAGCGTCCGCATGGCGACATTTCCCGACATAGCAATGGAGTGCGGGGTGTTCGCCGGAATCCACACTGCGCGATGGACCGGCACCACCCAGGCGCAAGTGTTGGCCGTCACGGTCATCACTCCGCGCGAGGCAAAAACCAGTTGATCGCGGTCGTGGAAGTGGCTCGGAATCCTGTGACCCGCCGCGTAGTCCCGGCTCAGCGTGAGGATGGCGGCGCTGCCGCGCGGCAATGGGTCAAAGACGGCGGTTTGTCGTTTTTTCGACACTCATTGATACAATATCGAATGCGCGCCGCACAAACCACCGATTCCTGAACAGCGGTTTTATCGTTGTGTTGTCCTCGGTCTTTAGCCCGCTCTCGGCAGGCCAGGCGCAGAACTACCACCAAAAGGAGTTCACCGCGAAGGAACAGAACCACTGGTCGCAGCGCGGGGAAGTCGCCGGCGAATGGCAGGGCAGTTTGGCGGAGACATTCGGATTTGCCGGCGCCGTCTCGGAAGGCATGCCGGCGGCCAGGTTCTCTGCAATCTGCTGATCGAGGTGATACTGCAATTCCGCGTCGAGGCGTTGCGATCCGCGCCCGCGTCGGAAGAGCATTCTCGCCGAGATTAGCGACTGATACCACCAACGCATATAGTTCTTCCCTTTCATTCGGTGCGCAGCGCTTGCATCGGATCAAGACGCGAAGCGCGCCATGCGGGCGCCGCGCAGGCCAGAGCCGCCACCAGCAGCAAGATCGCGGTAACCGTTGCGAAAACCGTGGGATCGAGCGGTTGGGTTTCATACAGCATTGAGCGAAGCAGGCGCGCAACTGCGGTGCTCGCTGCCAGACCAAGTACAAGCCCAAACAGGGCAGGTTGTAAGCCATCGAGCAGGACTCTGCGTAACACCTGTTCCCGCTGCGCGCCCAGCGCGATGCGAATGCCGATCTCGCTCGTCCGTTGTGCCACGATATACGACAGCACTCCAAATAGTCCTGCTGCCGCCAGCAACAGCGACATCACGGCAAAGGCCATCAGCAGTGTCGCGTTGAAACTCTGGTCGAGCGTGGACTTGCCCAGCAACTGATCCATGGTCAGCACATCGGAAACGGGCAGATCACGGTCCAGCCCCTGCACGATACGCTGCACGGGAAGCGCGAATTGTTCCACATCGTGTGTGGAACGGATGACCAACGTGCCATAGTCATAGGAACCGGTATACAGAGGAAAATATTGAACTGGTTGGACCGGTTTTGCGGCCTGGTAGCGAGTGTCGCCGACGACGCCTACGATCTCGTACTTCCGGTTGTCCACCTGAATGTGCTTTCCGATCGGATCTTCGTTGGGCAGGTACTGGCGTGCGAACGATGCGCTGACGACAGCTTGAGTGGCCTGATCAAGCCGCCGATTTGGATCGAAAGTATGTCCTTTCAGAAAAGTGATGCCGATCGCGTGGAAATAGCCGGGATCCGCCCAGAGGCTGATGGCGGATTGCATCCGGCCCTGCGGCAAAGGGGCATGTTCTGCGATAGTGAATCCCCAATCTCCCATATAGCCCTGGCCGGGTACGCCGCGAACGAATCCTGCTGCAGTCACGCCAGGTAACGCTCGCACCTGCGTCAACAACGCGCTGTAGAAGTTAACTCTTTGCGGACGGTCCTTGTAGCGATTCCCGGACAGGTCGATAGTCATGGTAAGAGCATTGCGCGTGACGCAACCCATGTCGGTTTCACGCAGCCGCTGATAGCTCCTTGACAGCAGCGCGGCACCGATGAGCAGAATCACGGTCAACGCCATCTCTACGGCAAGCAGTGTCCTGCGCAGCGTGGCTCTGGTGCGACCGGAAGTGGTGGACCGGGAAGTCTCATTCAAGGCCGCAAGAGCCTTCGTGTATCGCACGCTCAGTGCAGAGATCAAACTGCAGAACAGAGCACAAAAAACAACCAGGGCGACCGCCACTGCTACCACCACGCTATCGATGCTGATCGAGGCAACTCGCGTCATATCACGGCGGACGCGCACGAACCATGCGAGAGCGCTCACAGCGAGCGCTATTCCACCGGCACCACCAACAGACGAGAGAAGAAAAACCTCCGTCAAGCGTTCCTGTAACAGCCGAAGCCACCCACCCCCCAGCGCGGAACGAATCGCCAACTCTTTACGGCGGGCCGCGGACCGCGCCACGAGAAGGTTGGCGACGTTGAGGCAGGCAATCAGCAATACGCAGCACGCCGCTGCCAACAACACAAGCAGGGGACGCTTGAAATCGCCTACCATGTCATCGAGCAACGGGCGGGCATTTGCCGCCATGCCCACGAAGGGATTATCGAGGTGCTGATCGTGAACATGCTTCGTAATCAGAGAAAGATCGGCGATACCCTGGGCCGGAGTCATTCCATCGCGTAGCCGTCCAACCACGTAGAAGCTGTGGTTCCCGAGGTTTGTCAGTTCGTTCGGAGGATTATCATGATACACGGCGGTCCAAAGCTGTGTGGATGTGCCTGGAAAGGCAAACCACGCCGGCAGAACGCCGATCACGGTGTATGGACTACCATCCAGGTGGATCGTTTGATGAAGAATAGCTGGGTCGCCTCCGAAACGGCGTTTCCATAAGCTCCAGCTCAGCAGCACCGTTCCGCTGGCGGAAGGCTGGTCGTCCGACGCGATAAAGTCGCGGCCCAGCGCGGGGTGGACGCCAAGTGTTCGCAGCAGATTCCAGGTGCAACTCACGCTGTGCAACTGTTCCGGAAGTTGCTCTCCACCGCCCGAGAGATTTGACTCGTTGTAACCCACCAAAGCCAGATCGCTGAAGCTGTGATTATGCTTCCGCCACTCGGCGTACATCGCACCGGAAACAACACCGAAAAGTGGCTTCTGCAAGTCTCCGCCGCTCCCGTGCTCGTAGATCATCAGGAGCTGATCCGGGTTCTTGAACGGCAACGGCTTGAGCAGCACGCCCCGTACCACGGTGAATAATGCGAAGCAGGCACCAATGCCAAGTGCCATAACAAGGGCAGCGATCACTGAGAAACCCGGCGTCCGGAGTAAGGTGCGCAGGCCATAGCGCAGATCACGCACCAGGGATTCGACTCCGTTCCAGGACCAGCTTTCACGTGACTGCTCGCGCAGCAGGGTTGGGTTGCCGAAGGCGCGCAATGCCGCCCGGCGTGCATCCTCAGCAGACATACCGGCAGCAATATTCTCGGCAGTCTGCCGATCAAGGTGATAACGTAGTTCCGCGTCGAGACGCCGCGACTCGCGTCCGCGCCGGAGGAGCATCCGAATCCGCATCCGCAGCATTTCCCACCCGCGCATAAGGCCCACCTTCTTGCCGCCTAAACTTCTTCAATCACCACATTGATGGCTGAGGAAAGGCGATTCCAGTTGGCAGTTTCGTCCTCAAGCTGTTTTCTCCCTGCGGCGGTGAGCGAATAGAACTTCGCCTGGCGGCCCGTTTCGCTTTCCATCCACTTGGCTTTGATCCAGCCTTGCTGTTCCAGGCGGTGCAATGCCGGGTAAAGTGATCCCTGCTGCACTTGCAATACCTCACCAGAAACCTGCTGAATACGCTTGGCAATGGCCCAGCCATGCTTGGCTTCGAGGGAGAGCGTTTTGAGGATGAGAAGATCCAGGGTTCCCTGAACCAGATCGCTTGGTTTTCCCATACCATGATTATCTACATCTTCGTTTGTAGATAGTCAAGGTAACCGTTCGGGCCGCTCGATGAAGCCGCGGTGGTACAACGCGCGAGTACTGTCGAGAAGAACTTCGGCGTTGTGGCTCCGGGAGTTGTCCAATACACGACCAACTTGCTGTTTCGGGATCTTTGGCTCCGACCGGCGCTTGCGCCTCGAGACCGGAGTCTGGTGACTGTCAGCGCGCTCGTTGCGTCAGGGCATGTTGCACAGATCACGTATCACCGGAACCGGGCGATGGATCACGGGTTGACGCAGGCGCGAGCCTCCGAGGTGCTGACGCATCTCGCGTCTTATGCAGGATGTCTCCCGTCACGGCGCTGTCCTTCGAACTTTCATTTCCATTTGCGGAACCCGGAGACGGTGAACGCCGACAAAATCAGGTCAGATCTCTATGTCCAGCAGAACGGAACTGAGACACTTGCCATGGGCGTCGAGAGCCAGAGACCGGGTTACTGACTGGGTGGGTGACCGTTCCAGTACATAGTTCAGGGCGGCAAGATGGGCGATCGAATATCGAACCGCCGGACGCCAGAGCCAGGGACCGAAAAGCTTCGTGACTCTCTCCGCGGTGACGCGCTCTTCAATAATCGGGTAATCCTCAGGACGGCGCGCGATCACCGAGATTGTGACGACTGTGCCCTTATCGCCCGCCCGGGCATGCGCAATATCGCGAAGCTGCATTTTACGACTCCTCATAGTGAATGGCGGGGGCGACCTGCGAACGGTGGATGAGGGTGGAGACGATGCCGAGTGTCTCCCGCAGGGACTGTGAGACGCCGCCTCCACCAGCGGGGCCATTCGTATACAGGGCCTCCACCTCGCGCGGAACGATTCCGGCGACTCTCGACGTTGCGGCGCGCCCGGCCACGCGCAGTCGAACCTCCGACGGTTCGCCATGGACACGCGTCAGGGGACCCAGAATTGCATTCAAACCGATCAGGTCGAAACGAAGATCGGTGAAGTCCTGTGGGCGAAGGCGGTCGGCCAGTACATCGCGCGCCAGACTGGCCCGGGCCAGGGCGCCGCCGCCCGCATACGAGATCTGCCCTTCGCCCACATAGCCATCGTGAAAACCAACCGAAACCTTCAGAGTCTCCGGCCGCGCTTTACCTTCCCCACCCGTCACGCGAATGCGGTCTGTACCGGCGTTCTCCAGTTGCACTGCGGAAAAATCCGCGATCACATCGGGCGTTAAATAAGCAGATGGATCCTGGACCTCATAGAGAAGCTGCTCGATGCAGGTCTCGCGCGTGATCCTGCCGCCCGAACCCTCCACTTTCGTCACGACGGCACTACCGTCCTCCATGACTTCGGCCAGAGGAAAGCCGAGGTGGGCCAGGCCAGGAACTGCACTGTAGGGAGGATCGGCAAAATAGCCTCCGGTAATCTGCCCGGCGCATTCGAGCAGGTGTCCCACCACCGTGGCCTGACCGAGCCTCTCCCATGCGTCAATTGGCCAGCCAAACGAGTGCACCATGGCGGCAACGAACATTGAAGCATCCGCAACCCGGCCGGTCAAAATAACATCGGCGCCGGCCTCCAGAGCGGGAAGAATGGCATCCGCGCCGAGGTAGGCATTGGCGGAGACAAGCCGGTCAGGGGGAATCGCCCGCAGGCTCTCATCTGAGCACGCGAGACCGGCATGCACAAGGGCCAGCACCTCATCTCCGGTGACCGCAGCGACTCGCAGATTGCGGATGCCCAATCGCTGGGCCACCTCCCGCGCTTTCCTGGCTGCCGCAACCGGATTGGCCGCACCCATGTTGCTGATGATACGTACGCCGTTCCGCGCGCACAGCCCCAAGACAGCCTCCAGCCTCTCTTCCAGCAATGGATCGTACCCGCTCTGGGGATCCAATAATCGGGCCTTCTGCGCCAACGCGATGGTGCGCTCGGCGAGGCACTCGAAGATGAGGTAATCGAGTCGTCCTTTCTCGGCCAGTTCCACTGCGGGATCGATGCGATCTCCCGAATATCCCGCCCCCGCGCCGATTCTCACACTTCGCATGGTTCGTTTCTCCTGCCGGTCAAAGGGGGATGATGTGGAACGCCAGTGCCGCCGCAGTCATCACCAGCGATGCACCCAGCAGCCAGGGGATCGAAAAGCGCTGGTGCTGCGCAAGACTGATGTCGGACAAACCCACGACGAGGTATGTGGCTGGCGTCAGCGGACTCACCGGGAAGCCCGTAGTATGCATACCCAGCAAAGCCGCCTGGGCGGTTGTCACCGGGGCAATCCCGACGCCGGCCGAGATTTTTGCCAGCACGGGCAGTACGCCGAAATAAAAAGAGTCCGGATCAAAGAACAGGCTGAGTGGCATTCCCGTCATGCCGAGAACCATCGGCAGCAGGCGCATCTCATGTTGCGGCAGATGATGCGTGACGGCCAATGCCATGGCGTTCAGCATGCCCGTGCCCTTCATGATCCCGGTGAAGGCGCCCGCAGCGAAAAGAATGGTGGCCATCGCGATCGCGGCCGAAGCGTGAGCCGCGATCCGCGCCTGCTGCTCGCGTACAGAGGGAAAGTTGAGAGCCAGCGCAGCGATGGTGCCCATCATGAACGCAACCGCGGGGTTGATCTTTCCTGTCAGCATCGCGCCCATCACAGCCGCCGTCAGAATCAAATTCGTCCGAAAGTGGCGGGGCAGCGGCTGCTTTTCGGGACGCAGCTCCGCGACCACCATAACGTCGCACGGGAGGCCAGCCAGCCTTCGCTCTTCACGCCTCCCCAGATACCACGCTGCGCCAAAGACGAAAGCGAGCCCGGCTGCCTGAATCGGAATCATCGGCAGGAAGATGCGCGTAACAGGAATCTGCAGCACGGCCGAAGCGCGCAGGGTCGGCCCTGTCCAGGGCAGGAAATTAACGCCCGCTGCCAGCGAAACCGCGCAGGCCAGCACGCGGCGGTCGATGCCCACTCGATTGCAAAGGGGCAGAAGAGCGGGAATCGTGATCAGGAAAACGACGGCTCCGGAGCCGTCGAGGTGAACCAGCAGTGCGAGCAGGGCAGCTCCCGGCACGATCCGCGATGGCCGGGTGCCGATCCTGCGGAGCAGGCCATCAAGGATCGGCTCCAGCATGCGGGCATCCGTCAGCACTCCGAAAAAGAGGATCGCGAAGACGAACATACCGATCACGCCGGCAATTCCCTGAACGCCCTGAAGCATGAACGAACCTGTGCGCAGGCCGAATCCGGCGATCAGCGAAGCGACAACTGGAAACAGCACGAGAGCCGCCAGCGGTGTGACCCGTCGGGTGAGGATCGAGATCAGCACAGCGAGGATCGTGAGCAGACCTAGAAATGCCAGGGGCATAGGCGGAACCGTGGCGGCGGGCAGGCACGGCAACCGGAAGTATAGGAAGGATTCGCCAAAACTGTAAAATGGAATCTTCGACACATAATCATCGGAGAATGCGATGATTCATGATCTCCGTCATATTCGCGCCTTTCTGGCCGCCGCGCGGATCGGCAACTTTACCCGGGCTGCCGCGGAACTTCACATCTCGCAGTCGGCCTTCACCGTGCAAATTCGCCAACTGGAAGATGCTCTGGGCGTCACCCTCTTCGACCGCAGCAAACGCCGGATTGCCCTCACTGCAGCCGGACGCGACGTGCTGGTCCCTCTGGAACGCATTCTGCTGGATGCCGAAGCCGTGGTGATGCAGACCCGGCAGCTCATCGGCCTGCGTCGCGGCGTTGTCCGCATCGCAGCGCTGCCCTCGCTCGCTGCTGAACTGTTGCCGCTGACGATTCATGAATTCCGGCAGCTATACCCCGGCATTATGGTCGAGATCCGCGACGTCGTTGCGGAGAGCGTCGTCGACAGCGTCCGTCGTGAGGATGTGGATTTCGGTATTGGCACGCGCATGCGGATGGATCGGGAAATCACCGGCAGCCCGCTGCTCGAGGACCGGCTCTGCGCTTTCGCGCCTCTCGGCCATCTTCTGACGCGGCGGGACTCAGTGAATCTGCGGGACCTGGTTCGGCACCCTTTGATTCTGACAGCTCGGGACAGCAGTGTCCGTGACATTCTGGACCGCGCGCTGCGCAGCGAAAAGCTGCTGCTTTCGCCCGCCTTCGAGGTCAACTACATGTCGACGGCCATCGGGATGGTGCGTGCCGGCCTGGGCATCGCCGTTCTGCCGGAAGCGGCCGTGGGCGCGGAGAAGATCCACGAAGTCCGGCGGCTTCTCATCAGCCGACCTTCCCTGAGCCGACGCATCGAGATCATCCGCAGGAAGGACCGTTCGCTCTCATCGGCAGCCGGAAAGATGATTGAAATCTTAAAACAACGGATTCGATGATTCTCACCGGATGGCCTCGGCCTGGGAGTTTTGATTCTCAGAACATTGCGTTTCGATAATTCAATTGTACGAATGCGATGATCTTTCGCTACACTCGACAACCGGACCGGCCTGTCGTGTGCGCACTCTGTGAAATCTGGATGGCCGTAGCTCGTTAGTGTTCGGAGGAAATGTCGTGTTGAAGAGATTTGGAATCATCGCATGCTTCATTCTCTTTGCCGCGCCGCCGATTCCGGCGGGCGCCCAAAATCCGCTCACGACGGCGAAATTGGATACCGGTGTCGTCCAGGGCTCGATGGATCACGGTGTCGCGGCGTTCAAAGGAATCCCTTACGCGGCTCCTCCGGTCGGAGATTTACGCTGGCGTCCGCCCCAACCGGCTGCACACTGGAACGATGTTCGTCAGGCGACGCAGTATGGCTCGGATTGCATGCAGCTGCCGTTTCCCTCGGACGCGGCTCCGCTGGGAACGCCACCGAGCGAGGATTGTCTTTATCTGAATGTATGGACACCTGCGCACCACAAGAGCGAGAAGCTGCCCGTGATCGTTTGGATTTATGGCGGCGGTTTTGTGAACGGAGGCAGTTCGCCCGCCGTCTACGCGGGAACTCACTTTGCGCAGGGAGGAGTGGTCTTTGTCAGCTTCAACTACCGCGTTGGGCGGTTTGGTTTCTTCGCGTTCCCCGCTCTTACGCAGGAGGAGGCCGGTAAGCCCCTCGGCAACTACGCCTATATGGATCAGATCGCCGCCCTCCAGTGGGTTCAGCGAAACATTGCGGCATTCGGCGGCAATCCTCGCGATGTGACGGTGTTCGGCGAATCCGCGGGCGGCGGTTCCGTGATGATGCTGCTGACCTCTCCGGTCACCGGCGGCCTGTTTGAGAAGGCGGTAGTCGAATCAGGTGGCGGCCGCGACGCCCTGCTGGGTGTGCGTTATCTCAACACAACCTCACCTGCTGGCCTGCCGTCGGAAGAACAGCTGGGCGTGAACTTCGCCCGGGCCAATGGGATCGACGGCACCGACGCGGCGGCGCTGGCTGCGTTGCGTGCTCTCCCTGCAGAGAAGGTGGTCAACAGTCTCAACATGGCCAGTATGGGCAAACAGGCTGATACTTATGGCGGCCCGATTGAGGACGGCACCATTGTCACGATGACGCCTGAGCAGGCGCTGCTCAGCGGACATTACTGGAAGGTGCCCTTCATGATCGGCACTAACAATGCGGATATCGGCTTCCCCCGCTGGAAGACCGTGCCCGAAATCTGGGCCGCCTTCGGAGCCGACGCCCAGCAGGCCCAGGCGGCTTTCGATCCCACCAATGCGGGCAATCCGATGCTGGTGGGCTGGAAAGTGGCTGAGGAGATGATGATGACCGAGCCGGCACGCTTTGTAGTCAGCACTCTCGCCAATGATGGAGTTCCGTCGTACGAATACCGTTTCTCCTACGTTGCCGAATCCATCCGGAGCAAAGTTCCCGGGGCTTTTCATGCTACCGAGATCCCCTTTGTCTTCGACACGGTCAGCGATAAGTATGGCGCCGCCCTTACTCCTGCGGATGAAGCGATCGCAAAACAAATGAACGACTACTGGATCAACTTCGCCAAAACCGGTGACCCGAACGGCTCCGGTCTGCCGCAATGGCCCAGATACTCGGCGACAAACGATGAATTGATCGATTTCACGAATAACGGCCCAGTGGGCGAGGCCGATCCATGGAAAAAGCAGCTCGACCTGGTGGAGAGCCTGGCTACCCCAGTCCACAGCGGCTCGGATGCGGCCCCACCCACCGGCCACTGACCGGACGCATCGGTTAGCGCCAAACAAAATCGACAGGATGAGTTGTTGCCGGGAGCTTGGGGGGACGGCCCATTGTGTGGTACCGTTCTGGGCCTGCTACGTGGCACCGGTCACTACCCCGGGGAGTGATCTCGACTACTTACACACAAAGCTGCAAGACGCATGAAGGCGCCGCGCATACTCTCCGTTTCTGAAATCCAATCTCTTCTCTCTGCCCTTGATGTGCGCGAGCGAACGCTCGTGTTGCTCGATGTGTGCACCGGACTGCGTATGAGCGAGTTGTTCGCTTTGAAATGGTCAGACGTGAACTTCGAAACGAATCGACGTGGCTGCGGGCGAACGGCTCATGCTTACATCCAATCGCCGAGACACCGGTTTCCGCGCCACGAATGGCGAGCTGGTGACGGTGCGTGGTATCGAGAGGGGACGCATTCAGCCTGAGGATGGTCGTGCCTTGCCGGCGAACTATCACCAGTTCGATCACGGCCACGCCATTACCGCCCATCGCAACCAAGGGAAGACGGTTGACGCGGTGATTTTGTCAGCCGATGCCATGAAGTAGCAAGCTCCAACCCAACAAATCGAACCACCTGCTCCACGCCACGAAATGAGCGTCGGTCACGATATTGGGCTGAGCTTGTAGAGGCAGGGGCAGAGAGCATGAAGACTTAGTTGGGCCTACAGTGTGGCAGCCCAGACAAGGTAGTTCATCTATTGGCCCATCAATCAGATGCCCGTGAGCGCATTGGGGATTATGCGCAATCCGCTAGAGTCGAGGCTCTTCGATGAACTGCTTTGCCACTCCTGAACTGGACTTGGAAAGTGAGAATTTCCAGTGAGAGGCAGCTTCGCCCCCCGCCTCATTCCCACCCATTGTGAGTCGTTCCAATCCAACTACTCCATTCTCAGAGCCTGCATCGGATCGAGGCGTGAGGCACGCCAGGCGGGAATTATGCAGGCCAATGCGGCAACCGCAATAAGGGCCCCGGCAACAGAAATGAAGACTGCAGGATCGAGCGGCTTGGTTCCATAAAGCATCGCTTGAATCAGATTTGTTGTTGCAGCGCTGGCTGCCAACCCGAGACAAAGCCCTGTCAGTGCCGGTCGCATCCCTTCTGAAAGCATGAGCCTCATGATCTGTCCGCGCTGCGCGCCGAGAGAGATGCGTATGCCGATTTCGCCCGAACGTTGCGCTCCCACATAGGAGAGCACGCCAAAAAGTCCAGCGGCGGCAAGCAGCAATGAGAGCACCGCGAATCCGGAAATCAGCGTGGCATTGAAACTTTGGTCAATCGTTTGCGTCCCAATGAGCTGATCCATCGTAAGCACGTCGGAGACTGGAACATTGCGATCCATCTTCTCGATGATTCGCTGAATAGGTAGAGCCAACTGTTCCACATCATGTTTGGAACGGACGACCAGAGTGCCGAAGTTCTGATCACCGGCAGGTGTTGGCGCAGTCAGCGAGTAGTACTGCATCGGTGCTGGCGGTTCACCCACCGAGTAGCGGACATCGCCCACGACGCCGACGATGGTATAAAGCTTCTGCCCCCCCATAATGCGCAGGTGCTTACCAATAGGGTCTTCTCCCGGAAAATACCGCTGTACGAAAGATTCGTTGATGACAACCTCGTTCACATGATTGAAGGCTTGCCCGTCATCGAAAGAGTGGCCGCTCAAAATTGGGATTCCCATGGCCGTAAAGTAACCGGGATCAACGGAACGGTTAATGGCAGCTGTGCCCTTGCCTTCTGCCAGCGGCGGATGTTCGGCGACGCTGAAGGCAAAATCGCCCCAACGTCCTTGGCCCGGGACCACCGTGGCAATCCCTGCGGCGTCAACTCCAGGCAATGTGCGCACGCGCTGCAACAAACTTTCGAAGAACACAGGAGGCATAGGTCCCGGTGATTTGTAACTTGCACCCGGCAAATTGACTCGCATGGAGAGCACGTTTTCCGTGAGACAGCCGAGGTTTGTTGAGCGAAGGCGCACGTAGCTCTTGAGTAGCAGACTAGCCGCCACCAGGAGCACAACTGTAGCCCCGACCTCGACCGAGAGAAGGACCTTACGCAGGCGGGTTCGTGCCCCTCCTGCACTGTTTGCGCGGGAGGTTTCGCGCAATGCATCGAGTACATTCCTGTCACTGGCACTGAGCGCGGAAATCAACCCGGCAAAGAGCGCGCAGAGCGCGATAACCCCGACAGTGAAGCCGGCAACCGCAGCGTCAATGTGAATAGAGCCGACGCGGGTCATGCCAGGGCGGGAGTGCACCAGCCAAACAATGGCACCGTATGCGAAAGCCAGTCCAGCCACGCCGCCCACAACCGAGAGAACGAAGCTTTCCATCAGGTGCTCGCGCAGGAGGCGCATGTGGCCGCCACCCAATGCCATGCGGATCGAGAGTTCTTTGCGTCGCGCTGCAGCACGAGCAACAAGCAGATTTGCGACATTGAGGCAGGCGATGAGGAGCAGACAAGCCGTGGCGGCGAACAGCGCGTAAAGCGGCGTCCGTATGTCGCCCACCATGTGCTCAAGGAGCGGACGGCTGTTGGCTCCTACGGAGATGAATGGGTCGTTGAGATGCGCATCATGAATACGGCGCGTAATGACCGTTAGGTCGGCGGTTGCCTGGGCTGGCGTCACTCCTGACCTGAGCCGTCCAATCGCGCGAAACATATGCATATCAAGAGACGTCATCAGCTGTTCAGGTACGTAGTGATAAACCGGCGTCCATAATTGGGTGGTCGAATACGGGAACTGGAACCACGCGGGCATGACGCCAATCACGGTGTAAGGTTGCGCGTCGAGATAGATGGTGCGATTCAGAATGCCGGAATTGCCCCCAAACCGACGCTGCCACAAACTCCAGCTCAACACCACGGTGCCAGACGAAGAGCGGCTGTCGTCAGTCACGGTGAAGCCGTGCCCGAGAGCTGGCTGCACCCCGAGCGTGCGAAAGAGATTCCAGGAGACATTGGCGCTATTGAGGGTCTCGGGTAGCTGACCACCGGATGCGGAAAGATCGGTCTGGGAGTCCTGCTCAAGCGCTAAGCTGCTGAAGGTATTGTTTTCGGCTTTCCATGCCTCATAGATACCACCGGCGACAACGCTGTCTGGATGTCCACCTACAACGTCGTTCTCATAGAGCATCAGCAGGCGCCCAGGGTCTTCAAATGGCAGTGGCCGGAGCAGCACACCACGCACCACGGTGAAGAGCGCAACATTGGCGCCGACGCCGAGCGCCATCACAACGATGGCAACCACGGTAAAACCCGGTGTGCGGCGAAGAGTGCGCAGGCCTATGCGCAGTTCGCGCAACAACTGTTCAAAACTGCTCCAACTCCAGGTGGCCCGCGTCCTTTCGCGTTCCAACGTGGGATTGCCGAAAGAACGCAGAGCGGCGAGCCGAGCCCGCTGGGGGTCCATGCCGCGCGCGACATTCTCTTCAGTCTGCCGGTCAATGTGATCGCGCAGCTCCTCGTCAAGCTCTGCACCGAGATGTTTCCGACGAAACAGCGATCGCAGCCGCAGAGGAATCGTGTAAACCCAGTTCTCGAAGCGCATCCTCATACCTCCGTTAGCCGTACCACGTAGGAAATTGCCGCAGAGATACGTTCCCAATTGGCGGCTTCTCGTTCGAGATGTCGCTTCCCGAGCCGCGTCAGCGAGTAAAACTTGGCTCTGCGGTTATTTTCGGTAGGCTTCCACTCAGACTGGATCCAGCCCTGCTGCTCCAGCTTATGCAATGCCGGGTACAGAGAACCGTCGCTCACTTGCAACACCTCCCCGGAAACTTGTTTAAGCCTCTGGCTGAGTGCCCAGCCATGAAGTGGCTGGAGGGCCAGAATCTTCAGAACAAGCAGATCCAACGTGCCCTGGACAAGATCGGAAGGTTTACTCAAAATTCCTCCTCACGGTTACCGAGGGGATGATAGCGGTTCTCCCCTCGGTAAGCAAGAGGAATCTTCAAGGTTGATGACATATGCGACGGCGCCAACCGGCCGATGGGCCCATTGACAATCGCTTCGCAAGGTCCTGCATCGCCAATGCAGCTATCAACTGGTCATCGGAGGGCCTGCGCTGCTCTACAAGAGGATTTACTGACATTCCCCGGATATTTGGGATTGTGTGCCGAGGCGGAGAGGGCGGTGTCAAGGGTCTTGACCGCGAAGCGGCGGCGCAGCCGCCCTCGACATCGCCCGCGCCTCGGCTACGCTGCTGCTATCCGGGGAATGTCAGTTTGGATTGTTCCAGTGGAATAGAGGTCCGAAACTAATTTCGTTTTTGTGAGATCGAAAGTCTGGTGACGATGAACCTAGACGCACAGGCCATCACCCAGAACAAACGCGATGCTCAGAGTCGCATCGTGACCATGGTGCTCGGCGACAACCGTCTGCGCAAAGCGCAGCCCAGCGAGGGCCTTTTCCCTTGTCGGACCATAACCGACCTACAGATTTCTGGACGGGATTTGGAAGTAGCTCAATCTATTTGGCGTCCCCGACGGGATTTGAACCCGTGTTATCGCCGTGAAAGACCGCCGGAACCGTAACCGATTGAAATCACAGAGCACGATTGGCCTCAATTCGTCCGTTTTGACTCCCTCGGGAACCGTTATCGAACCCTTATCGAAGCCACGAAAATGGCGGTCTGCTGCCTTCCGAAGAGGTGTGCCGGTTATGCCGTGAATTCCTCTGTGGGACATGGCGCGGGCGTCGATCGAGGCGCAGTTTGCATTCATCCGCAGGGACCTTTTCTCTGGATTGCAGCCCCCGTGCGTCCAGGCGGTGCCGCTCGTCGTGCTATGACGACCATATCCGTGCAAAATGGTTGCTATGAAACGTCTCGCCTGTACGGTCGTCGTGTTCTTCAGCTCGGTGCTCGCGGGTGCGCAGCAGTTTGCCTCGGTCCCGGGTCAGGGTCGCTCCATGGTTGTCTCAAAATTCGGAATCGTCTCGACTCCGCAGTTTCTGGCCTCGCAGGCCGGCGCCCACATTCTAGAAGAAGGCGGAAATGCCATTGATGCCGCGATCGCGGCCAATGCGGTCATGGGTGTCGTCCAGCCGTACGTCAACGGCATCGGCGGAGACCTGTTTATGGTCTACTACGAGGCTAAAACTGGGAAGCTCTATGGCCTCAACTCCAGTGGCTGGACACCGAAAGCCCTTACGATCGACTACCTTAAATCCAGGGGCGTTACCTCCATTAACCCCATCGGCGTCGAGACGATCGATGTTCCCGGCGCGGTGGCGGGTTGGGACGCCATGCGCAGTCGCTTCGGCACTCTGCCCTTCAGCCAGCTTCTTGCTCCGGCGATCTACTATGCGCAGAACGGATTCCCTCTGGCCGAACGCAATGCTCGCTACTGGGTGTCAAAGCGACTCCTTGATCAGCCAGGATACAGGGAGACCTACGTCATCTGGCCCGAGCCGCCCAGGCCCGGTGATCTGTTCCGCAACCCTGCTCTCGCCAACTCCCTGCGTCAAATTGCGGCGCATGGACGCGACGCCTACTACAACGGCCCGATGACCGAAACGATGGTCAAATTCCTGGACTCGCAGGGCGGTCTCCATACCCGCGAAGATTTTCGCGACTTTCAGTCGGAATGGGTCGAACCCGTTTCAACCACCTACCACGGCTGGACCGTATACGAGTTGCCCCCCAACGGACAGGGGATCGCCGCCCTCTCCATGCTCAACATCATGGAGCACTTTCCTCTCGCCCAGTACGGACATAATTCGGTCGACGCTCTCCACGTCATGATCGAAGCAAAAAAGCTTGCCTACGCGGATATGTACAAATACGTCGGCGACCCGCGGTTCACGCCCATTCCTGTTCAGCAGCTGATCTCAAAAGAACTTGGAGCGCAGCGGGCGAAGCTCATCGACATGAACAAGGCTGCCTGCCAGGTCGTTCCGTCGAAGATCGAGGCCGAGCTGGATAAACATGGCAACTCGACGATCTATCTTTCCACCATCGATAAAGATGGCAATATCGTCTCGCTGATCCAGAGCAACTACGCCGGCTATGGCACCGGACTGGTCGCACCGGGGCTGGGCTTCTCCTTCCAGA